>CAZUXK010000014.1:6740-34658 GCA_964624025.1 uncultured Brevundimonas sp.
TCCATGAAGGTGCCGAGGATCAGCAGCACGACGATGATCATCAGCAGGATCAGGATGCGGTTGTCGGTCAGGCCCTGCAGGAACTCGACCATCATCGACGGCACCTGCAGATAGGCCATCAGCCAGCCGAAGGCCCCGGCGGCGCCGATGATGAACAGCACCGCGCCCGAGGTGCGGGCGGCCCCGAGGCAGGCCTCCTTGAAGGCCTTGAACGACATCTGGCGATAGACGAGGCCGGTGATGACCGTGGCGTAGACCACGGCGATCGAGGCGCTCTCGATGGCGGTGAAGATGCCGGCGCGGATGCCGAAGAAGATGATGCCGATCAGCAGCAGGCCCGGAATGGCGGCGATGGTGCGCACCAGCACGGCCTGGAAGCCGGGGAAGGGCTCGGCCGCGTAGCCCCGGCGGCGGGCGACGATATAGGCGGTGGTCATGACCGCGATCGCCAGCATGGCGGCCGGGATGATGCCGGCGGCGAACAGATCGGAGATCGACACCCCGCCACCGGCGGCGGCGGAGTAGAGGATCAGGTTGTGCGACGGGGGCACCAGCAGGGCCACCAGGGCCGCGGTGATGGTGACGTTGACCGCATAGTCCACGTCATAGCCGCGCTTCTTCATCTGCGGGATCATGGTGCCGCCGATGGCCGAGACGTCGGCCAGGGCGCTGCCCGACACGCCGCCGAACAGGGTCGAGCCGACCACGGACACCTGGCCCAGACCGCCGCGCATATGGCCGACGAGCGAGGAGGCGAGGGCGATCATCCGATCGGACAGGCCGCCCTTGAGCATCAGCTCGCCGGTGAAGACGAACAAGGGGATGGCCAGCAGGGCCACCGAGGTGATGTCCGAACCCATCTGCTGGAACACCACGATGGGCGGCAGGGCCAGATAGATGACGGTGGCGACGGTGGCGGTCAGCAGCGAGAAGGCGACCGGCACCCCGATCAGGAGCAGGACGGCGAACAGGCCGAACAGAATGACGAATTCCATTGTCAGTCCTCCTGCGGGGCGATGTAGTCGCCCTTCACCAGCCGCTCGAGCGCGAAGACCAGGATCATGGCCCCGCCGAGGGTCAGGCCGATGAACTTCACGCCGGACGGCAGCTGCGCTCCGGCGAGGGGCACCGCCCACTCATCGATCATCAGCTGGCCGCCGAGGATCATCAGGGCCGCGCCGGCCGCCGCCGCGATCAGCCGCGAGAGCACCCGGCTGAGGGTGTTCAGCGGTCCGGGCAGGGCGTCGCGCAGGGTCAGGAAGGCGAAGTGGGTTTCCCGGCGCACGGCGACCGCGGACCCGAACATCACCGCCAGGCTCATGAACAGCAGGGCGACCGGCTCGGTCCAGCCCGGGCTGTCATTGAGCACATAGCGGGCGAACACCTGCCACGCCTGCACCAGGGTCATGACGACCAGGGCCACGGCGGCGAGGATCATCGCGGCCGTGGCCAGATGATCGAGCAGGCGACCGCCTCCTGAGCGGGGTTCAGACATCGACGCCCTCCCTCGGCGTTTGGCTATGGCGCGGCCGTTCAGGCCGTCGCAGCGATGCGGTCATAGAGGGCGCGCAGCTCGGGCGACCTCAGGTACTTGTCGAGCACCGGGCGGGTGGCCGCCGCGAACGCCTCGCGGTCGACCTCGACGGCCTGGGCCCCCGCGGCCACGACGGCCTCGCGGGCCTCGGCCTGGCGGGTCTCCCACGCCGCGCGCATGATCGGCACCGAGCGCTGGGCGACATCGAGCACGACGTCCCGGTCGCGCGCCTCGAGACGGTTCAGGCTGGCGCGCGAGATCAGCAGGGCGTCCGGCAGATAGGAGTGCTCGGTGATGCTGAGATAGCGGGCGACCTCGAACTGGCGGCTGGACTGGTAGCTGGGCCAGTTGTTCTCGGCCCCGTCGATCAGGTGCGTCTGCAGCGACGAGAAGGTGGCGCTGAAGCCCAGCGGCGTCGGGTTGGCGCCCATGGCCCGCAGGGTGTCGAGGAACACGTCGGACTGGGGCGTGCGGATCTTCAGCCCCTGCAGCTGGCCCGGCTCGGTCACGGGCTTGCGCACGTTGTAGAGGTTGCGCGGCCCGGCGTCGTAGTAGGCGAGCCCCACCAGACCGCGGCGCTCGAAGATGTTGAGCAGGTCGTGGCCGATCTGACCGTCGATCACCGCCCGGATGTGTTCCGTCGAGCGGTAGACGTAGGGCAGGGACAGCAGCACGGTCTGCGGGAAGGCGTTGTTCAAAGCCGCCACGGACACCCGGCAGATGTCGATCGCCTCGAAGCGGGTCAGGCCGATGGAGTCGTCCTCGGACCCGAGCTGACCGGAGGGATACTGCCGGATCCGCACCCGGCCGTCGGTCAGGCGCTCCAGCTCCTCGCCGATCCAGCCCACGGCGGTGACGGTCGGGTAGTCCGACGGGTGCACGTCCGCCGCCTTGAGCGGCGCATTTTCACCGCCCGGACGGGCGCAGGCGGCGACGCCGGCGACCCCGGCGAGACCCGTGAGGGCGAAGGCGCGGCGGCTCAGGCTCATGCGACGGCTCCGACGGCGGGTACGGCGACACAGGCGATCCGCCCGTCGTCGCCGAAATCGGCGACGGCGGACTGACCGATCTCGATCCGGTGCACGCCGGTGGCGGCTCCGGTCGAGATCAATTGACCGGCGTCAAGCCGGCGGCCCCGCGTCTCCAGCAGGTTCAGAAGGAAGGCGAGCGAGTCTAGCGGGCCGCCGGGGATCGACCGGGCCCCGCCGGTCCCGATCTCGACGCCATCGATCTCGACACGGCAGGTCAGGTCGTCGAGGCGCTCGCGCCAGTTTGCGACCGAGGCGCCGAGGATCAGCCCGGCATTGTTGCCGAAGTCCGAGGCGGTCACGGCCGGGCCGTGGTCATTGATCCCGGCGAACGGGCTGCCGGCGATCTCGACGCCGATGTGCACGGCCGCGACATAGGGCGCGACCGATTCTGCGCTCCAGCGCTCGCCGCTGGCCGGGCGCACGGGCGTCGCCTCGCCGATCTCCAGGATGTACTCGGCCTCGACCGCGGCGAAGCCGCCGGCGATGGCGCCGAAGGGGGTGGGCTCGGGGCCGGCCAGCCAGACATTGCGGCTGAAGATCGGTCCGGCGAGCCGGCCGGCGCCGTAGCGTTCGTCCAGCGGCGGCGGCACGCGGCCCAGCTTCCAGCCGGCGATACGGTCCGGCCAGGCGGCGATCGCCGCATCCTGGATCACATAGGCCTCGACCATCGTGGCAGGCGCGTCCCCGGGATAGACCGGAGCCGCAAACGCGCCGCGCCGCGCGGCGACGAAGGCGCGCGCGACCGTGGCAGGATCGGATGTATGTTGTTCTAAGTGGCTCACGCCGCCTCCCTTGGCCGCGGACATTGCGCAGTTAGGAAACCGGTGTCAATGATGTCCCGATCAAGGACAAACCAGACCGAGCCGGGGGCCTTCCAAACCCGCGCCGACCGTTACAGGGAGAGTTGAAATGACCCGGAACCGCACCGAGAGCCTCGCCGTCCCCACCCGTCGCGCCGCCCTGCTGGGCGTGGCCGCCGCGCCGCTCGCCCTCGGCGCCTTCGGCGGCGTCCTCGGCGGGTCGCCCGCGGCGGCCCAGGCAGCGGGCGGCGATGGTCTGCCGGCCTTTCCCGGCGCGCTCGGCTGGGCGTCGGCGACGCCGGGCGGACGTGGCGGTCGCATCCTGCGGGTGACCACCCTGGCCGGCTCCGGCCCGGGCTCGCTGCGTGAGGCGATCGAGGCCGAGGGGCCCCGCATCATCGTCTTTGAGGTCGGAGGCGTGATTGACCTTGAGAAGCAGACCCTGCGGCTTCGCAATCCCTACATCACCATCGCCGGCCAGACCGCGCCGTCGCCGGGCATCACCCTGATCCGCGGCGGCATGGACGTCTCGGCGCACGACGTCATAATTCAGCACATCCGGATCCGGCCGGGCGCCGCGGACGCCACCTGGATGAGCGGTTGGGACGAGGACTCGATCGCGACCGTCCGGGCGCGCAACGTCATCATCGACCATTGCAGCCTGACCTGGGCGACCGACGAGAACCTGTCGGCCTCGGGCCCGCGCTTCACCGGCTCGACGCCGGACGAGTGGCGCGCCGGCACCAGCCACAATATCACCTTCTCGAACAATCTGATCGGCGAGAGCCTGGCCTACGCCAGCCACTCCAAGGGCGAGCACTCCAAGGGCTCGCTGATCCACGACAACGTCTCGGGCCTGCTGATCGTCGGCAACCTCTATGCCCACAACTACGAGCGCAATCCGCTGTTCAAGGGCGGGGTGCACGGGGTCATCGCCAACAACCTGATCTACAACTGCGGCCCGCGCGCCATCCACTACAACCTTCAGTCCGAGGAATGGGGGGCTGTGCCGTACGAGGTCGGCAAGATGACGGCTGTCGGCAATGTGCTGCGCGCTGGTCCGTCGACGCCGACCGAGCACCTCGCCTTCCTGATGATCGGCGGCGCCGGGGATCTCGAGTACTACGGGCGCGACAACATCGCCGTCGACCAGGTCGGCGCGCCGCTGCGCATGTTCGGCAGCTACACCACGTCCGGAGCGCGCATCATCCAGACCCGTCGTCCGCCGGTCTGGTGGGAGGGTCTGGAGCCGATCCCGGCGCGGGATGTAGAAGTTTCGGTGCTGTCAAAGGTCGGCGCCCGTCCGTGGGACCGCGATCGCCGGGACCTGCTGCTGGTCGCCGAGGTGGCCGAAGGCCGTGGCGAGATCATCGACAACGAGCGTGAGGTCGGCGGTTATCCGGCGGTGGAGGCGCCGACGCGCAAGCCCTTCAATCCCGATGACTGGGACCTGCGCTTCATGACGCCGCTGCGCGACGAGGTGCTGGACCGGCCGGCCAGCCGCCGCACCACCTGAACGGTGGCGGCGGCCGCGATTCCCGGTTAGGGGACGAAGCTCGACAGGACGAACACGGTTTTGAGCGACTCCCGCAGACCCGGCGGCAAGCCTTCGACGATCAACGACATCGCGCGCATCGCCGGGGTGTCGAAGAAGACGGTGTCGCGGGTGATCAACACCTCGCCCTCGGTGCGCGAGGAGACCCGGCGCCGGGTCGAGGCGGTGATCGCCGAGCTGGGCTTCACCCCGGACCCGCAGGCCCGGGGCCTCGCCTTCCGCCGCTCCTTCCTGGCCGGGATGATCTACGACAACCCGAGCCCGAACTACGTCGTCAACATGCAGCAGGGCATCCTTGACGGGGTGCGCGGCTCGGGGCTGGAGCTGGTCGTGCACCCGTGCAACCGGGCGGCGCCGGATTTCCTCGACAATGTCCGCGCCTTCGTGGTGCGGCAGAAGCTGTTCGGCGTGGTCATGCCGCCCTCGGTGTCCGAGGACGAGCGGGTCATCGCCATCCTCGAGGCGGCCGAGACGCCCTATGTCCGGATCGCCTCGGTGTCGCTGGACGCCCCCGAGCGGATGGTGGTGACCCACGACAGCCGCGGCGCGGCGCGGGCGGCCCGGCATCTGGCCGAGCTGGGACACCGGCGCATCGCCTTCATCTCCGGTCCGGAGAGCTTCCGCTCGTCGCACGAGCGGGGCAGGGGGTTCGCCGAGGGCCTCGCGGCCCATGGGCTGACGCTGGATCCCGCCTATGTGCGCAAGGCCGCCTATACCTTCGAGACGGGCGCCGCCGCCGCTGCGGAACTCCTGGCTCTGCCGCAGCCGCCCACTGCCATCTTCGCCGGCAATGACGAGATGGCCATCGGCGTCATGAAGGCGGCGCGGGACAGGGGGCTGGACGTGCCGTTCGACCTGTCGATCGTCGGCTTCGACGACCTGCCGATGGCGTCGCGCGTGTGGCCGAACCTGACCACGGTCCGCCTGCCCATCCGCGACATGGGGCGGATGGCGGCGGAGAAGCTCACCGCCGGGCTCCGCGGCCTCGATCCGGCGACCCTTGAGCAGCCCGAGGTCGACCCGTCCCTGGTGGTCCGCGACTCCACCGCGCCGCCGCGAAGCTGAGCCTCGCAGCGGCGCCGCGGCGATCCGGGCGTCAGCCCTTGAGCACGCCCTCGATGTAGGCGCTGACCGCCTCGTCCTGCGAGTTGGCGAAGAAGTACTCGCTGAAGCGCTCGCCGGCGATGGCGGCCTTGAGCAGGTCCTGATCGACCGTCTGGAGGACCGTCAGCATGTCCTTGCAGGTGGCCTGCTTCAGGGTCTTCAGGATGCCGCGGTTGCGGGCCATGATCTCCGCGCGCTCCTTGGGATAGCCGAGACCGCGCTCCCCCTCGAACAGCTTGCGGTAGACGTCCTGCAGGTTCAGTTCGGCGGCCCAGCCGAAGCCCTTGGCGTAGGGCATGGAGATGGCGTTGCCGTCGTTGATCTGGGCGAACAGGAAGGCGTCGGTGGGGTCGATCACCAGGCCGCAGAACACGCCGGGCATGGCGTTGCAGGCCAGCATCGAGCCCATGCCCGTGCCGCAGCCGGTCACCACGAAGTCGGCCGCCTTCGAGTTGAGCAGGATGCCGGCGAGCAGGCCGTTCATGACGTAGGTCAGCGAGGCTTTGTCCTCGGCGGTGTACATCCCGTAGTTGAACACCTGGTGCCCGAGCGGCTCGGCTACCGCGGTCAGGGCCGCATGGATCGTCGCGTTCTTGGCGGCCTGGCTGTTCTCGTTGATGAGCGCGATCTTCATGGCGGTTCTCCGGCGGTCTTTTGAAACATGGGTCAGGGTGCACGGACATCGCCGGCGGACGAAGCCCGGCGGCGATCTTCAGCTCGTGTCACCCCGATTTGATTTCAAGCATGACACCGGTTACCTCTCGGCGCAATCCGCGCGGGGCGCTATATCCGCCCCACCGTTCGCCAGATTCCCGGAGCCCGCCCTCATGACCGCCTTTGACCTTTCCGGCCGCACCGCCCTCGTGACCGGGGCCAACACCGGACTGGGACAGGCGATCGCCGTGGGACTGGCCGAGGCGGGCGCCGACATCATCGCTGTCGGTCGGTCGGCCCCGACGGAGACGGCCGAAGCCGTGCTTGCCCTCGGGCGCGGGTTCCACGCGCTCTCCGCGGATCTTTCGACGACCGCCCCGATCGGCGATGTGGTGGCCGAGGCGGTCGCCCAGGCCAGCGCCATCGACATCCTCGTCAACAACGCCGGCATCATCCGCCGCGCCGACAGCCTCGACTACTCCGAGGCCGACTGGGATGCCGTGATCGACACCAACCTGAAGAGCGCCTTCTTCCTCAGCCAGGCTGTGGCCCGTACCTGGGTGGGCCACAGCCGCGGCGGCAAGATCATCAACATCTGTTCGATGCTGAGCTTCCAGGGCGGCATCCGGGTGCCGTCCTATACCGCCTCGAAGAGCGGCCTCGCCGGCCTGACGCGTCTGCTGGCCTGCGAGTGGGCGGGCAAGGGCATCAACGTCAACGGCATCGCGCCGGGCTATTTCGCCACCAACAACACCGAGGCGCTGCGGGCGGACGAGACCCGCAACCGCGACATCCTCGCCCGCATCCCGGCTGGCCGCTGGGGCGATCCGTCGGACCTGAAAGGGGCCGCTGTGTTCCTCGCCTCGGACGCCTCGGCCTATGTCCACGGCACGATCCTGACCGTCGACGGCGGCTGGATGGCGCGCTGAAGCCTCTCAGACGAGGCTGTTGAGCCAGTCTTCCAGCGCCGTGTAGCCGTCGCCGTCGGCGTCGCGGGCGCCGTCGGCCGGATCGGCCGGGTCGAGCCCGCGGGCCCGTTCCCAGTCGTCCGGCAGGCCGTCGCCGTCGCTATCGGTCCAGGGCGAGCCGGCGGCCAGCTCCGGCCAGCCGCCCACCTCGGTCTGGCTGTCGATCAGCGCGCCGCCACGGGTCTGCACCAAGGCGACGATGCGTGCGTCGACAGGGTCGCGACGCGCCCCGGCCCGGGCGAGGACTGCGGCCTCGGCCTCGCGGGCGGAGAGGGCGGCCGGCGCGGCCCAGTCGGGCCGGCTATCGAGCCGGTAGCCGGGGCGGTCAGACCGGTCGACAAGGCTCCAGGGGTCCGCCGGCGCGACGCCGTCCATGCTGTTGCCCTCGAACCACGCGGTGGCCTCGGTGTTCGACTCGCGGAAGGCGAACCGCGGTCGCGACATGGGGCCCGGGATGTAGGCGTTGCCGATGAAGACGTAGGTCGCCCGCGTGCTTTCGTTGGCGTTGTAGCCCGAATAGTCGCCGCGCCAGCCGTAGAAGACGTTGTTGCGGAACTCCATCTGCGGACCGACCGGATCGACGGCGACGGGATTGTAGTTGCCCGGTCGCGGCATGCGCGCCCGGTGCAGGGCCCAGAGATTGTGCACGAAGCTGAACCGGGCCCCGTAGCCGCCGCGCACGAGCGATCCGTAGCCATGGTCGCCCTTGGCGTGGACCGACTGGTTGAGGGACTCGGCGATGATCGACCACTGGATCGTGACGTCGTAGAGGCCGCGCTCGGGCGGATCGTAGCGGCTGCCCAGCGACAGGGTCTCGTCCACGGACCAGCTGGCGGAAATGTGATCGAGGATGATGCGGCGGCCGCCCTCCAGGCTGATCGCGTCGGCTTCCACGCCGCTGGTGTCGCCAAGGCGCGAGCGCAGGTGACGGATCACCACGTCGCCGGCGTTGATGCGCAGGGGCTGGTTCCGCAGGGTGATTCCCCCGCCCGGCGCCGTCTGGCCCGCGACCGTGACCCGACCCTCGCGAATGCGCAGCTGGCTTTCGAGGGCGATCGTGCCGCCGACGTCAAAGATGATGGTCCGGGGGCCCTCCGCCTCCAGTGCAGCCCGGAGGCTTCCGGGGCCTGAATCGGCGAGCGTGGTCACCCGCAGCACCCGGCCGCCCCTGCCGCCCTCGGCATGACGGCCGGCGCCTTCCGCGCCCGGAAAGGCGAGGGGGCGCGGCGCGAGCTCCTGCGCAAAACACTGTGTCGCGAGAGTCACGCCGGACAGGCTCACGGCCACCGATGTGACCACAAGGTGACGGAACGGGGTTGCCGAAATGCGCATCTTCGTTCAGGTTCGCTATTGCTACCGGTGTCAGGCCACAACAGACCAAGTTTGACACCGGTGTCAAATCAGGGCCATCAGGGCTCCAACAAAATACCACAGACCGGCAAAGTCCGGCGTCCATTGTCCTTTGGGAGGAGGCACATGTCGCAAGCCCTTCGGTCGGGTACGTCCCGGCAATTTCGTCGCATCCTGTCCGCCGGCGTCTCCGGTGTGGCGGTTGCCCTGTCGGTCGGCGTCGGCGCCGCCGCCGCCCAGGACCCCGGCGCCACCGAGGTTGAGGAAATCGTCATCACCGGCTTCCGCGCCAGCCTGAGCGCGGCGCTGGACGCCAAGCGGCGTGACGCCAACGTCGTCGACGTCATCCTCGCCGAGGACATCGCCGACTTCCCCGACCTCAACCTCGCAGAATCGATCCAGCGGATCCCCGGCGTCGCCATCGACCGCGACGCGGGCGAGGGCCGCTCGATCACCGTGCGCGGCCTCGGCTCGGACTTCACCCGCACCCGCATCAACGGCATGGAGGCCCAGGCCACCACCGGGGGCACGGACTCCTCGGGCGGCGCCAACCGCGGCCGCGGCTTCGACTTCAACGTCTTCGCCTCCGAGCTGTTCAACTCGATCCGCGTGCGCAAGACGGCCGCGGCCGAGACCGAGGAAGGCTCGCTCGGGGCCACCGTTGACCTGCAGGCCAGCCGGCCGTTCGACTATTCGGCGTCCGGCCCGACCATCGCCGCCTCGATGCAGATGGGCTTCAACGACCTGTCGGAGGAGTGGAACCCGCGCGGCGCCCTGCTGCTGGCCAACACCTTCGGCGAGAACGACGAATTTGGCGCCCTGCTGTCGATCGCCTACAGCGAGCGCAGCCTTCTCGAAGAGGGCTTCAGCTCGGTGCGCTGGGCTCCGGCGGTCGGCAACGGCTCCTCCGGCGGCTTCTGCTCGCCGCTCGGTGTGTCGCCGCAGAACCCCGGCAACAGCAGCGCCAACGGCTCGTCGGCGACCGCCTGTTCAACCGGAAATCCGCGTCCGGCCAACACCCCGGCCTTCGTCGACCCTTACAATGTCGCCAATCAGGCCAATGTCTTCATTCCCCGCCTGCCGCGCTACGGCCGGCTGACCCACGAGCAGGAGCGCCTGGGCGTCACGGGCGCGTTCCAGTGGCGTCCGGCCGACACCACCCTGTTCAGCTTCGACGCCCTCTACTCGAAGCTCGACTCGACCCGCCAGGAGGACTTCCTCCAGGCCATGTCGTTCAGCCGCAATGCGGCGGCCGGTGGCCAGACCCAGGTCATCGTCCGCGAGGCCGAGGTCCAGAACAACATGCTGGTCTACGGTCTGTTCGACAATGTCGACATCCGGTCCGAAAGCCGCTTCGACCAGCTCCAGACCGAGTTCCTGCAGGTCAGCCTGACGGCCGAGCACGACTTCAGTGATCGTCTGCGGGGCCGCTTCTATGTCGGGCGGGCGGAGTCCAACTTCGAGAATCCGTTCCAGACGACGGTGACCATAGATCGTCAGGACACGGACGGATACAGCTGGGACTTCCGTCGCGACGCCAGCGCGCCGGAGATCAACTACGGCTTCAACGTCGCCGACCCGGCGAGCTGGAGCTGGCGCCAGATTGGCACCACCAATCCTCGCTCCGAGATTCGCATCCGTCCGAACGGCGTCGACAACATCTTCGAAGCGGTCCAGGGCGATCTGTCGTTCGACGTGAACGACTGGCTGACCCTGAAGGCGGGGGTGAACTACAAGACCTACAGCTCCGAGGCCTACGAGTTCCGTCGCGCGGACGAGACGGTGGTCCCGGCCCTGCCGGTGGGCACCACCCTCACCAGCATCACGAACACCCTGACCGGCTTCGGGTCGAACCTGACCTCGGGGGCGACCCCGACCAGCTGGGCGCGCCCCGACCTGAACGCCATCGCCGCCCTCTTCAACATCTACTGCAACTGCGATACCGGCGTGCCTGGCGGCGACTTCCGTCTGACCAGCATCACGAACGGCAATGCTCGTGGCGGCAACCGACTCGTGGAAGAAGAGGATCTGGCCTACTACCTGCAGGCGGATTTCAACACGACGCTCGCCGGCATGCCGTTCCGGGGCAATGTCGGTGTCCGCCAGGCCAATACCCAGGTCTATGCCGAGGGCTACAGCTCGACCGGCGGCGGCACGCTCGTGCAGGGCGATCATGAGTACGACGACACCCTGCCGTCGCTGAACCTTGCGCTGGAGCCGCGCGACGATCTGGTGGTCCGCTTCGGCGCCGCCAAGGTCATGGCCCGGCCGCAGATCAACAACTCGCTGTCCGGCGCCAACTTCCTCGTTCCGGTCACCGGTCTGAACGCCAGCGGGCCGAACTTCACCGCCAGCATCGGCAATGTGGCCCTCGAACCGTTCCGGGCGAACACCTACGACCTGAGCATCGAGTGGTACTTCGCCGAGGACAGCCTCCTGTCCTTCGCCTACTTCTACAAGGACATTGATTCCTACATCCAGATCGTCCGCCAGGACCTTGAGTACCAGCAGCTGACGGCGCTGAACCCCTCGGCCTTCGCGCCGCAGTTCTGCACCGGGGTTTGCTCGCCGACGACCATCTTCCAGCTGACCAGCGCGCAGAATACGGAAGGCGGGCCGCTCAAGGGCTTTGAGGTCAGCTATCAGCAGCCGTTCTCGTTCCTTCCGGGCTTGCTGTCCAACACCGGTGTGCAGATGAACTACACCCGCGTGGAGTCCGAGATCGATTACTGTAACGACGCGCTGTGCGCCTCGTTCGTCACGGCCAATCTGATCAACCTGTCGCCGGAGTCCTGGAATGCCACCCTCTACTATGAGGACGACAAGTTCTCGGCGCGGGTGTCGGCCTCGGCGCGGGACGAGTACCTGCAGAACGTGCCTGGCCGGAACGGCAATGCGCTGGAAGGCAAGTTCGAGACCTTCAACGTCGATGCGTCCATGAGCTACGAACTGACCGATCAGATCGAGCTGAACTTCGAAGCCATCAACCTGACCGACGAGTACAATCACCAGTGGGTCGGCGCGGACGATCGTCAGAGCACCTCCGTATACCACCACACGGGACGTCAGTATTACTTCGGGGCCCGCTACCGGTTCTGATTTTCCCTATTGCTCCTGAACCTTCAGGGCCGGCGTCCACGGACGCCGGCTTTTTTTTGACAGGAGGACGCCATGCTCAACCGTCGCGCCGTGCTCGCCGCCGCTCCGGTGCTGATGCTCGCCGGGGCAGGGGCTGCGCGCGCCGCCCCGCGAGTGGCGACCGCGGCAGGGCCGGTGGTCGGAGCGTGGGACGGGCCGGTCGCCGTGTTTCGCGGCCTTCGCTACGGACGCGACACGCGCCTCGACCGCTTCGCCCCGCCGCGACCGCCGGAGCCCTGGAGCACGCCGGTCGAGGCGACCGCCTATGGTCCCGCCTGTCCGCAGGCCGGCAGCCAGGCCGGCACGTCGGAGGACTGCCTGTTTCTCAACGTCTGGTCGCCGGGCCTCGACGACGGCCGCCGACCGGTGCTCGTCTATATCCACGGCGGCGCCTATGCGACCGGCTCGGGATCGGATCCGCTTTACGAAGGAACCCGGCTGGCGCGCCGGCGCGACGCGGTGGTGGTGACCCTGAACCACCGCCTCGGGCCGCTGGGCTACGCCTTTCTGGCGCGGCTGGCCCCCGGCTTCGAAGCCTCCGGCAACGCCGGCCAGCTGGACCTGATCCTCGCCCTGACCTGGATCCGCGACAACATCGCCCGCTTCGGCGGCGATCCGGGCTGCGTGACCGTGTTCGGCCAGTCGGGCGGCGGGGCCAAGATCGCCACGCTCATGGCCATGCCCGGAGCGGCCGGCCTGTTCCACCGCGCCCTGACCATGAGTGGGCAGCAGGTCACCGCCTCGGGGCCGATCAACGCCACGCGCCGGGCCACGACCTGGCTGGAAGGGCTGGAGCTCACCCCGGAGCAGGCCGCCGCCGTGCGGACGCTGCCGGTCGAGCGCCTGATCGCCGCCGGTCGCCGCACCGATCCGGTTCTCGGCTACGGGGGGGTCTATTTCGGGCCGGTGCTGGACGGCGACGCCCTGCCGCGCCACCCCTTCTACCCGGATGCGCCGGCCCAGTCGGCAGGCATCCCGATGATCATTGGCCAGACCGTCGAGGAGACCCTGGCCTTCCTCGGCAATGATCCGCGCAACGCCGGCCTGACGTGGGAGACGCTGCCGCAGCGGCTGACGCCTGAACAGCTGCGCATCGATGTGGCCCCGGAGACGGTGATCGCCGCCTATCGGCGCATGCGGCCCGACCTGTCGCCGGACCAGGTGCTTATCGCCGCCACCACCGCCGGCCGGTCGTGGCGCGCCGCCCTGATCGAGCTGGAGCTGCGGGCCGCCCAGGACGCGCCGACCTGGGCCTATCAGCTGGACCTTCCGGCGCGCCTGCCGAGCGGCCGGGCCGGCGCCTACCATACGGCGGACATCCCGCTGATGTTCGACAACATCGGCGCGCCCGGTTCGGGTTATGCCGCCGAAGACCTGCGCGGCGACGCCCAGGTCCTGGCGGACG
The DNA here is from genome assembly GCA_964624025.1 of uncultured Brevundimonas sp. Lineage (GTDB taxonomy): Bacteria > Pseudomonadota > Alphaproteobacteria > Caulobacterales > Caulobacteraceae > Brevundimonas. Next base: position 20,280 of record CAZUXK010000014.1, read on the forward strand.
CGCTGGGCGAGACCCTGATCGCCTTCGCCCGGGACGGGGTCCCGCCGGCGCAGGGGTCTCTGGGTCCTTGGCCGCAGTACCGTCTGCCGGACCGGGCGACGATGATCCTCGACCGGACCTCCCGTGTGGCGCTCGATCCGAGGGGCGACGAGCGCCGCTTCTTCGCCCGCATCCCCTACGTGCAGCCGGGGACCTGAGCCGTCCGCCTCAGTGGCTGTGGCGCGGCGGCCCGAGGGTATCGACGATGCGGTGGTACTTGATGGCCGGTTCGAGCACGGCGCCGGTCTCCAGCTGACCGACCATGGCGCGCTGAATCTCCTGCCAGGGCGTCTGACTGGCCGGGTAGCGGTAGCCGCCCGCGGCCTCCAGCGCCGCCCGGCGCGCCGCCAGCTTGTCGGCGTCGAGAAGCACGTCGACGCGCCGCCGGTTCAGATCGACCCGCAGCCGGTCGCCGTTGCGAAGCAGGGCGAGATCCCCGCCGGCCGCCGCTTCCGGCGAGGCGTTGAGGATCGAGGGCGAACCCGAGGTGCCCGACTGCCGTCCGTCGCCGATACAGGGCAGGGCGGCCACGCCTTCCCGGATCAGGTACGCGGGCGGCCGCATGTTGACGACCTCGGCCGAGCCCGGGTGGCCGATGGGGCCTGCGCCGCGCATGACGAGGATGTGGCTGTCGGTGATGCCCTCGGCCGGGTCATCGATCCGGTGGTGATAGTCCTCGGGGCCGTCGAACACGACCACCGGGCCCTCGAAGGCGTCCGGATCATCGGGATTGGACAGGTAGCGGGCGCGGAAGTCCGGGCTGATGACGCTGGTCTTCAACAGGGCGCTGGTGAACAGGTTGCCGCTCAGCACCAGGAAGCCGGCGTCGTTCACGAGCGCGGTCTCATGGGTGCGGATCACGTCCGGCAGGAAGATCTCCGCCTTTCGGCAGTTGTCGCCGATGGTCCGGCCGTTGACGGTCAGGGCGTCCTCGTGGATGCGGCCATGACGCATCAGCTCGGCCACGACCGCGGGCACGCCGCCGGCCTGGTGGTAGTCCTCGCCGAGGTACTTTCCGGCCGGCTGCAGATTGACCAGCAGCGGCACGTCGTGGCCGACCTCTTCCCACGCCTGCAGCGGCAGGTCGGTGCCGACATGGCGGGCGAGGGCGGTCAGGTGGATGGGGGCGTTGGTCGAGCCGCCGATGGCGGAGTTGACCACGATGGCGTTCTCGAACGCCTGGCGGGTCAGGATCTTCGAGGGCTTGAGGTCCTCGTAGGCCATCTCGACGATGCGCTTGCCGGTGCGCCAGGCCATCTGGCCGCGTTCGCGGTAGGGGGCCGGGATCGCCGCCGAGCCGGGCAGGCTCATGCCCAGCGCCTCGGTCAGGCTGTTCATGGTCGTGGCCGTGCCCATGGTGTTGCAGTAGCCGACCGAGGGGGCCGAGGTGGCGACCAGCTCGATGAAGCCCTCGTAGTCCAGCTCCCCCGCCGCCAGCTTCTGCCGCGCGCTCCAGATGATCGAGCCGGATCCGACCCGCTCGCCCTTGAGCCAGCCGTTGAGCATCGGCCCGACCGACAGGGCGATGGCCGGGATATCGACGGTGGCCGCCGCCATCAGGCAGGCGGGTGTGGTCTTGTCGCAGCCGATGGTCAGGACGACGGCGTCGATCGGATAGCCGTACAGCAGCTCGACGAGCCCGAGATAGGCGAGGTTGCGGTCCAGCCCGGCGGTCGGCCGTTTGCCGGTCTCCTGGATCGGATGGACCGGGAACTCGAGGGCGATGCCGCCCGCCTCGCGGATGCCCTCGCGCACGCGCTGGGCCAGATCGAGGTGATGCCGGTTGCACGGCGACAGGTCCGAGCCGGTCTGGGCGATGCCGATGATCGGCTTGCCCGACCTAAGTTCCTCGAGCGTCAGGCCATAGTTGAGATACCGCTCCAGATAGAGCGCGGTCATGTCGGGATTGGTCGGGTCGTCGAACCAGGCCCTGGAGCGGAATGTGCGGGTCATGCGCCGCTTGTAGCTCCCGCCCAATAGTCAGACAATATGATGTCGAATTCGCCTGGTCGGGCTGGTGGCGCGCACGCCGCAGTGCAAACCTGACGGCCAGATCGTCCCGAATCCCGAGCTGGAGACCGCTGATGACCGACCTGTCGCCTGACGCCGCCCCCGAACTGGTCTGGGACCTGAAGGCGGAACTGGGCGAGGGCCCTGTGTGGGACGCCGCGCGCGGCCTGGTCTGGAGCGTGGACATCAAGGGCCGCCGCCTGCACGCCTATGGCCACGCGGACGGCAGCCGGCAGAGCTGGGACGCGCCCGACCAGATCGGCTTCGCCCTGCCCGCCGCGGACGGCTCCCTGATCTGTGGTGTCAGGGGCGGTCTGCACCGGTTCGATATAGACACCGGGCGCTTCACCCTCGTGCAGGCGGTCGAAGGCGACCGCCCCGACAACCGGCTCAATGACGGCTTCATCAGCCCTGACGGCGCCCTGTGGTTCGGCTCGATGGACGATGGCGAGATGGTGCAGACCGGCGCGCTGTATCGCTTCGCCGGCGGGGAGCTGACCCGGATGGATGACGGCTACGGCGTCACCAACGGGCCGGCCATGAGCCCGGACGGGCGGACGCTCTACCACCACGACACCCTGGAGAAGGTGATCTACGCCTTCGATCACGCCGACGGGCGCCTCAGCGGCAAGCGGCGCTTCGCGGTGACGGAGGAGGGGTATCCGGACGGGCCCAGCGTCGATACGGCCGGGGTGCTGCATGTCGGTCTCTTCAATGGCTGGGGCGTCGGCCGCTGGGCGCCGGACGGGACGGCCCTGCCGGTGCTGCCGCTGCCGGTGCCGGCGGTGACCAAGGCCGCCTTCTGCGGGCCGGACCTCAGGACCCTTTACTGCACCACCGCGTGGCTGGGCATGGACGCGGCGCGCCGTGCTGACCATCCGCTGGCGGGCAGCCTGTTCCGCCTGAAGGTCGAGACGCCGGGCCTGCCCCAGGCGCTGTTCCGCGGCTGAGCCCCGGCCGGGTCGGGCTCTGGACGGGCGCGGCCCGGCGGGTCAGCGTGCGGCATGGCTGATTCCAGCGACCCGCGACGCCTTCGGCCCGAGCCTCTCCTGGCGCCGGCGCGGCCGGGCCTGTACGAGTTCTTCGCCGGCGGGGGCATGGTCCGGGCCGGTCTGGGCCCTGGCTGGCGCTGCCTGTTCGCCAACGATCTGGATCCGCGCAAGGCGCGCGCCTATCGCCGCAACTGGGGCGACGACGGCGAACTGACGGTCGGCGATGTGGCCGATCTGACGCCCGGCGACCTGCCGGGCCAGGCCGAGCTGATGTGGGGCTCCTTTCCCTGTCAGGACCTGTCGCTGGCGGGGCAGGGGGCCGGGCTCGCCGGGGCGCGATCCGGCGCCTTCCACGCCTTCTGGCGGCTTGTCACCGGCCTGGCCGAGGTCGGCCGGCCCCCGCGGCTGGTGGTGGTGGAGAATGTCTGCGGCACGATCACCTCGCGCGGCGGCCGCGACTTCGAGGTGATCTGCGAGGCCTTCGCCCGGGCCGGCTACCGCTTCGGGCCGCTGGTCATCAATGCCGACGCCTTCCTGCCCCAGAGCCGGCCGCGGCTGTTCATCGTCGGGGTGCTGGGCGAGCCGGAACCCGGACGGATATCTCCGGAGCCCGACGGGCCGTGGCATTCGCCGGCGCTGGTCCGCGCGGCGGCGCGCCTCGCCCCGGAGGTGCGTGCGCAGCTGGCCTGGTGGCGGCTGCCGGCTCCGACCGCGCCGCGGCCGGCGCTGGCCGACCTGCTGGAGCGCGACCTGCCGCCGGCGCGCTGGCGCAGTCCCGAGCGCACCGCGGCCCTGCTGGCCCTGATGGCGCCCGCGCACCGGGCCCGGGTGGAGGTGGCGCGGCGGGACGGCGGCTTCGCCGTCGGCACCGTCTATCGGCGGACCCGTCCGGACGGCGCCGGGGGCCGGGTGCAGCGGGCGGAGGTCCGCTTCGACGGCATCGCCGGTTGCCTGCGCACGCCCGCGGGCGGCTCCAGCCGGCAGACCCTGCTGGTCATCGATCGCGGCGAGGTGCGTTCGCGGTTGCTGACCCCGCGCGAGACGGCCCGGCTGATGGGCCTGGACGATGCCTATGTGCTGCCCGACAGCGACACGGACGCCTATCACCTGACCGGCGACGGGGTTCCGGCCCCGGTGGTGGCCTGGCTGGCCCGGACCCTGTTCGAACCGCTGCTGGGGCTGACCGCACCGGTCGTCGCCTGCGACACGGCGTGATGGTTGCGAGCGGTTCTCAGGACTGCTAGGCCAGCGGCATGATCCGCGCTCTCGTCACGCCCCGCTCCGCCGCCGCCGTCGCCGTCGCGACCGTCGCCCTGATCCTCGCCGCCTGCGGCCAGTCCGGCGACAGCGCCGCGCCCGCGGCCGACGGCGGCGTGGTCAATGTCTACTCCTCGCGCCACTATGACGCCGACGAGGCGCTCTACGCCCGCTTCACAGAGCAGACTGGCATCCGGGTCAATGTGGTGGAGGGCAATGCCGACCAGCTGATCGCCCGCCTGCGGGCCGAAGGCGAGGCCAGCCCGGCCGATGTCTTCGTCGCCGCCGACGCCGGCGCCCTGTGGCGAGCCCAGGAGGCCGGCCTGCTGCAGGCCACCACCTCGGAGACGATCAACAGCCGGATCCCGGCCAATCTGCGCGCCCCGGGCGGCGAGTGGTTCGGCTTCGCCCGGCGCGCGCGTATCGTCGCCTATGACCCGGCCCGCGTCCGTCCGGAGGAGGTCGACACCTACGAGGAGATCGCCTCGCCGCGCTTCCGCGGCAAGCTGTGCGTCCGCTCTTCGGAGAGCGTCTACAACCTGTCGCTGGTCGGCGCCCTGATCGAGGCCTGGGGGCCGGAGCGGGCCCGTCAGTGGATCGACGGCGTGGTCGCCAACATGGCCCGGCCGCCGGAGGGCGGGGACCGCGACCAGATCCGTGCGGTGGCCGCCGGGGTCTGCGAGATCGCCCTGACCAACAGCTACTACTTCATCCGCATGGGCAACGGCGAGGAGGCGGCGGACCGCGAGGTGGCCGGCAAGCTGCGCCTGGCCTATCCGTCGCTGAACGGGCAGGGGGCGCATGTGAACGTCTCCGGCGGCGGCGTCGCCGCCCATGCGCCGAACCGCGACAACGCGGTGCGCCTGCTGGAATTCCTGTCGACGCCGGAGTCCCAGACCATCGTGGCGCAGATGAACTTCGAATACCCGATCAGCCCCGACGTGGCCGCTCCGGCCCCGGTGGACGCCTACGCCGGCTTCCAGGCCAACCCGATGGCGGTCTCGCTTTACGGACCGCGTCAGGGTGAAGCCCAGTCGATGATGAGCGCGGCGGGCTGGCGATAAGCGTCGCGACCGCCAGCGGCGGCCGGGCAGGCCCGATCCGGCGCGCCCTGGCCGAGTGGTCGGGCTCGCCGCTGACCTGGCTCGGCCTGCTGGTGACCCTGACCCTGCTCCTGCCGCTGGGCGGGGTCGTGGCGGCGGCGCTCGGCCCGGGCGAGGCGGCTATCGCCCCGCGGGAGGTGATCCGCTACGCCGCCACCACGGCGGCGCTGGTCGGGCTGGTGGCGCTGATTTCGGGCGGACTTGGTACGCTGGCCGCCTGGCTGGTCGCCATGCACCGCTTCCCCGGCCGCGGCCTGTTCAGCTGGGCTCTGGCCCTGCCGCTGGCCGCCCCGGCCTTCGCCGTGGCCTATGGCTATGCCGACCTGCTCGATGTGACGGGGCCGGTCCGGACCTTCGTGCGGGCCGAATTCGGCTTCGACCTGCCGCTGCAGCTGAGGTCGGTCTGGGGCGCGGCCTTCGTGCTGGGGCTGGCCTTCTACCCCTACACCTATCTGACCCTGCGCACGGCGCTGGAGAGCCAGGCGGCCCAGGCCGTCGAGGCGGCGCGGACGCTCGGGGCCGGGCCGTGGCGCGCCTTCAGCCGCGTCGCCCTGCCGATGGCCTGGCCGGCCGTCGCCGCCGGCCTGTCGCTGACGGTGATGGAGACGCTGGCCGACTACGGGGCGGTCAAGTTCCTCAGCGTCCAGACCCTGACCACCGGCGTGGTGCGGGCCTGGTCGGTCTATGGCTCGCCCGAGGCGGCGGCGCGCTTCGCCCTGCCGCTGCTGGGGGCCGCGGCCCTGCTGATCTGGATCGAGCGGACGGCGCGGGGACGGCGGCGGTTTGCGGCAACGGGCGGGCAACGCCTGTTCCAGCCGGCCCGGTTGACCGGCGCGGCGGCGCTGGTCGCGACCCTGTTCTGCACCCTGCTGCTGGCCCTCGCCCTGCTCGTTCCGGCCGCCTGGCTGGCCATTTCGGCGCTGCAGATCTCGCCCCAGTGGGGGCGGCTGGCCGAGGCGGCCGTGCGCACCGTGACGCTTGGCGGCGCCGGCGCGGTCGCCACGGTGGGGCTGGCCGTGCTGCTGGCCCTGACCCTGCCGCGCCTCGGGCCGGTCGCCCGCAGCGTCAGCCTCGGCTACGCCACGCCCGGCGCCGTCATGGCCATCGGTCTGCTGGCCCCGGCGGCGGTGGTGTGGAGCGTGGTGCCGGGGGCGGCGGCCGGCTTTGGCTGGGGCCTGGCCCTGCTGGTCTATGCCTATGCCGCGCGGCTGGCCGCGGCGGCGCTGGAGCCGGTCGAGGCCGGCCTCGCCCGGGCCGGGTCTAGCCTCGTCGGGGCCGCCCGGCTTCTGGGCCGCAGTGAGACCGGCGCGGCCTTCGGCGTGCGCCTGCCCGTGGCGCGCACGGCCGTGTTCGGGGCCCTGCTGATCGTCTTCGTCGATGTGCTGAAGGAGCTGCCGGCCACCCTGATCCTGCGGCCGTTCGACTTCGACACCCTGGCGGTGCTGGCGTCCAACTACGCCCAGGACGAGCGGCTGGCCCAGGCGGGACCGCCGTCGCTGATGATCATCCTGCTGGCCTTGCCCGGCGTGATGTGGCTTAGCCGGCGTCTGGCCGATCCCCGGCGGGACTCCGTGACGTGACGACCGAGAGCCTCATCTGCACCCGACTGACCCGCCGCTTCGGCAAGCGCCTCGCGGTGGACGGGGTCAGCCTGACGCTGGCGCCGGGGCGGATCACCGCCCTGCTGGGCCCCTCGGGCTGCGGCAAGAGCACCCTGCTGCGGCTGATCGCCGGGCTGGAGCCGCTCGACGGCGGTGAGATCCGCTACGGCGACACCCTGATCGCCTCGCCGGCCGAGGCCCTGCCGCCGGAGCGCCGCCGCATAGGGCTGGTGTTCCAGGACCACGCCTTGTTCCCGCATCTGAGCGTCCGCGACAACGTCGCCTTTGGCCTGGCCGGGCGGCCCCGCGCTGAACGGCTTGAGGTCGCCGGGCGCTGGCTGGCGCGGGTTGGGCTGGGCGATCGGGGCCGCGACTGGCCGCACCAGCTTTCCGGCGGGCAGCAGCAGCGCGTCGCCCTCGCCCGGGCGCTGGCCCCGGCCCCGCGGGCGGTGCTGCTGGACGAGCCCTTTTCCAGCCTCGACGCCCACCTGCGTGGCGAGGTGCGGCAGGACATCGCCGCCGCCCTGCGCGAGGCCGGGGCCGCGGCCCTGGTGGTTACCCACGACGCCCGCGACGCCATGCTGATGGCCGACGATCTGATCCTGATGGACCGGGGGCAGGTGCTCCAGGCCGGATCGCCCGAGGCCTGCTACGCCCGGCCCGTCTCCCTCGACGCCGCGCGCCTGCTGGGGGACATCGAGGTGATTGCAGGCGAGCGTCGGGACGGCCGGGTGGAGACGCCGCTGGGCCGGTTCGAGGCGCCGGGGCCGGACGGGCCGTGCCGCCTGATGTTCCGCCCCGAGGCCCTGACCCTCGATCCGGACGGGGTCGAGGCGCGGGTGACGGCGGTGGCTTATGGCGGGGCGACCAGCGAGGCGCGTCTGACGGCCGGCGAGGCCGGGGCGACCCTGGTGGCCGCCCCCGGCCGGCTGGCGGTCGGCGAGACGGTGCGGGTCCGGCTGGATCCCGCCGCCGTCCGCTCGCTGGACTGAGCCACGCGGCTCAGCCCGGCGTGTAGTAGGTCGGCGATCCCGGCCCGACCGGCAAGTCCAGCCCGAACACCCAGAGGAAGAACAGGGCGCTCCACGCCAGGGTGAAGAAGATCGAGTACGGCAGCATCATCGCGATCATGGTGCCGATGCCGACATTCTTGTCGTAGCGGGTGGCCCAGGCGAGGATCAGGCCGAAATAGCTCATCATCGGGGTGATGATGTTGGTGGTGGAGTCGCCGATCCGGTAGGCGGTCTGGATCACCTCGGGCGAATAGCCGATCAGCATCAGCATCGGCACGAAGATCGGGGCGGTCAGCGCCCACTGGGCCGAGGCCGAGCCGATCATCAGATTGACGAAGGCGCAGATCAGGATGAAGCCGGCGAACACCGCCGGGCCGGTCAGGCCCGTGTCCTGCAGCCAGGCGGCGCCCTTGACCGCCGTGATGGCCCCGAGGTTCGACCAGTTGAAGAAGGCCACGAACTGGGCGGCGAAGAAGACGATCACCAGATAGAGGCCCAGCGTCGACAGGCCCGAGGCCATGCCGTCGATGATGTCCCGGTCGTTGCGGACCGTGCCGACGACGCGGCCATAGGCGAAGCCGACGGCGAGGAAGAACAGCAGGATCCACGCGGCGAAGCCGCTGAAGAAGGGCGAGCGCAGCTGGTCGCCGGTCTCCGGGTCCCGTAGCACGCCCCATTCGGGCAGCAGGGTCAGGGCCATCAGGCCGAGCACGGCGACAAGGGCGAAGCCGGCGACCATCAGGCCCTTGCGCTCGATCTTCGACAGGGGCGCGGCGCCGTCGTCCTTGAGCACCGACGGATCGGCGCGGGAGGCGTCATAGGGCCCCAGCTTGGGCTCGACGATGAACAGGCTGACGAGGACGCCGACGATCGTGACGAGGAAGGTCGAGATGGCCATGAGGTACCAGCTGGCCGTGGCGGTGACCGTGTAGCTGGGATCGATCAGCTGGGCGGCCTCCTCGGTGATGCCGGCCAGCAAGGGGTCGATGGTGCCGATCAGCAGATTGGCGGCATAGCCCCCGGACACGCCGGCGAAGGCAGCCGCCATGCCGGCCAGCGGATGCCGGCCCAGCGAATAGTAAACCGCGCCGGCCAGGGGGATCAGCACCACATAGCCGACTTCTGACGCGGTGTTGGAGATCACCCCGGCGAACACGATCACCACGGTGACGACCTTGGGCGAAGCGCTCAGCACCATGGCGCGGACGGTGGCCGATAGGAGGCCGGACTTCTCGGCCACGCCGATGCCGAGCATGGCCACCAGCACCACGCCGAGGGGCGCGAAGCCGGTGAAGTTGCTGACCATGCCGGTGAAGATGCGCCGCAGGCCATCGCCGTTGAGCAGGCTCACGGCGGTGATCATGCCGTCCTCGGACCTGCCAGGCGCACCGAGCGGGCGCGGGTCCTCGACCGACAGGCCCATGGCCCCGAACAGGCCGGACAGGACCACCATGCCGATCGCCAGCACGGCGAACAGGGTCACCGGGTGCGGCAGCAGGTTGCCCAGCCACTCAACGCCATCGAGGAAGCGGGTGAAGGCGTTGCGACGGGCGGGGGGCGTCGGGGACGGCGGAAGCGGGCCGGCGGGGCCGGAGGGCGCGGCGTCGGTCATTCTGGGGTCCTGGATGTTCGGGCGACGTCCCGTGCGGCTGCATCGGGCCGAAGTCTGGTCGTGGCCAGACGGCCGGACGCAGGCGTCGGTGGTAGCTGCATGGACCGCGCAGCTCAACGTCATCACGCCCCTGCGCGCATCAGCCGCGCTTGACGAGGCAATGGGCTTCGCGCCGTCAGCCACAGACACCCGGCCGTGAAGCTGCTAGGCCGGAGGCTTAGATTTCCGATGATCGAGGCCGCCCGATCGTGTCGTCAGAGCCCCCCTCCGCGTTTCGCGCATCCCGACGCGTTCCGCGTGGGGCGGAGCGGCTGCATGGAGCCATCGCCCGCGACCTCGTGGTCGCCATCACCTCCGGCCGCCATCGTCCCGGCGATATCCTTAGCAACGAGATCGAGTTCAGCGAGCGTCTGAAGGTCTCGCGCAGCGCCTATCGCGAGGCGGTGCGCATCCTGTCGGCCAAGGGTCTGGTCGAAAGCCGGCCGAGGGTTGGCACTCGGGTGACGCCGATGGCGCGCTGGAACCTGCTCGACCCGGGTGTGCTGGCCTGGTTCTTCGCGGCCGAGCCGCCGCCCGCGGTGGTCGAGGGGCTGTTCGAGCTGCGCATGATCATCGAGCCCGCCGCCGCCGCCCTCGCTGCGCAGCGCCGGTCCGCCGCCCAGCTGGAGCAGATGCGGCAGGCGCTGGAGACCATGGGCCATCTGACCGTCCAGTCGGATGCTGGCCAGGAGGCGGACCTGGCCTTCCACCGCACGATCCTCGAAGCTACCGGCAATCCGCCGCTCATGAGCCTCGCCTCCACCATCGGGGCGGGGGTGCGCTGGACCACCATCTACAAGGCGCGGAAGCTGCGGCAGCGGCCGGACCCGATGCCGGCGCACCGGGCGGTGTTCGCCGCCATCGCCGACGCCGACCCCGCCGCCGCCCATGCGGCGATGGTCGCCCTCGTCACCGAGGCGCTCTCGCACACGGCCGAGGCCCTCGAGGCGCCGGCGCCGCTCAGTCCTCGCCCCTGAGTCGATCCGGCACGGGACAGAGGAACGCGGCCAGCCAGACGAGGCGCGCATTCCAGATGATGGTCACCTCGTTGCGGGTCAGGCCCCCGCGTCATCCGCCTGACCCAAAGGCTCGCAGCGTCGCCGCCTGGCTCACGTTCTCCAGGATCGCGGCGGCGAGGCGCACGCCCGACCGCCATGCGCTTTCGAGGTCCCCGCCGCCGCACCAGTCGCCACAGACGCCGAGCCTCTCGCTCGCATGCCAGAGCAGCCCGGCGTCCTCGCCTCCGGCGCGGCCGTAACGCCAGCGGTGTGCGCCCGCGGTGAGGGTCGGGGGCAGGGGCCCTGTCGCCATGGCCGCCAGGGCGTCAAGCAGCAGGGCCGCCGCCTCGGCCGGCTCCCGCTCGAGATAGGCCTGCGACCAGGCCGGGGTGGCGTGCACCACCCAGCTCTCGGGCCCGTCGCGGCCCGGCTTGGCGCGGTTGCGCATGGCCAGTTCGACCGGACTTCCCGGCCTGCCGTGAAGGACGTCCGCGAGGTCCGCCCGATCGGCGAAGGTGAGCAGGGCGGTCCAGCAGGGCTGACTCGGTGCGCCACCGGCCAAGGCCGAGAGGACGGGAGCCTCCGTCCGGAGCAGCTCTGCCGCCTGCTCCGCAGGGAGGGCGACGACGACGGCGTCCGCCGCCAGCGACAGGCCGGCTTCGGTCGTGACGATCCAGCCGCCGTTGGCGCGCGCCAGACCGGTGGCTCGCGTCGACCAGCGGACCTCAAGGTCCTGGGCCAGGGCGCGGACCACAGCGTTCATGGCCGGAACGCCCACCCACGCGTCCGGCCCGGCGGGCGGCCAGGGGGCGACGACGCCGGCGTCAGCCCAGCGTCGCACCTCGGTCCTGAAGTCCACGCCTCGGGCGGTGAAACTCTGGGTCCCGAGGTCGAGGACGGCCTCGCCCTGCGGGGTCTCGATGCGGCGGGACGCCAGCCGGCCGGCCGGGCCCCGGCCCTTGTCGATCAGGCGCACGTTGCACCCGGCCCTGGCGAGCGCCCGCCCGCAGGCCAGGCCGGCCGCTCCTGCCCCGATAATGACGATGCGCATGGTGACGTCCTCCGCGGTCGCCGATCTAACCGCCGGCGGGCCGTCTCGCACGGGAGCAGCGTGTCCCGTCTCTCCGCAATCGGTTGTTGCAATCGATTGCATTCGTGCTTACGGTCGGCGTGTGGACCCGATAGAGGTCCGGAGGGAAGGGAAACAAGCACCATGTACCGCACGGGAACCGTGTGCGCCGCCGCGTTGCTGGCGGCGCTGTCCACCACTGCCGCCGCCCAGACGCCCCCGCCGGCGCAAGATGAACCGACCACCGTGGACGAGATCGTCGTCACGGCCGTGGCAGGTTCGAGCACGACGCTTCGCTCCAGCGTCTCTGTCACCACACTGAACACGGAGGCCGTCGAGGATCTGGCCCCGCGTTCGACGGCCGAGATTTTCCGCAGCATTCCCGGCATTCGCTCCGAGTCGTCGGGTGGGGAAGGCAATGCCAATATCGCCGTGCGCGGGATTCCGATCTCCACGGGCGGCGCGAAGTTCCTCCAGATTCAGGAAGATGGTCTGCCGATCCTCGAGTTCGGGGACATTGCGTTCGGCAACGCGGATATCTTCACGCGGTACGACGCAACGATCGCTCGCGTGCAGGCGGTCCGCGGCGGCTCGGCTTCAACGTTCGCTTCGAACTCGCCGGGCGGCGTCATCAACCTCATCACGGCGACCGGGGCTCAGGAGGGTGGCTCCATCGTTCTGATGCGCGGCCTCGACTTCGATACGACCCGTGGCGACTTCCAGTACGGCGGCCGGATCTCGAGCAATCTGTTCGGCTCTATCGGCGGGTTCTATCGCTCGGGCGAGGGCGCGCGCGACGCGGGCTACACCGCTGAAAGCGGTGGCCAGATTCGTGCCTCGCTGACGCGCGAGTTTTCCAACGGCTATCTGCGCGTCAGCGCGAAGTACCTGAACGACCGGGCTATCGGCTACATGCCGTCGCCGATCCGGGTCACCGGGACCAACAGCGATCCGAGCTGGGGGCCTCTGCCGGGCTACGACGCCTCATCCCAGACCCTGCACTCCGCCTTGTTCCAGGCCAGTCCGGGGCTCGATGGGGCCAACGGGGCTCGGGTCTCGGACATCAAGGACGGCATGCATCCGGAAGTTCTCTCCGCCGGGGTCGAGGCGAGCTTTGACGTGGGTTCCGGCTGGACCCTGACCAACCGTTTCCGGGTGGCGTCGGCGTCGGGCCGTTTCATCTCTCCGTTTACGGCAGGGACGGGCTCGCCTTCGGCCGTTGCCGCCGGCATTGGCGGTATCGGGGCCACGGCTCGATATGCCAACGGAGCCAACGCCGGCCAGCTGGTGCCTGCGAACGCCAACGGGAATGGACTGCTTGCGCAGATCGTCTTGTTCGATACCGAAATCAACGACTTCGGGAACATGGCGAACGATTTCAAGCTGGAGCGCGAATTCGCGGTTGGCGGCGGCACGCTGACGACCACGTTCGGATACTACCGCTCGACCCAGAGCATCGACATGGACTGGCTTTGGAACTCGTTCCTGCTGGAGGTGAAGGGCGACAACGCAGCTCTCGTCGACGTGTTCAATGCGGGCGGCGTCAAGCAAACCCAGAACGGGCTTGTCGGCTACGGCGCAACGTTCTTCGGAAACTGCTGCCGCCGGTCCTATGACACGGACTACACGATCGATGCACCTTACGCGGCTCTCAGCTGGGAGAGGGGCGACCTGATTGTCGACGGTTCGATCCGGTTCGACAACGGGAAGGCCACCGGCAGCTTCGCCGACGGCATTGTCACGACGCGCGATGTTTCCGGTGACGGGGTCATCCAGCGTCCGGAAACCCTGGTGACCCAGATAGACTTCGCCAACCGGAAGCCCGTGGACTACGAGTGGGACTACGTTTCCTACTCCATCGGTGCCAACTACCGCTTGAACGTGGACACCACCGTGTTCGGGCGGCTGAGCCGGGGCGGCCGGGCCAACGCTGACCGTCTGCTGTTCGGGCCTGCCATCCTGGCGTCAGGGGCCATCCGCAACAGCGATGCGGCCGTGGACATGGTCGATCAGTATGAAGCCGGCGTCCGTTACCGGAGCGGTCCGCTCCAGGTGTTCGCGACGGCCTTCCTCGCCAGGACCGAGGAAACGAACTTCGAGGCGACCAGCCAGACCTTTACGGACGCCGAGTACGAGTCGCGGGGCGTCGAGCTTGAGGCCTTCTACCGGGCGGGAGACTTCGATTTCTCGGGTGGGGTCACCTACACCAACGCCGAGATAACGGCGGACCGGCTGAATCCCGCCAACATCGGCAACACGCCCCGTCGTCAGGCGGACTGGGTTTTCCAGGGGACCGGCAGCTATACGCTCGGGGCCTTCCGTGTCGGTGCGAACATCGTTGGTACCACGGACTCCTATGCCCAGTTCGACAACCAGCTGGTCATGCCGGGCTATGTGATCGTCAATCCGTTCGCCAGCTACGATCTCACCGACGACCTCGCGCTCACGCTCAATGTCAACAACGTGTTCGACGAGTTTGCCGTGACGGAGAGCGAGGAGGGCTCGATCGCCGGCAATGCGGCGAACATCGTTCGCGCCCGCACGCTCAACGGCCGGACCGCCAGCCTGACTCTGCGGTACCAGTTCTAGACCTCCTCCCTTGACCCCCCCGCGCCGTCCTCCTGAGCGGCGCGGGAGATCCCTGAC
>CAZUXK010000015.1:0-14786 GCA_964624025.1 uncultured Brevundimonas sp.
GTTCATGATGATGAAGTGGCTCATTTGAGTAATTTTACAGTAATGCCGGTATTGGTATCGAGGACGGGCGCATCATCGACGATACGCGCCGCACGCCGAACCCTGACGCGACGCTCGCCTCGACCCACTGACCACATAACAAGAACACCTAGGACTCTCGCATCATGCCCGGCTTCCTGAAGAACAAGTGGCTCTGGATCGGCCTGCTGGCGATCATCGCGGCCGTCGTCGGATTCAGCTTCCTGTCGTCCCAGGGCGAGGCGAAGAAGAAGGCCGTCGAGGAAGCGGCGGCCACGGTCGAGAGCCCCTATGCCGCCGTCGCCAATGGTCGCGTCGACGTCGAGGGCGGCATCATCCAGGTCGCCGCCCGTCGCGGCGGCGTGGTGCGCGAGGTGCTGGTCCAGGAGGGCGATGTCGTCACCGCCGGTCAGGTGCTGGCCCGCCAGGAAGATGACGAGGCGCGCCTCGCCCTGCAGCGCGCCCGCGCCGAGGTGGCCCAGTCCGAGAGCCAGCTGGCCCAGATCCAGGTCGATCTGCGCACCGCCCGCCGCGAGCATGACCGGCTGGCCCAGCTGGTCTCATCCAACTTCGTCGCCGCCCAGCGCATGGACCAGGCGCGTGATCAGATCGCCGCCGCGGAAGCGCGTCTGCAGTCGCAACGCGCCGCGGTCCAGACCGCCCGCGCCCGTCTGGCCGAGGCCGAGTACAATCTCGAACTGACCGTCATCCGCGCGCCCATGGATGGCCGGATCGTCCGCCGCTACGCCAACCCGGGCGCCGGCGCCTCGACGCTGAACGTCTCGACCATGTTTGATCTCGAGCCCGAGGCTCCGCGCATCGTCCGCGCCGAGATCGTCGAGAGCGACATCCCCAACGTCAGCGTCGGGCAGGCGGTCGAGATCTCGCCGGAAGGCGACCCGACCCGGGTCATCGTCGGCGAGGTTCTGCGCCGCGCCGCCGTGTTCGGGGCCCGCAAGCTGGCCTCGGATGACCCCAGCCAGCGCTCCGACGAGCGGGTGGTCGAGGTGGTGGTGACCGCCACGGACGCGCCGCTGCTGATCGGTCAGCGGGTGCTGGTCAAGTTCATGAAGCCGGGCGAGACTGCCGGGGCGCCGCGCCAGGCCTCGCCGGGCGTGCCGCCGGAGCGGGCCATGCGGCCGGCCAACGGCTGACGCCCGCGGCGGGAGCCTCCGGCGCCGCCGTTCGTTGAAAGGACGCCGCGCGCCCCCGGGCCGCGGCGTTTTTTCGTCGCATCGAAGTCAGGGCGGTCGACAGGGCGGGCTCTCACGGGTGAAGGAGAGGACTTGGGTACGCGACGTTCCTTCCTGCTCCGGGCCGGCCTCATCGCCGGCGTATTGGGCGGCGCCTGGTGGCTGCGGCGCAACGTGGTCTGGCCATCGCCCGAGGCCGCCTTCGCGGCGGGCGAGACGCCGAGTTGGGCCGGGCTCGTCGATGATCGCGCCCACGTCCTGATCATCGCCGCCATCGTGGCCGGCCAGCCCGTCCGCGCCCTTGTGGACTCCGGAGCCCAGTACTCCGTGGTCGACCGCCGCCTCGTGCAGCGGCTCGGGCTCGGCGAGGGCTTCGACATTCCCCTGCTGGCCTATGGCGTCGGCGGCGGGGCCCAGGTCGGCCGGGGCGTCACCGTCGATGTGGCCGCCGCCGGCGCCAGCTTCGCGCGCATTCGCGCGGCCATCCTGGACCTTGGCCCGCTGGCCGACGAGAGCGGGCTCGCCACGCCCCTGATCCTCGGCCAGGACGTGCTCGGCGAGAGCGACCTGTGGCTGGATTTGCCCGAACGCCGTCTCGCTCTGGCCCCGCCCGGCAGTCCGCCGCCCTGGAGCGATCTGGTGCAGACCCCGGTTCTGCGGGAGGGCCGGGCCCTGGCCGCCGAGGTCTCGGTCGAGGGGGCTGTGACCACAGCCCTGATCGATACGGGGTCGTCCTCGCTGCTGGCGCTCAGCCGCGCCTCCGCGGGGGCGCTCGGTCTGCTCGACGGCCGCGAGACCCGGCGCGGGTCCAGCCTTGTTCTGGGCGGTTCGGTGCGGTCGGAGCTGGTGCGGGCGCAGACGGTGACGTTTGGCGACGCCCTGTTCCGGGATGCCACCGTCGCGATCTACGAGGATGTGGCCGGACGGACCCTGCCCGAGGGGCTGATCGGCATGCCGGCCTTCCGGGGACGGCGCGCGGTGCTGAGGCTGGGCGCAGGCGAGCTGTGGCTCAGCCGGGCGGTCGACGTCGACCTCGGCTGATCAGGGCCGGGTGTGGCCCGCGCCCCGCACCACATACTTGTAGCTGACCAGCTGCTGTGCCCCGACCGGTCCGCGCGCATGCAGGCGCGAGGTCGAGATGCCGATCTCGGCCCCGAAGCCGAACTCGCCGCCGTCGGCGAACTGGGTCGAGGCGTTCCACATGACGATGGCGCTGTCGACGCGGGCGAGGAAGTGCTCGGCCGCGGCCGGGTCGGCGGCGATGATCGCCTCGGTATGGCCCGAGCCGTAGCGGGCGATGTGCTCCACGGCGGCGTCCACATCATCGACCACCCGCACGGCGAGGATCGGCGCCAGGTATTCAGTTGGCCAGTCAGTCTCGACCGCCTCGGCCATCGTCGGGACCACGGTCCGCGCCCGGGCGTCGCCGCGCAGCTCGCAGCCGGCGGCGATCAGGGCCTGCGCCACGTCAGGCAGCAGCGCCAGGGCGCCCGCGTCCACCAGCAGGGTCTCGGTCGCCCCGCAGATCGAGGTGCGCCGCATCTTGGCGTTGAGCACGACCGTTCGGGCCATGTCCTGATCGGCCGAGGCGTGCAGATAGGTGTGGCAGATGCCCTCAAGGTGACCGAGCACCGGGGCTCGCGCCTCGGCCTGCACCCGCTCGACCAGGCTGCGGCCGCCGCGGGGGACGATCAGGTCGACATTGCCCCCGAGGCCGGAAAGGAGATGGCCCACGGCGTCCCGGTCCGGCGTGTCGACCATCTGCACCGCGGCGGCGGGCAGGCCCGCTGCCCCAAGCCCCTCGACGACGGCGCCATGAATGGCGAGGGCGCTGTTCAGGCTGTCCGACCCGGCGCGCAGCAGGGCGGCGTTGCCGGAGCGCAGGCAGATGGCGGCCGCGTCGGCGGCCACGTTCGGTCGGCTCTCGAAGATGATGGCCAGCACGCCCAGCGGCACGCTGACCCGGGCGATGTCCAGGCCGTTGGCGGGGGTCCAGCGCGCGGTTTCCTCGCCCAGCGGATCCGGCTGGTCGGCCACGGCGCGCATGGCCCCGGCGATGGCCTCCAGCCGCGCCGGGTCGAGCCGCAGGCGATCGACCATATTTGCCGGGGCGTTGCGCGCCGCGGCGGCCTCAAGGTCGCGGGCGTTGGCGGCCAGCACGGCGTCGGCGCGGGCCAGCAGGGCGTCCGCCCCCGCGCGGATGGCGGCGCTGCGCTGATCCGCGGGGGCCTGGGCCAGCGGGCGGGCGGCGGCGCGGGCGGCGCGGCCCATCTCCAGCATCCGGGCGGCGAGGTCGCTCATGCGCCGGTCTCCAGCACCAGATCGTCGCGGTGGATGGCGACCCCGGGCCCGCGATAGCCCAGAAGGCCCTCGATCTCGCCGCTCCGGCGGCCGGCCAGACGGCGCAGCTCGTCGGCGGCGTAGGCGGCCAGCCCGACCCCGAGGCGCCGCCCGTCCGGGGCGCGCAGCTCGACGCTGTCGCCCTTGTCGAAGCCGCCGTCGACCGCGACGACCCCGGCGGGCAGCAGGCTCTTGCCGGCCCGCAGGGCGGCGGCGGCGCCCTCATCCAGACGCAGCACCCCGGCCGGGGCGACGCTGCCGGCGATCCACGCCTTGTAGGCCTGACGCGGGGACTGGGGGGCCGTGATCAGGGTGCCGGAGCCGCCGGCGACGGCGGCGGCCAGCGGGGCATCGACCCGGCCGTCGAGGATGACGGTGGCGCAGCCGGCGGCCCGGGCGACGCGCGCCGCCTCCAGCTTGGTGCGCATGCCGCCGGACCCGACCGCGGCCTCGGCATTGGCCTCGCCGGCCATGGCGAGGATGTCCGGGGTCAGGGCGTCGATGCGGGCGAGGCGCCGGGCCCCGGGGGAGGTGCGCGGGTCGGCGTCATAGAAGCCGTCGACGTCGGACAGCAGCACCAGCAGGTCGGCGCGCGCCAGCTGGGCGGTGCGGGCGGCGAGGCGGTCGTTGTCGCCGTAGCGGATCTCCTCCGTGGCGACGGTGTCGTTCTCGTTGACCACCGGGACGACCCCGAGCGCCAGCAGGGCGTCCAGCGTGGCCCGGGCGTTGAGCCAGCGGCGGCGGCGCTCGGTGTCCTCGCGGGTCAGCAGCACCTGGCCCGGGGTCAGCCCGTGCGGGGCCAGCGCCGTCTCCCATTCG
Organism: uncultured Brevundimonas sp.; assembly: GCA_964624025.1. Lineage (GTDB taxonomy): Bacteria > Pseudomonadota > Alphaproteobacteria > Caulobacterales > Caulobacteraceae > Brevundimonas. The sequence goes on from CAZUXK010000015.1 coordinate 4,371, forward strand.
CGCATCAGCAGCGACTGGCCGACGGCGGCGGCGGCCTGGGTGCGGTCCAGCGCCGCCTCGCGCGGCAGACCCAGACGACGACGGCCCAGCACCGCCGCGCCGGACGAGACGAGGATGACCTCACGGCCCTCGCCGCGCAGGCGCGCCACCTCCCGGCCGAGATCCGCGGCGCGGTCGGCGGCGATCAGGGCCGAGCCGATCTTGAGCACGAGCCGCCGCGCGCCGCTCAGCGCCGCGGCCGGCGTAGCGGGCCCGGCGGTGAGGGTGTCCGGGGCAAGAACGGGGGCGGCGGCGGTCATCCGGCCACAATGGCGCCGGCGCCGCGCTGCAACAAGCGCCGCCCGGCAGCCGCCGGTTCAGAGGTTCTGAAAGGTGTTGCAGGCCGACGGATGCCCGGCCTCATAGCCGCGCCTCAGCCAGGCGGCGCGTTCCTCTGAGGTGCCATGGGTGAAGCTCTCGGGCGAGACGCGCCCGCCGCCCCGCTGCTGCAGGGCGTCGTCGCCGATGGCGGCGGCGGTGGTCAGGCCGGCCTCGAGGTCACCGGGCTCCAGCGCCACCTCGCCGCCGGACGCCCGCGCGGCGTTGGCGGCCCAGACGCCGGCGTAGCAGTCGGCTTGCAGCTCCAGCGCCACCGAATAGCGGTTGGCCTCGGCCTCGCTGCCGGCGGCCTGCTGCGCCTGCCGAACCTGATCGGCGGTTCCGGTCAGGGTCTGGACGTGGTGGCCATACTCGTGGGCGATGACATAGGCCCGGGCGAACTCGGCGTCCGATCCGCCCAGCTCGGCCAGCTGGGCCCAGAAGGTCAGGTCCAGATACACGCTGCGGTCCGGCGGACAGTAGAAGGGGCCCATGGCCGCCTGGCCGAAGCCGCAGTCCGTCGGCGTGGCCCGGTCGTACAGCACCACCCGGGGCGGGGTGTAGCCGGGCAGGGCGGCGCTCCAGACATCGTTGAGGTTGGCCCCGATGACATCGACGAAGCGACCCGCTTCATCCGCCGGCGTGCCTGCGCGTCCCTCGACCGTCGCGTCGCCGACGCCCAGTTCGGTCGCCAGCCGGGTGGTGGTCTGCGGATCGAGCCCGAACACGAAATAGCCGATCGCCGCCAGCACCAGCACGCCGAGCGAGCCGCCCGCCACGCCGCCGGCGCCCATGCCGCGTCGATCCTCGATCCCGCCGCCGCTGCGGCCGCCTTTCCAGCGCATCCGGTGTCCCTCCCGTCCCCGCAAGGGAGGCTAGGCTGAAATCCGTCAGGGGGGAACCGGGGGGCGGTCGCGGCCCGCCCCCGTCGCGGCGCTTGTCAGGGGCGGGGCCCCGTCGCATCCTCCGGGGCATGAGCCATGCCCCTGCTGACGGTCGGCGCTACGCCTCGTTCGCCGAGTTCTATCCGTTCTACATTCGTGAGCACGCCAACCCGACGTGCCGCCGCATCCATGTGATCGGCTCTGGGCTGGTGCTCGTGGCGCTGGCGCTGGCCATCGTGACCCTGAACCCGTGGTGGCTGCTGGCCATGCCGCTGATCGGCTACGGCTTCGCCTGGGTCGGACACTTCTTCTTCGAGAAGAACCGGCCGGCCACCTTCAAGTACCCGCTGTGGAGCCTCATGGGCGACTGGCGGATGTTCTTCGAGACCGTGACGGGCCGGCGGAAGTTCTGAGGGGGACGGCCCGCGCCTGAGCGCGGGCCGTTTGCATCCTCAGTCGTGGTCGCGGCCGGCGGTCTTGTCGCCCCGCGCCAGGGCGAAGACGATCCCCGACAGGGCGGCGAGGGCGATCAGGTTCGGCAGGGCCATGGCGGCGTTGGCGATGTCGCCCATGCGCCAGATGAACTCGATCTGCTGGAAGGAGCCGACGACGATCATCGTCACCCACAGCAGACGCCACGGAATGGCGACCTTGCTGCCGAACAGATGGGTGGCCGCCCGCTCGCCGTAGTAGCTCCAGGTGATCAGGGTCGTGAACACGAACAGGATCAGGGCCACTGACGCGACGATCGCGCCCAGAGACTGGCCGAAGACCGCCTGGGGGAAGGCTGCGGCATAGGCCGCCAGGGTCATCTCGAAGCCGCGCAGGTCCGAGTTCCAGACGTGGTCGACCGTGCCCGAGCCGGCCGGGAAGCTGCCCTGGACCGTCAGCAGCACCAGCCCGGTCATGGTGCAGATAATGATCGTGTCGATGAAGGTCCCCATCATCGCGAAGCGGCCCTGGCGGGCAGGATCGTCGGTGCGGGCCACGGCGTGGGCCATCGGGGTCGAGCCCTGACCGGCCTCGTTCGAGAACAGCCCGCGGGCCACGCCGGCGCGGATCGCCAGCATGATGCCGGCGCCGACGAACCCGCCGGTCGCCGCGGTGCCGTTGAAGGCGCCATCAAAGATGAGGGCGAAGGTGTTGGGGATGTCCCTGTAGTTGATGATGATCGCGATCAGCGCCATGACGATGTAGGCGATCGCCATGATCGGCACGATCTTCTCGGCCACATTGCCGATCGACTTGATGCCGCCGATGATCACCACGAACACCAGCACGGCGACGATGACGCCGGCCATCCACTCCTCAACCCCCGAGAGGGCGGTGATGGAGTCCGCGATCGAGTTCGACTGGATCATGTTGCCGGTGGCGATCGACGAGAACAGGGTGCCGATACAGAACAGGATCGCCAGCCAGCCCCACGACTTGCCCAGACCCTTGCGGATGTAGGTCATCGGGCCGCCGCGCCAGTTGCCATTCTCGTCGCGGTCGCGGAAGCGGATGGCCAGCGAGCCCTCGGCGAAGGCCAGGGCCATGCCGATCAGGGCCGTGACCCACATCCAGAACAGGGCGCCCGGGCCGCCGAGGGTGATCGCCGTGGCCACGCCCGCCAGGTTGCCGGTGCCGACCTGCCCCGACAGGGCGGTCGACAGGGCGGCGAAGGGCGAGATCTCGCCGGACTCCGACTTGTCCTTTTTGAACAGGCCCGCGAAAGCCTCGCCCAGCTTGAGCAGCGGATAGAACCGCAGCCCGATCATCATCCACAGGCCGACGCCCAGCAGGATCACGACCATGGGCGGGAAGGGCAGGACCTGCGCCCCGTCCCATGTGCCGCCCCAGATGAAGTCGCTGACATTGGTGACCTTCGCATAGAAGGCCTCGACGCCCTGCGGCGCCCCGGTAGTGGTGGTCATGAAACTGGCGTCCCCTCGTACGCAAAACGGCGAGCACCTTAACCGTGTCGCTCCGGCCTTGGCGAGTCCGGGCTGCGGGGGCAGGCGTGGTCGGCTGTCGCGGGTGACGGCGTCCGGCGGCCGTGGCAGGGTTGAGGAAAACAGGGGGAGGGCGACCTATGGGGCATCCGGTGACGATCACGGAACTTTTCCTGATCGCCATGCTGATCATCTTCACCGTGCCGTATCTGATCTGGCGCGTCTTCCGGACGGACTACTGGGCGCCGCTGGTGGTCGTGCAGATCCTGACCGGCATCGTGTTCGGGCCCGGCGTGCTGGGCGCCGCCTTCCCGGACTACTACGCCTTCGTGTTCCGGCCGGAGGTGATCCAGGCCCTGAATGGCGTGGCCTGGTGGGCGGTGATGATGTTCGTCTGGTTCGCCGGGGTCGAGCTGGACCTCAATGAAGCGTGGCGACGCAAGGGTGAGACGGGGCTGACCGCCGGGCTGGCCCTGGTCACGCCCCTGCTGTTGGGGGCCGGCGCCGCCGCGATCCTTCTGGCCACCGGCGACGGCTGGGCCGGACCCGAGGGGCAGACGTGGCAGGTGGTGCTGGGCATCGGCATGGCCTGCGCCGTCACGGCCCTGCCGATCCTGATCCTGTTCATGGACAAGCTGGAGATCCTGCGCCGACCTCTGGGCCAGCGGGTGCTGCGCTACGCCTCGCTGGATGACATCGCCATCTGGGCCGTGCTGGCCCTGGTGCTGCTCGACTGGGAACGGGTGGGCCGGCAGGGCGCTTTCCTTATCGGCTTCGCCGCCGCCGCCCTCGCCATGCGCCGGCTGATGCCGCGGCTGGGCGAGCGCGACCGCTGGTTCGTCTCCTTCATCTGGCTGGCGCTGGTCGGCCTCGTCGCCGACTGGTCCGGGTTGCACTACATGGTTGGGGCCTTCCTGGCAGGGGCCGTGCTCGACGGCCGCTGGTTCGACCAGAAGCGGATGGACCAGTTCCGCGACACCGTCCTGATGACGGTGATGCCGATCTTCTTCCTGTCCACGGGTCTGCGCACGACCTGGGATGTCGGGGGCGTGGCGGTGTTCGGGGCGGCGGCCCTGCTGCTGGTCGCTGCGGTCAGCGGCAAGCTGGCGGGGATTCACCTCGCCGGGCGGCTGCTCAAGTGGGCCCCGGGCGAGGCCTCGATCATCGGCTGGCTGCTGCAGACCAAGGCGCTGATCATGATCATCTTCGCCAACATCCTGCTGGACAAGGGGATCATCAGCAGCGCCGCCTTCACCGCCCTGCTGCTGATGGCGGTCGGCTCGACGATGCTGACCATTCCGATGGTCACGCCGCGGCTGAAGCGCGCCGCGGGCGTTATCGACAGGTCGGGCTGAGCCTTACTCCCAGTCGGGCGGGCAGCCCTCGAAGCGGCCCGCCTCGACCACCGTCAGGGTGCGCATGTTCAGCGGCATGACCGGCTGCATCGAGGCGCGGCCGTGACCGGTGTAGAGGTCGATCTTCGCCCCGCGGATCGCGCCGCCGGTGTCCGAGGCGTACCAGAAGCCGTCATGGGTGCGGCCATCGGGCAGGGGCAGGCCGACCGTCTCGCGAATGAACAGGCGGGTGCGGCGCGGCACGTGGTTGGGGTCGACCGCCACCGTGCGCAGGGCGATCGGCCGGCAGCCGAGCGAGTCGTTGCCCGTCGCTCCGCCCCCGCCCGCGTGATAGAGCCGCGCCGACAGGCGCCAGTCGGGCTCCTCGGCCATCAGGGCCTCCGCCTCCGCCGACATCGCCGCCGTCGCTTCCGCCTCGGCCGCCAGCACCTCGGTGTAGGGGACGCCCGTCGCGGCGGCGGACCGGGGGTCCGACGGCAGGGCGAGCGACCACAGCAGGGCCAGCGCGGCGACGGCGTTCAGCACGATCTCTTGCTCTCGGCGACGCCGTCCCCAACCGCTGACGGCGGCTCGGGACGATAGGGCGCTGTGGGGCGAAAATGGGGCGCCCCGGCAAGCCGTTGAGTCTACAACTGATCCAGACCGTCGGTGTGGTCGATGGCCTCGCGCCGCAGCCAGGCGGCCAGCGATTCCGCGCTGCGGGTCGGGGCGCGGTCGCGCCGACGGATCAGGTGGTAGGCATAGCCGACCGCCTCGCTGCCGTCGGCGAAGGGGGCCACCAGCCGGCCGGCGGCGAGGTCGTCCTGGGCGAGGGCGCGCCGGGCGAGCGCCACGCCGCGCCCGGCGATCGCCGCCTGGATCAGCAGCGAGGAGTCGTTGAACCGCGAGCCGCGCCGCGGATCCGGATGGCGCACGCCGCGCGCCTTCAGCCACATCGGCCAGTCCGGGCGACCCGCATCGTCGTCGATCGCCGCGTCGTGCAGAAGCGAGTGTCGCGCAAGGTCGACCGGCGCCCGCAGCGGCGTCTCGCCCGCCAGCAGGGCCGGGGCGCACACCGGCAGCACCGCCTCGCGCATCAGCAGTTCCTCGATCATGCCGGCATAGCCGCCGGGGCCGTAGCGGACGGCGAGATCGATCTCGCTCTCGGCCAGATCGGCCGGCTCCATGTCGGCGCTGATCCACACCTCGATCTCGGGGTGGGCGTCGTGAAAGGCGTCCATGCGCGGCAGCAGCCACTTGGCGGCGAAGGCCGGCGGCACGCTGATCGCCACCTGTCGCCGGCGCGTCGGCGTGCGGAGCAGGGCCGAGCCGTCCATCAGCCGTTCGAAGCCCTCGCGCAGCACAGGAGCGGCGGCTCGGCCCAGGTCGGTCAGGGTCAGGCCGCGCGGCTCGCGCCGGAACAGGGGGCCGCCGACCAGGTCCTCCAGCAGCTTGATCTGCTGGCTGACGGCGCCGGGCGTGACGGCCAGTTCGTCGGCGGCGCGGGAGACGCTGAGATGGCGGGCGGCGGCCTCGAAGGCGCGCAGGGCGTTGAGGGGCAACAGGCTTCGGCTCATGCCGTTAGAAATACTGAACCTGGCTTCGGTGCAACCGCGACGCGTCGCGCCTTGACCGGGCGGGCCTTTCGGGCGTGAAGACAGGCCATGACTCGCGCCAAGATCTGCGGCCTGAAGACGCCCGACGCGCTGGACGCCGCGCTCGCCGCCGGGGCGGCCTTCGTCGGGGCCGTGACCTTTCCGAAGAGCCCGCGCCATATCGCCCCGCTGGCGGCGGCGACCCTCTACGCCCGGGCGCGCGGGCGGGCGCAGGTGGTGTCCCTGCTGGTCGATCCGGACGACGCCCTGGTCACCGAGGTCGCCCTGATCCTGAAGCCGGACCTGATCCAGCTGCACGGCCACGAGAGCCCCGCCCGCGTCGCGGAGGTCCGTCGCCTGTCCGGCGCGGGGATCATCAAAGCCCTGCCGGTGTCGGCGCCCGGGGATCTCGAGGCCGCCGCGGCCTACGCGCCCGTTGTCGATTACCTGATGTTCGACGCCCGCCCGCCGGCCGGCTCGGCCTTGCCCGGGGGCGTCGGGGCGCGCTTCGACTGGACCATGCTGCAGGGCCGGGCGTTCGAGCGGCCGTGGTTCCTCGCCGGCGGTCTGACCCCGAACAATGTCGGCGAGGCCATTCGTCTCACCGGGGCGCCCCTGGTGGACGTCTCCTCTGGCGTGGAAAGCGAGCCCGGTGTTAAGGACCCCGGCCTGATCGCCGCCTTCATGGCGGCGGTCGACGCCGCCGCCCCGCGGACAGGACACACGCAGTGAACGCCATCCTCCCCAACACCTACAGCTGGCCCGACGCCGAAGGCCGTTTCGGCCCATACGGCGGCCGCTTCGTAGCCGAGACGCTGATGCCGCTGGTGCATGAGCTGACCGACGCCTATGCGGCGGCCCAGGCCGATCCGACCTTCCAGGCCGAGCTGGACCAGTATCTCGAGCACTACGTCGGCCGGCCCAGCCCGCTGTACCTGGCCGAGCGCCTGACCGAGCACTTCGGGGCGGCCAACATCTGGTTCAAGCGCGACGAGCTGAACCACACCGGCGCGCACAAGGTGAACAACTGCATGGGTCAGATCCTGCTGGCCATGCGCATGGGCAAGACCCGCATCATCGCCGAGACCGGGGCCGGCCAGCACGGGGTGGCCACGGCCACCGTCTGCGCCCGCTTCGGGCTGCCGTGCGTGGTCTATATGGGCGCCACCGACGTCGAGCGGCAGAAGCCGAACGTCTTCCGCATGAAGCTGCTGGGCGCCGAGGTGGTGCCGGTGACCTCGGGCCGGGCGACCCTCAAGGACGCCATGAACGAGGCGATGCGGGACTGGGTGACCAACGTCGAGGACACCTACTACCTGATCGGCACGGCGGCCGGGCCGCACCCCTATCCGGCCATGGTGCGCGACTTCCAGAGCGTCATCGGACGCGAGGCCCGGGCCCAGATGCTGGCCCGCCGCGGCAAGCTGCCGGACGCCTGCGTCGCCGCCATCGGCGGCGGCTCCAACGCCATCGGCCTTTTCCATCCCTTCATCGACGACGCCGGCGTGCGGCTGATCGGGGTCGAGGCGGCCGGCCACGGGCTCGATGGGCCGGACCACGCCGCCTCGCTGCAGGGCGGCCGTCCGGGCGTGCTGCACGGCAACCGCACCTATCTGCTGCAGGACGACGACGGCCAGATCCTCGAGGGCCACTCCATCTCCGCCGGCCTCGACTATCCCGGCATCGGGCCGGAGCATGCCTGGCTCAAGGATATCGGCCGCGCCGAGTACCGCGCCGCCACTGACAAGGAGGCGCTGGCGGCGTTCCAGCTGTGCTCGAAGCTGGAGGGCATCATCCCGGCGCTGGAACCCAGCCACGCCCTGGCCCGCGTCGGCGAGATCGCGCGCGAGATCGGCAAGGACGGCGACGTGGTGCTCAACATGTGCGGCCGCGGCGACAAGGACATCTTCGCGGTGGCCGAGCATCTGGGGGTGGAGCTGTGACCACATCCCGTATCGACGCCCGCTTCGCCGCGCTGAAGGCCGCCGGCCGGGCCGGCTTCGTGGCCTATGTCATGGCCGGAGATCCCTCGCGGGACGAGGCGCTGGAGATCCTGAAGGGCCTGCCGGCGGCCGGAGCCGACATCATCGAGCTGGGTTTTCCCTTCTCCGACCCCATGGCCGAGGGGCCGCCGATCCAGCGCGCGGCGCTGCGGGGCCTCAAGGCCGGGCTGACGCTGAAGGGGACGCTCGATCTGGTGAAGGCGTTCAGAACGGGCGCGCCTCTCCCTCCCCCGCAGGGGAGGGTGGTCGCGCAGCGACCGGGTGGGGCGGGCTCAGCTGATCAGGCGCCGGCGGAGCTCACGGAGCCGAGCCGCCCCCACCCGGCCTCGCCTTCGGCTCAGCCACCCTCCCCCGAGGGGGAGGGAGACGATGTGACGCCCGTCATCCTGATGGGCTACCTCAACCCGATCGAGAGCTACGGCTACGAGGCCTTCGCCCGCGACGCGGCGGCGGCGGGCGTGGACGGGGTGATCGTGGTCGACTGCCCGCCGGAGGAGGCCGGGCCGCTGACCGACGCGCTGGACGCCTGCCAGGTCTCGCTGATCCGGCTGGCCACGCCGACCTCGGACGACGCCCGGCTGAAGATCATCGCCGAGCGCACCTCGGGCTTCGTCTACTATGTCTCCGTCGCCGGGGTGACCGGCGTGAAGGAGGCCCAGGCCCTGTCCGTGGCGCCGGCGGTCGAGCGCGTCCGCCGCGCCTCGAGCCTGCCGGTGGCGGTCGGCTTCGGCGTCAAGACGCCCGAGCGGGCGGCCGAGATCGCCCGCGTGGCCGACGCCGTCGTGGCCGGCTCGGTGCTGGTGGACGAGGTGGCCGCCGCCCTCGCGGACGGTGAACCCGCCGCGCCGCGCGTGCTGGCGAGGGTCAAGGCCCTTTCCGACGCCGTGAAGGGTGCGCGCGTGGGCGAAACCGTCTAAAGGGCCGCGCCATGGCCGATAAGTCCCCTCAAGAGCCCAAGCGCGGCGGCTGGCTGAGCCGCTTCGCGCCCGGCGTGCGCAAGATCGTCAGCCGGCGCGACACGCCGGACAATCTCTGGGTCAAGGACCCGGACACGGGCGAGATGATCTATCGCTCGGACCTCGAGGGCGCCCTGTGGGTGACGCCGTCGGGCCGGCACATGCGCATCGATGCCCCGACGCGGCTGCGCTACACCTTCGACGATGGCGCCTACGAGCCGGTCGAGACGCCTGACGTGCCCGAGGACCCGCTGAAGTTCTCGGACGGCAAGCCCTATCGCGAGCGCCTGGCCCAGGCCCGCAAGGCCGCCGGGCGCAAGGACACCATGGCTATCGGCGTCGGCGAGATCGCCGGTGAGTCGGCGGTCGTGATCGTGCAGGACTTCAGCTTCATGGGCGGCTCACTGGGCATGGCCGCCGGCGAGGCCTTCATCCGCGCCGCCGAGACCGCCATCGCGCGCGGCCTGCCGCTGGTCTGCTTCACCGCCGCCGGCGGGGCGCGGATGCAGGAGGGCGCGCTCAGCCTGATGCAGATGGCGCGCACCACCCTGGCCATCGACGAGCTGAAGCGCGCGCGCCTGCCCTATGTGGTGGTGCTGACCGACCCGACCACCGGCGGGGTCACCGCCTCCTACGCCATGCTCGGCGATGTGCACCTGGCCGAGCCGGGCGCCCTGATCGGCTTCGCCGGTCCGCGCGTGATCGAGACCACCATCCGCGAGAAGCTGCCCCCCGGCTTCCAGCGCGCCGAGTACCTGCAGGAAAAGGGCATGGTCGACCGCGTCGTCGCCCGCCCGGACCTGCCCGAGACCCTCGGCCGCATCCTGTCGGTCCTGACCGGCGGCAAGCGGGCGGCGTGATAGATATCCTTCTCCCCTCGGGGGAGAAGGTGTCATGCGGAGCATGACGGATGAGGGGGCCGTGTCATGTGGCAGACCGCCGATCGAACCCGGCGCGCCCGTGGATTGCGTCGGGACATGACGCCAGCCGAATTGAAGCTTTGGGACAGGCTTCGCGACCGTCGGTTCGACGGGCTCAAGTTTCGCAGGCAGGTGCCGGTCGCGGGGGCGGTGGCGGATTTCCTCTGCGCCGAGTTGAGGCTGGTCGTGGAGCTGGACGGCGGCGTGCATCGTCTGCGTGAAACGGAGGACGCGGCTCGGGACGCTCGCCTCGCGGTGGCCGGTTTCGTGGTCTTGCGCGAAACGAATGAAGCATTTGAGCGCAATCCCAACGCGCTTCTGGGGCGCGTGCGCCAGCTGGCGGCTGAGCGGCGAAAAGGGCGGCCCCAACACAAGCACACAACGACCCACCAACAAACCCCCCGGGGGGGGTGTATTTGATGTAAGATTAAAA
>CAZUXK010000015.1:14796-15999 GCA_964624025.1 uncultured Brevundimonas sp.
GGCGGCTGAGCGGCGAAAAGGTCCCCCTCATCCGTCTCGCTCCGCGAGCCACCTTCTCCCCCGGGGGGAGAAGGATGTCTGATCTGATTTCGCAACGTCTGCGCGCGCGGCATCCGCAGCGCATTGACCTGTCGCTGGAGCGGATGCGCGCCCTGTGCGCAGGCCTGGGCGATCCGCAGGAGCGGCTGCCGCCGGTGATCCATGTGGCCGGCACCAACGGCAAGGGCTCGACTGTCGCCTTCCTGCGCGCCATGGCCGAGGCGGCGGGGCTCAGGGTTCACGTCTATACCTCGCCGCATCTGGTGCGGTTCAACGAGCGCATCCGGCTGGCTGGGGAGTTGATCGGGGACGAGGCGCTGAACGCCATCCTCGACCGCATCGAGGCGGTTCCGGGCGAGGCGACGGTGTTCGAGAGCACCACGGCGGCGGCCTTCCTCGCCATGGCGGAGACGCCGGCGGACCTGGCCCTCATCGAGGTCGGGCTGGGCGGCCGGCTGGACGCCACCAATGTCCTCGCCCGGCCGCTGCTGGGCGTCATCACGCCGGTGGACATCGACCATGCCGAGTTCCTCGGCCCGGATGTGGCGACCATCGCCGGGGAGAAGGCCGGCATCCTCAAGGCCGGGGCGCCGGCGGTGATCGCGCGCCAGGCCGAGGCGGCGCTGGCGGTGATCGAGGCGCAGGCGGCGACGGTGGGCTCGCCCCTGACGATCGTGGGGCGCGACGCCGACGCCTGGGCCGAGCGCGGCGGGCTGGTGGTGCAGGCGGGCGATCGGCTGCTGGACCTGCCGGCGCCGGCGCTGCCGGGGGCGCACCAGATCGACAATGCCGGCGTGGCCGCGCTGGCGGCGCTGGAGTTGGGGCTGCCGGAGGCCGCGATCGCAGCGGGGCTTCAGCGAGCCGTCTGGCCGGCGCGGATGCAGCGCCTGACGGGCGGCCCCTATGGCGCGCAGGCGGCGGCGGCGGACGCCGAGCTTTGGCTGGACGGGGGGCACAATCCGCACGCGGGGGCGGCGCTGGCGCGGGTGCTGGCCGACCGACAGGCCCGGGCGCCCCGACCCACGGCCCTGATCGTCGGCATGCTGGCCAACAAGGACGCCGGCGGCTTCTTCGACGCCCTGACCGGCAGCGGCGTCCATGTCTTCACCGTGCCCTTCGAGGGGACGGCGGCGGACCCGGCTGCGCTGGCGGCCGTGGCGCGCG
>CAZUXK010000015.1:16099-34544 GCA_964624025.1 uncultured Brevundimonas sp.
TCAGATCAGTGCGCCGTGACAGTGCTTGAACTTGCGGCCGGAGCCGCAGGGGCAGGGCGCATTGCGGCTGGTGCGCTCCCAGCCCGGGGGCAGGGCGCTGACCGGCAGCCGGGCGCGGTCGTCGCCCTGCAGCTGCTGCTCCGGCGACTGGGCCGCCGGGTTGGTCATCTCGTTCTCGCCGGTGCCGGGGTTCAGGTGGATCTCCTGGAACTCGGGCATTTCCGGCGGCGGCTGGAAGCGGAACTCGACCGTCATGAGCCAGCGCGTCACATTGTGGCGCAGGTCGTAGAGCATGCCTTCGAACAGGTTGAAGGCCTCGGTCTTGTACTCGTTCAGCGGATCGCGCTGGCCGTAGCCGCGCAGGCCGATGACGCCGCGCAGGTGGTCGAGGTGCACCAGGTGCTCGCGCCACTGCATGTCGATCATCTGCAGCATGAACTGCTTCTCGAGACCGCGGGTCTGCGCCGCCCCGATCTGCTCCAGCCGTTCAGCGGCGCGGGTGTCGGCGGCGGCGTTGATCCGCTCCTCGATTTCCTCATTCGACACGCCTTCCTCGGCGGCCCAGTCGTGCAGCGGCAGGTCGAGGCCGAGGGTCGACTTCACCTTGTCGTTCAGCCCGTCGATGTCCCACTGCTCGGCGTAGGCGTTCGGCGGCATGTGCCGCTCGACCAGGTCGGAGACCACGTCGCGACGGAAGTCGGTGACCAGTTCGGACAGGTCCTCGGAGTCCATGAACTCCTGGCGCTGCTCGAAGATGGCCTTGCGCTGGTCGTTCACGACGTCGTCGTACTTCAGCAGGTTCTTCCGGATCTCGTAGTTCCGCTGCTCGACCCGCTTCTGCGAGGTCTCGACCGCCTTGTTGAGCATGCGGTGGCTGATGGCCTCGCCCTCGGCCACGCCGAAGGTGCGCATGATGGCGTCCAGCCGGTCGCCGGCGAAGATGCGCATCAGGTCGTCTTCGGTCGACAGGTAGAACTTCGAGCGGCCCGGGTCGCCCTGGCGGCCGGTCCGGCCGCGCAGCTGGTTGTCGATGCGGCGGCTCTCGTGACGCTCGGTGCCGAGCACGAACAGGCCGCCGGCGGCGAGGGCCTCGGCCTTCTTCACCTCGATGTCGGCCTTGAACTCGGCTTCCCTGGCGGCCGCCGCCTCGGGGGTCACCTCAAGGCCCTGGTTGCGCTGGTCCTGACGCCAGCGCTGCATGCGCATTTCGAGGTTGCCGCCCAGCTGGATGTCAGTGCCGCGACCGGCCATGTTGGTGGCGATGGTCACGGCGCCGGGCAGGCCGGCCTCGGCGACGATATAGGCTTCCTGCTCGTGCTGGCGGGCGTTGAGGACGTTGTGCGGGATGCCGCGCAGCTTCGTCTCCCAGACGATGTCGTACGCCGCGTCGCCGACCTTCTTCGCGTCCTTGTCCTTGCCCTCGAACTCCTTCTTGAGGGTGCGGGAGACCTCGACCTTGTACTCGTAGGTCTTGAGCATCTCGGACAGCTGCTCGGACTTCTCGATCGAGACGGTGCCGACCAGGATCGGCTGACCGCGCAGGTGGCACTCGGCGATCAGGCGGCAGATGGCGTTGTTCTTCTCGCGGGCCGTCCGGTAGACCTCGTCGTCATCGTCGATGCGCTGCACCGGCCGGTTCGTCGGGACCTCGAGGACCTCCATCTTGTAGATGTCCATGAACTCCTGGGCTTCGGTCGCGGCGGTGCCGGTCATGCCCGAGAGCTTCTCGTACAGACGGAAGTAGTTCTGGATGGTGACCGAGGCCAGGGTCTGGTTCTCGGGCTGGATCTTGACGCCTTCCTTGGCCTCGATGGCCTGGTGCAGGCCTTCCGACAGGCGTCGGCCCTGCATCATGCGTCCGGTGAACTCGTCGATCAGCATGACCTCGCCAGCGCGCAGGATGTAGTCCTTGTCGCGCTGGTACAGGGTGTTGGCCCGCAGGGCCTGGTTCACGTGGTGCACCAGGCTGATGTTCAGCGGGTCGTAGAGGCCGGTGGTGTCGGCGGCCAGCAGGCCGGCCTCGGCGAGCATCTCCTCGACCCGTTCGGAGCCCGTTTCCGACAGCAGCGCCTGACGCTGCTTCTCGTCGAGGTCGTAGGTCGCCTTGTCCTGGATCAGCTCCTTCACCAGCCGGTCGATGATGACATAGAGCTCGGACCGGTCCTCGGTCGGGCCGGAGATGATCAGCGGGGTGCGGGCCTCGTCGATCAGGATCGAGTCGACCTCGTCGACGATGGCGAAGTGGTGCGGGCGCTGTACCATCTCGCGCCGGTCGTACTTCAGATTGTCGCGCAGATAGTCGAAGCCGAACTCGTTGTTGGTGCCGTAGGTGATGTCGGCGGCGTAGGCGGCCTGGCGCTGCCCGTCGGACAGGCCGTTGACGATGACCCCGACCTCAAGCCCGAGGAAGCGGTAGACCCGGCCCATCCACTCCGCGTCCCGGCGGGCCAGATAGTCGTTCACGGTGATGACGTGCACGCCCTTGCCGGTCAGGGCGTTGAGATAGACCGGGGCCACGGCGACCAGCGTCTTGCCCTCGCCGGTGCGCATCTCGGCGATGCCGCCCTCGTGCAGGATCATGCCGCCGGCCAGCTGGACGTCGTACTGGCGTTGGCCCAGCACGCGGCGCGAGGCCTCGCGGGCGACGGCGAACACCTCGTCGAGCATCTTGTCGAGCGTTTCGCCCGCGGCCAGACGGTCGCGGAAGGCGTCGGTCATCATCCGCACCTCGCCGTCGGAGAGGGCGGCGAACTTCGGCTCGAGGGCGTTGATCCGCTGTACGCGGGCCATGAACTGGCTGACCTTGCGGTCATTGGAGGAGCCGAAAAACTTCTTGGCGAGGCCGAGCATGCGGAATCCGGGAAGCGACGAGCGGGTGAGGGCTCTCTGACGGGCGGCGAACGACGCCGCGAGAGAGGCCGGAACGGGCGGCGCCGGCCCGTTCGGAACACATCGTTCCGGGCCGCCGCGCGGACGATCAAAACCCCTCGACTTGGGCGCAGGCGGGACTTAAGCACCGCCCTATTCCCTGTCAACGCGAGGGGGCCCGGCACGCCGCCGTCCGTCCCGCCCGGCCGTCAGGAGCGCCCATGCGAGCCATCCGCCTTTTCCTGCCCCTCGTGATCGCCGCGGCGCTGGCCGCCTGCTCCGGCGGCGGGGTCGACGAACGCGCCCCCGAACCCGGCGACCGGGCTGTCGCCCGGGTCGAGGGCGCCGTCATCTGGGCCTCTGACGTCAAGCGTGAGGCGGTGGCCCAGGGTCTGATCGGCGAGGGCGAGCCGCTCGACACCACCTCGCCCCTGTTCCGGCGGGTGCTGGACGAGGTCATCGACCAGAAACTGCTGGCCCGCGAGGCCGAGCGACGCGGGCTGGACAACTCGCCGCTCGCGGAGCGCCGGCTCGAGGCCACGCGCGAACGCATTCTCGGCGACATGCTCGTCGACACGGTGGTCGACCGCGCCATTTCCGACCAGGCGGTGCGCACCCTCTATGAGGAGCAGCTGCGGCTGGCCCGCACCTCGGAAGAGATCCGGACGCGCCTGATCCTGCTGCGCACCCGCGAGGAGGCGGACGCGGTCGTCGGCCTGCTGAATACCGGTGCCTCGTTCGAGGCGGTGGCGATGGAGCGTTCGGTGGACCAGGCGACCCGCTTCTCGGGCGGCGACCTCGGCTACTCCACCCTCGACGTCATGCCGGAGGCCTACGCCAACGCCCTGCGCGACCGGCCGGCCGGCTCGACCGTCGGGCCGTTCCAGACCGAGGGCGGCTGGGCCGTGCTGCGCGTGGAGGACCGGCGCCGGGAGACACCGCCGACGCTCGAACAGGCGCGGCCGCAGATCGTCCGCTACCTGACCTATGACCAGGTCCGCCAGCTGCTGGAGCAGCTGCGCGGCCGGGCCGATGTCGACCTCCTGCTGGGCCCGGACGTGGCCCCCGCCCAGGAGCCGGCGTCCGCCGCCCCTGCCGGAGACCAAGGCTGATGGCCCGCACGCCCAATCCCCTCGAGGCCGTGCTGGAGCGCGCCATCGATCCGCTGGCCAACGCCCTGAAGCGCCCGGGCCGCGCCGCCCCGGCCCCGACAGGCGCAGGCAAGCCCGGGCTGGAGGTGTCGCCGCTCGCGGCGCCGTTCCCGGACATCCCGCCGATCGGCGGCTGCGAGATGGCGGCCGCACGCGCCGGCTTCTACAAGCACGAGCGCGACGATCTGGTGGTCTTCCACTTCCCGCAGGGCGCCTCATGCGCCGGGGTCTTCACCCGCCACAAGGTCGGCTCCGCCCCGGTCGACTGGTGCAAGCGCCATCTGGCGGCCGACGGCGGCGGCGCCGGCGTGCGGGCGCTCGTCATCAACGCCGGCTGCGCCAACGCCTTTTCCGGCAAGGCCGGGGCCGATGCGGCCCGACGCACCGCCTCCGAGGCGGCCAAGCGCTTCGACTGCCGCCAGCGCGACGTGATGCTGGCCTCGACCGGCGTCATCGGCGTACCGCTGGACGACAAGAAGATCAGCGCGCGCCTGCCCGAGCTGGTCGAGGCGCTGGACGCCGACGCCTGGGCCCGCGCCGGCCGGGCCATCATGACGACGGACACCTTCCCCAAGGGGGCCTTCGCCGAGACCGAGATCGACGGCGTTCCGGTGCGCATCGCCGGCATCGCCAAGGGCTCCGGCATGATCGCGCCGGACATGGCCACCATGCTGGCCTTCCTCGTCACCGACGCCGACATCCACCCCAGCGTGCTGCAGGCGCTGCTGGGCCTGCATGTGCGCACGACGTTCAACTCGGTGACGGTCGACGGCGACACCTCGACCAATGACACGGCCCTGCTGTTCGCCACCGGAACCTCGGGCGCGCCGCGGATCGGGCGGGTCGGCGACCGCCGGCTGAAGGCCTTCAGCCAGGCGCTCGACGCGGTGATGCTCGACCTCGCCCACCAGCTGGTGCGGGACGGGGAGGGGGCGCGCAAGTTCGTGCGCATCACGGTCAACGGGGCCGCCAGCCCGGCCTCGGCGCGCAAGCTGGCCAAGTCGATCGCCGAGAGCCCTCTGGTCAAGACCGCCTTCGCCGGCGAGGACGCCAACTGGGGGCGGATCGTCATGGCGGTCGGCAAGACCGAGGAGCCGGTCGACCGTGACCGCCTGTCGATCTGGTTCGGGCCGCACGCCGCGGCGCTGGACGGGGCCCCGGCGCCGACCCTGAACGAGACGACCATGACCGCCTACATGAAGAACGCCGAGCTGGAGGTAACCGTCGACGTCGCCTCGGGCCGCGCCTCGGCCACCGTGTGGACCTGCGACCTGACCAAGGGCTACGTCGAGATCAACGGCGACTACCGGAGCTGAGGGGCGTCGTCACGACGATGCAGATGGCGCCTTGTCCAGCGCCATCAGGTGCGCGACGTGATCAGGGCTGCACGACAGCTTTTTCGCCACCTTGCTGTCTGGCGTGACGACCCGCCAGAAGGGCGTCACCTGGTCGATCGGCTTGCCCTCCTCGAGGTCGCGCAGCGCGACTTCTGCGACCACCCGAAGGTAGATGGCGGTGGTTACGGGGCACATGGCCTGGGCGCCGGCCTTGCGGGCCAGCTCGTTCCGCAGGCGTTCGATCGTTCGGGTCTCGCCCCGTGGAATTCTTGAGAGGTAGTTGGCGATGTCCCCGGGCGAGGAGATCAACATGGTGTTGCCGGCCCGCACGCCGGCGAAATCCGTGTGCAGCATCACGACATGCGGCGGCTTTGCGCCCCCGAAACGCTTGCGCCAGTCTGTGGGTCGTTTTCCCATCTAGGCCTCCGCCCGCTTCTTGAGAGCAACAAGATACTCTGCTGCGAAGGCGTCCGGATCAAACACCAGGCGCGAGACAATGCGTCCGAGCGGTGAGGGGACCGTAGCCCGTTCGATGACCGAGACGCGGGCGCCTCCTGGCGTCGGCGCAAGCTCGGCGCGCCACGTCCCCGAGTAGCCGGCCGTCGAACTGAAGCGAAGCTCGACCTCCGCGTCGGTCATGGTGACCAGGGTGAAGGTTATGCGCTCCCCCTGGGGCGTCACCTCGAGCCATTGATCGTCACCGAGCCTGACGACCTCGACCTTGCGCCATTCCGGTTGCGCCTGAAAGTCCCGGACCACGGCGAGGATCTCTTCCGGCGACGCCTGGATGACAATGTCCGCCCGGCCCTCCCGCGTCGCGGGCAACGACATGCCGATGACCAGAAGAACGCCGGCGAGAGCGCCGCACAGGGCGAGCATGATAATGAGGGTGCGCATGGAGGCCTCCGGTCACGGAGCTCTTTTGCGCCGCCATCGCGGCCAACAGAACTATCTCGATTTAAATCGAGCCCAAACAGGGACTTGGATTGGGCCATGCTGTGTTGCGGCGGTCCGACGATCCCTGTCCTGTATGGACCGACGCGACCCCTGTGGTAGAGCGCGCCGCATCATGAACACCCCCACCGTCCTCGTCGTCGCTGTCGCCCTGGTGGACGCCGACGGCCGCGTGCTGATCGCCCAGCGGCCGGAAGGCAAGGCGCTCGCGGGGCTGTGGGAGTTTCCGGGCGGCAAGGTCGAGCCGGGCGAGCGGCCCGAGGCGGCGCTGATCCGGGAACTGCGCGAGGAACTGGGCATCGAGGTGAGCGAAAGCTGCCTCGCCCCCTTCGTGTTCACCAGTCACGCTTACGATTCCTTTCACCTGCTCATGCCACTGTATCTCTGTCGGCGCTGGTCCGGCCGGATCGAGCGCCGCGAGCATGCGGCGCTGGCCTGGGTCGAGCCGCGACGGATGCGTGAGTATCCGATGCCGCCGGCGGATGAACCCCTGGTCGCCTGGCTCTGCGACCTGCTCTGACCACGCCGGCCTGAGGGAGGCGACATGATCCGGACGCTGTCCCGCTTCCGCCGAGACGACCGGGGCGCCACCGCGCTGGAGTATGGCCTGATCGCAGCCCTGATGTTCGTGGTCTGTCTCGCCGGCTGGCAGGCTCTCGGCGGCAACGCCTCGGGCCTGATCATTCGGGCGATGACGGCGATCTCCAACGCTATGAGCTGAGCGTCCCGTCGGGGGCGGCCTTGATCTCCCTGACTCCGAGGGCGTCCGCGAGCCGCACCTTCGCCGAGCCGCGCCGGGCCGGCTTCGGCTGACTGTCGTGCGGGGCCCAGCCCGCCAGCCGGATGACCTCGAAGGTGGCGGGGATGCGACCGTCCGCCTGCCCGTAGCGCTCGGCGTAAAGCTGCGCCGCCCGGGCGGCGATCGACCGGGTCAGGGGGCGGACGGGTCCGGCGAGGGCGCTGGTCTCGCCCATGGCCCGCAGATCGCGCAGCAGGGCGAACATGTCGGGATAGAGGACGGTCAGGCGATCGACGTCCGACACTGGCAGGGCGAAGCCGGCGCGTTGCAGCAGGCCGGCCCCATCGTAGCCGTCGGCGAACGGCGATACCCGCGCCTGGGCCCCGCCGCGCGCGTCCAGCTCGGCCTCTGTCAGGATGGCGCGCAGCTCCTTCAGGGTGCCGGCCCCGAACAGGGCCCCGAGGAACAGGCCGTCGGGCCTCAGCGCGCGGCGGACATGCGCCAGCGCGCCCGGCAGGTCGTTGGCCCAGTGCAGGCTGAACAGGGACACGACCAGGTCCTGCGACTCCGGCGGGACGGACAGGGGCTGCGCGCCCGGGTCCGCCCCTGCGGGCGCCGCCCGGACCGGCCCGAGGCGGGCGGCGACGTCCGGTGTGGCGGCCAGGGCCGCGGCGAAGGGGCCGGGCAGGGCCGAGGTGTCGACGATCGCCTCGAACGGGCGCAGGATAACGGCCAGGCTGTCCACCGCGTCCTCGGCGGCGCGGCGGTGCAGGAAGTCGGCGCGGTCGAGGCGGGCGCGGGTCAGGCGCGAGGCGCGGCGGCGGGCGTCGAACAGGATCGGCGGAGGAGAGGCGGCGACGGGCATGCGCGACCAAGGTGGGGGTGCCCGGGCCTTTTGGGAACCCGGCCCGCGTGTGGCGGGCGCGGCGCGGGTCGTGCTGGACCTTCTGCTGCCGCCGGTCACCCATACGGGCGCGCCGGCCGGATCGGCCGGCCTCGACGTCGCCGCCTTCAATCGCATCACCTTTCTGGAGGCTCCGGTCTGCGACGGCTGCGGCGCCGGCATAGCCGTCGAGGCGGGGCCCCTGCTCGCATCGCTAGGCGGCGACCGCTGCGCCGCCTGCGTGGCCCGGCCCTACGCCTTCGCCCGGGCGCGGGCCGCCTGCGTCTATGACGAGGCCTCGCGCGACGCCATCCTGCAACTCAAGCACGCCGACCAGCAGGTCTTCGCGCCCCTGTTTGCGCGCTGGATCGCCCGGGCGGCGTCGGACCTGCTGGACGAGGCCGACGCCATCGTCCCGGTGCCGCTGCACCCCTTTCGCCTGCTGTCGCGGCGCGCCAACCAGGCGGCCGAGATCGCCCGGCCCCTGGCCCGGCTGGCCCGGCGCGCCTATCTGCCCGACGCCCTGCAACGGACCCGCGCCACCGACACCCAAGGCGGCAAGAGCGCGCGCGGCCGCCGGCTGAACGTGCGCAAGGCCTTCCACGTCACGTCCGCCGGGGCGCAACAGGTGCGCGGTCGCCGCATTCTGCTGATCGACGACGTGCTGACCACCGGGGCGACCGGTGAAGCCTGCACCGCGGCCCTGCTGGCCGCCGGGGCCCGCGCGGTGGATCTTGCCGTCGTGGCGCGGGTGCGAACGGCCCGAACCTTGCCTATGTAGCTGTCACCAGTCCTTCACGGAGACCCACGCGTTGGCCGAGATCGTCATGTACACCAAGCCCGGCTGTCCCTACTGCCTGCGGGCAGGGATGCTGCTCAAGTCCAAGGGCGCGGACTACGAGGAGATCGTCGCCTCCAACGACCCCGAGAAGCGCGCCGAGATGGTCGAGCGCTCTGGCCGCAACACCTTCCCGCAGATCTTCATCGACGGCCGGCACATCGGCGGCTGCGACGACCTGGTGGCGCTGGACGCCCGGGGCGGGCTCGACCCGCTGCTGGCGGCCTGAGCATGGGCGCGCAGGGCGCGATCCGTGTCGGCCTGGTTCAGGCCCGCAGCCCGGCCACGCCAGCGGCGGCGCTGGACCATCTGGCCCCGCTCGTGCGCGAGGCGGCGGCCGCCGGGGCGCGCTTCGTCCTGACGCCGGAAGCCTCCAACATGATGCAGCGTCGCCGCGACGCGCGCGACGCCCACCTTACCGACGAGGCCACGGATCCTGTGGTTGCCGGGCTGGCCGCCCTCGCCGCCGAGCTCGGGATCTGGCTGCTGATCGGCTCGGCCATGGTGCGGACCGGGCGGGACGACGATGACCGCGCCGCCAACCGCAGCCTGCTGATCGACCCCTCTGGGCAGACGGTGGCCCGCTATGACAAGCTGCACGTCTTCGACGTCGACCTGCCCGGCGGCGAGTCCTACCGCGAGAGCGCCTCGGTTCGCCCGGGCGAGGCCGCGGTCGTGGCGGAAACCTCGTTCGGCCGGCTGGGCCTGTCGATCTGCTACGACCTGCGCTTTCCCCACCTGTTCAGGACGCTCGCGGGCGCCGGGGCGGAGATCATCGCCGTCCCCGCCGCCTTCACCGTGCCGACCGGCCGGGCCCACTGGGAGACGCTGCTGCGGGCGCGCGCGATCGAGACCGGCGCCTTCGTCCTCGCCCCGGCCCAGGGCGGGGCCCACGAGGACGGCCGCGCCACCTGGGGGCATTCGCTGGTCATCGACCCGTGGGGCGAGGTCATCGCCCGCCGCGACGACGATGCGACTGGCGTCCTGCTGGCCGATCTGGACATGAGCGCCGTCGGGCGGGCGCGCGCCGCCATCCCGAGCCTCGGTCACGACCGCGATTTCCGGCCGCCGCGATGATCCGTTACGCCCTTCAGTGTGATCTCGAGCACGGGTTCGAGGCGTGGTTCTCGTCCTCGTCCGACTATGACGACCAGGCCGCCCGCGGGCTGGTGGAATGCCCGGTCTGCGGGTCGCGCGCGGTGAGCAAGCAGATCATGGCCCCGGCCGTGGCCGGCACGAAGCGGACAGCCGTGGATGCCGAGGCCGCCGGCCGCATGCGCAAGATGATGATGCAGGCCGTGCGCGAGGTACGCAGCCATGTCGAGGCCAACTTCGACTATGTCGGCGACGCCTTCGCCCGCGAGGCGCGCGCCATCCACGAGGGCCGCTCGGAAAAGCGCGAGATCTATGGCGAGGCGACGCCTGAGGAGGTCCGCGCCCTGCACGAGGATGGCGTGCCCTGTGCGCCGCTGCCGAGCCTGCCGCCGGAACCGGAACAGCTGAACTGAGCCGGTCCGCCGGCAACGGGGACTCCGGCGCGGCTCAGGACCGCGGCGTCCCGGTCTCCTGCAGCGCTTCCGCAGCCTCCTCGTTCAGCGCCACGCCATCGCGGCGCGGCTTGACGTAGGGGGCCGGCTGGGGCGTCACGACGTTGCCGCGCATGAGGCTGCGCCCGGCGCTGATGCCGCCCGCCAGCTGCAGGGTCAGCCGCTCCTCGTCGCGGCGGCGCACGTCTTCGAGGGTCTCGGCGATCTCCTCGCCATTGAAGCCGAGGTCGGCCAGCACATGTTCGGCGAAGGCGAGCGCCGACTCGAAGGTCTCGCGGATCTGGTACTCGACCCCGGCCTGGATCAGCCGCATCGCGTGGCCGCGGTCGTAGGCGCGGACGAACAGCTTGGTCAGGGGGAACTCCGACTTCACCAGTTCGACGATCCGGTCGGCGGTCTCCGGGCGATCCACGCAGACGAGGATGGTCTCCGCCTCGCCGGCGCCTGAGGCGTGCAGCACGTCCAGCCGCCCGCCATCGCCGAAATAGACCTTGAAGCCGAACCGGGCCGCGGCCTGGATCATCTCCACGTCGTTGTCGATGATGGAGACATCGACATCCCGCGCCAGCAGGGGCTGGGACACCACCTGGGCGAAGCGCCCGAAACCGATGATCAGGACCCGCTCGCGCAGGCCGTCGGCGGCGTCGACGCCCTCGGCCCCGTCGGCGGAAAGCGTCTCCTTCGGCATCAAGCGCGACAGCGCGATCGACGCCAGCGGCGTCAGCATCATCGACAGGATGACGACGGCCGTCATGGCGGCGCCGATCCGCGCATCGAACACCCCGGCTGTCAGGGCCGCCCCGTAGAGGACGAAGGCGAACTCGCCGCCCTGGGCGAACAGGACGGCGCGCTCCACGGCCTCGCGCTCGGTGGCCTTGAACAGGCGCGCCACGCCATAGATGGCGATGGCCTTGACCGCCATGAAGGCGATCACCCCGCCGATCACCAGCCGCCAGTCGGCCGTCACCACGGCCAGATCCAGCGACATCCCTACGCTCAGGAAGAACAGGCCCAGCAGGATGGCGCGGAAGGGCTCAAGGTCCGCCTCCAGCTGATGCCGGAAGGTGCTTTCGGACAGCAGCACGCCGGCGAGAAAGGCGCCCATCGCCATCGACAGTCCGCCTTCGGCCATCAGCCACGCCGCCCCGACCACCACCAGCAGGGCTCCTGCGGTCATGACCTCGCGGCCACCGTAGCGGGCCAGGATGCGGAACACGGGATTCATGACGTAGCGCCCGGCCACGAACACCGTCAGCACCGCGCCGAGCGCCAGCAGCACGGTCTGCCAGACCGGCGTGGCCTCGCCCCCGCCGCCGCCGAGGCTGGAGCCGATGATGGCCACGATGGCCAGCAGCGGCACGATCGAGAGGTCCTCCAGAAGAAGGATGGAGACCCCGCGCTGGCCCTTGGCCGTGCCCAGCTCGCCGCGCTCGTCGAGCATCTGCATGATCACGGCCGTCGAGGAGAGCACGAAGCCCATCGCCGCGACAAACGCCACGGCGAGGCTGAGGCCCGCGGCGAGGCCCACCAGGGTCAGCAAGGCCCCGCAGGCCGCGACTTGCGCCGCTCCGAGCCCGAAGATCTCTCGCCTCAGGCTCCATAGCCGGCTGGGCCGCATCTCCAGGCCGATGATGAACAGGAAGATGACGACGCCGAACTCGGCGACGTGCAGAATGGTCTCCGGGTCACCGAAAAGGGCGAGCCCGAAGGGGCCGATCGCCATGCCGGCCGCGAGGTAGCCGAGCACCGAGCCGAGGCCGAAGCGCCGGAACAGGGGCACTGCCACCACCGCCGCCGCCAGCAGGGCGGCGGCATGGCCGAGCCCCAGTCCACCTGCCGGTTCCGCCATGCTGTCCCCCGTCGCTGCCGCGCTCAGCATGGGCGCCGGCGCTGTGCTTTGCGAGGGGCGGCGCATTGCCTCTCGCCTCCGCGAGCCGCTTCGCCTAGCGTCCGCGCTCCAAGACAGACCGCCCCGGAGTGCTCCCATGTCGCGTCCCCTGATCGCCCTGCTTGCCGGGGCCTCGCTCGCCGCCTTCGCCGGCCTTGCCGCCACGCCCGCGGCGGCGGAGGAGGGGATGTGGACCTTCGACAACTTCCCGATCGCGCGCGCCAACGCCACGCTCGGGACGAACATCGACCAGTCCTGGCTGGACCGTGTCCGGCTCGCCTCCGTGCGTCTCGCCGGCTGTTCGGCCGGCTTCGTGTCGGGCGAGGGGCTGGTGCTGACCAACCAGCACTGCGTCGCCTCCTGCGTCGCCGCCCTGTCGACGCCCCAGACCAACTACGCCCGCACCGGCTTCCTGCCGCGCACCCGTGAGGAGGAGCTCAAGTGTCCCGGTCAGGTGGCCGAGGTGCTGACCGCCATCACCGACGTCACCGAACGCATGCAGGCGGCTGGCGTCGGCCTGACCGGGCAGGCCTTCACCCAGGCGCGTGACGCCGAGGCGGCGCGGATCGAGCAGGAGGCCTGCGCCGGCGATACGACGCGGCGCTGCCAGGTGATCAGCCTGTATCGCGGCGGCCAGTTCAAGCTGTACGACTTCCGCCGCTACGAGGACGTGCGCCTCGCCTGGGCGCCGGAAGACCGCGCCTCGACCTTCGGCGGCGATCTCGACAACTTCTCCTTCCCGCGCTTCGCCATCGATGCCGCCCTGCTGCGCGTCTACGAGGACGGCGCGCCGGCCCAGACTCCGAACTTCTTCCGTTGGAACGCCCAGGCGCCCGAGGCCGGCTCGCCGGTGTTCCTGACCGGCAATCCCGGGTCGACCCAGCGCCTGCTGACCCAGGACCAGCTGATGACCCTGCGCGACGTGGTCCTGCCGCTGGATCAACTGATGGATTCCGAGCTGCGGGGCCGGCTGATCCGGTTCGGCGACGAGAGCGCCGACAACGCCTTCATCGCCATGGACCCGCTCTACGGGCTGGAGAACACCTACAAGCGCGGCCGCGGCCGCATGGCGGCCCTGATCGATCCGGCCTTCATGACGCGGCGCGCCGAGGCCGAGGCGGACTTCCGCAGCCGCGTGGCGGCTAACGCCGCGCTGGCGGCCGAGGTCGGCGACCCGTGGGCGGGGCTGGCGGCGCTCCAGCCGGTTCAGCGCGAGCTCTATCCGGCCTATGCCCTGCTGGAGGCCCGCGCCGGAGGCGGCTCCCTGCTGTTCAGCTACGCCCGGACCCTCGTCCGCGCCGCCCAGGAGCGCGAGAAGCCCTCGGCGGAGCGCCTGCCGGAGTTTTCGGACAGCCGTCTCGGCGCCGCGCGCAACGCCTTGCTGGCCCGCCGTCCGGTCTATCCGGCGCTGGAGCAGGAGCGGCTGGAGTGGTGGCTGTCCAAGACCCGCGAATGGCTGACGGTCGATGATCCGCGCGTGCGCGCCCTTCTGGGGCGAGAGAGCCCCGAGATGCTTTCGGCCCGGCTGGTCGAGGGCTCGACCCTCGCTGACCCCGCCGTGCGTCAGGCCCTGTGGGAGGGCGGCATGGAGGCCATCCGCGCCTCGACCGACCCGATGATCCAGTATGCCCTGGCGATCCAGGAGCCGACCCGCGCCATCCGCGCCGACTGGGAAGCCCGCGTCCAGGCGCCGACCGATCGCGCCTCCGAGGCGCTCGCCCGCGCCCGCTTCGCCGTCTATGGCGACAGCGTCTATCCGGACGCCACCTTCTCG
This sequence comes from uncultured Brevundimonas sp., assembly GCA_964624025.1. Taxonomy (GTDB): domain Bacteria; phylum Pseudomonadota; class Alphaproteobacteria; order Caulobacterales; family Caulobacteraceae; genus Brevundimonas. The sequence continues at coordinate 30,079 of CAZUXK010000015.1, forward strand.
CTGCGCCTGACCTATGGCCTGATCGAGGGCTCGGACGTGCCGGGCCAGCGCTTCGGCCCCTTCACCACCTTCGCCGGCCTGTGGGACCGGGCGACCGGGGCCGCGCCGTTCGACGTCGCGCCGCGCATCCTCGCCGCCCGCGACCGCATCGACCCGACGGCGGTGGTCAACATGACCGCCTCCACCGACACCATCGGCGGCTCTTCCGGCTCGCCGGCGATCAACGCCGCGGGCGAGGTGATCGGGGCCAATTTCGATTCGACGGTGCTCACGCAACGGAATGCTTACGGGTACGACCGTAATGTGAACCGGTCGGTCCTCGTGTCGACCGAAGCCATCACCACGGCGCTGAGGGAGGTCTATGAAATGGACCACCTGCTTCGGGAACTTGGAGTCGAGTGAGCGAAAGAATTCGCCCGGCCGGTCCGAAGGACGTCAAGGCCCTCCACGCGCTGATCGAAAGCGCCTATCGCGGCGACTCCGCGCGCCGTGGCTGGACCCACGAGGCCGACCTTCTGGGCGGCCAGCGCACCGACGTCGAGTCCCTGTCGGCGCTGCTGGCCATGCCCGGCCAGACGGTGCTGCTGGCCGAGACCGGTCAGGGCCTCGCCGGCTGCGTCAACGTCGCCGACCTGGGCGAGCACGCCTATCTGGGCATGCTGTCCGTCGATCCGGCGCGTCAGGCCTCGGGCCTCGGCCGCCGGCTGATCGCCGAGGCGGAGGCGCTGGCGCGGCTGCAGGGCGCGAGGGTCATGGAGATGACCGTCATCTCGCGTCGGGTCGAGCTGATCGCCTGGTACGAGCGGCGCGGCTATCATCTGACCGGGCGTCGCGCCCCGTTCCCGATGCACGATCCGCGCTTCGGCATCCCGCTGTGCGACCACCTCGAGTTCGTGGTGCTGGAGAAGCGCCTCGACCGGCCCTCGGCCGGCGTGACGCCGCGCTGGACGCCGACGGCCCCTGAACCGGGGCTCAGGCCATCTCCCGGCGGGCCCGCGTAAAGTACTGCCAGCCGGTCCAGACCGTCACGATGGCGGCCATCCAGATCAGGGTGTCGGCCAGCAGCTGGAACGCCGGCAGATGGTCGAAGCTCAGGCCGAACCCGTCCCAGTTCCGCGCGAACAGCTGGGCGCCCAAGGCCACGAGCTGCAGGGTCGTCTTCCACTTGGCCAGGGTCGTGACCGGCAGGGACACCTGGCCGGCGATGGTCTCGCGCAGGGCCGAGACGGCGAACTCGCGGAACAGGATCAGGCCGCAGGGGATGGCGATCTGCGGCACCGAGCCGGAGGTCAGCACCCCGAGGATGGCCCCCGTCACCAGCACCTTATCGGCGATCGGATCGAGGATCGCGCCCCAGTGGCTCTCGGCGTTCCAGCGCCGCGCCAGATAGCCGTCGACCCAGTCCGTCGCGGCGGCCACGACGAAGATGTAGAAGGCCGTGCGGTAGAGGCCGAACTGGTCTTCCGGGCTCAGATAGGCCGACAGCACCGGCACCCCGCCGGTCGCGCCGGCGAGGATCAGGAACATCACCACCCCGGCGATCAGCCGGATGCTGGTCAGGATGTTCGGAATGGGATTGGCGGCTCGGGTCATGGTTCGGGCTCCGTGCCCGGGGGGTGTGCCATCATTCGCGGCCCGTGGCGAGGGCGGCGCCTGCTGCACGCCGCCCCGACGGAACGGCTTCAGTCCAGGGCTTCGAAACGCGGCTTGTCGGTCAGCACCCGGAGCACGCCGTCCGCGATTCCGAAATGGATGCCGCTCAGGGCCAGGGTTCCGGCGGCCTCGCGCTCGGCGATCCACGGAAAGGTGCGCAGGTTCTCGAGGGAGAGCCGGACCACGGCCTCCTCCGTCAGCTGCCCGACCTCTTCGGGCGCGCAGGCCTCGGCGACGCGCCGCACCACGGGCGCGCCCTGTTGCACCCAGGGGGCCACGAAGTCCTGACAGTTGGCCGGCGCCCCGTGGATCATGGCGTTGACCCCGCCGCAGCCGGCGTGACCCATGACCACGATCCGCCGGACGCCCAGCACCTTGACGCCGAACTCCAGCGCCGCCGAGACGCCGTGCAGCGCCCCGTCCGGCTGGTAGGGCGGCACCAGATTGGCGACGTTGCGCACGACGAACAGCTGTCCGGGCGCCGTGTCGAAGATCAGCGCCGGGTCGGCGCGGCTGTCGGAGCAGGCCACGACGAGCGTATGCGGCTTCTGCCCCTCGACGGCGAGCGCCTCATATTCGGCCCGGGCCTCGGGCCAGTGCTCTTCGCGAAAGCGGCGATATCCGGCGAGCAGGGCGGCCTGGGAATGCTGGGGCATGGCGCAGATATAGTCGACGGGAGGGCGAGGGGGGAACGCCTGACGGCCGATCGGGGTTCGCCGCGCCTCTAGCGTCGCGTCTCCGGTCGGAAAAAGGCGTGAATGCGTTCGGCCAGGGCCTGGTTGACGCCGTCGACCTTGAGCAGGTCGGCGACGCTGGCGCGGCTGACGCCCCGGGCCGAGCCGAAGGCGTGCAGCAAGGCCTTCTTGCGCGTCGGGCCGATGCCCTCGATCTCGTCGAGCGGGTTCTTCTTCACGTCCATGGCGCGGCGGGTGCGGTGGGCGCCGATGGCGAAGCGGTGCGCCTCGTCGCGCAGTCGCTGCAGGTAGTAGAGCGCCGGCGACTTCAGCGGCAGCATGAAGGGCGGCTTGCCGGGGATGAAGAAGCGCTCCAGCCCGGCGTCGCGGTCCGGGCCCTTGGCGACGCCGACCACCGGAATGTCGTGCACCCCCAGCTCGGTCATGATCTTCACCGCCTCGGCCAGCTGCCCGGTGCCCCCGTCGATCAGAACGAGGTCGGGGCGCTCGACGTCCTCGCCGGCCTCCTCCTCCTTGACCAGTCGGGCGAAGCGGCGGCGCAGCACCTCACGCATCATGCCGTAGTCATCGCCGGGCGTGAGCTCGTCGCCGCGGATGTTGAACTTGCGGTACTGGGTCTTCCGGAAGCCCTCGGGCCCGGCCACGATCATGCCGCCGACGGCGTTCGTGCCCTGGATGTGGGAGTTGTCGTAGACCTCGATCCGTTCGGGCCGGCCCTCCAGCCCGAAGGCCTCGCACACCTCGTCGAGGATCTTGCCGTGGGCCGCGCCTTCCGCGAGGCGACGGCCCAGCGCCTCCTTCGCATTGGTCAGGGCGTGACCGACCAGGTCCGCCTTCTCGCCGCGGCGGGGCAGGGCGATCTCGACCTTGCGCCCGGCCTTCATGGAGAAGGCCTCTCCCAGCAGCTCGATCTCGTGCGGCCGCACGTTCGACAGGATCAGCCGCGGCACGGGCTTGTCCTCGTAGAACTGGCCGAGGAAGGCGCCGAGGATTTCCGCATCGCTGTCGGCGCGGTCGACGCGGGGGAAGTAGGCGCGCCCGCCCCAGTTCTGGCCGGCGCGGTAGAAGAACACCTGGACACAGGCTTGGCCGCCTTCGCTGAACAGGGCGAAGACGTCGGCCTCCTCGACGGTCTCGGGATTGACCGACTGCTCCATGCTGATGGCCGACAGGGCGCGGATGCGGTCGCGCACCCGGGCGGCGCGCTCGAAGTCGAGGTCGTCGGAGGCCTGCTGCATCTCGGCCGACAGGCGCGATATCACCGCGCGCGACTTGCCGCGCAGGAACTGGTTGGCCTCATCGACCAGCGCCCCGTAGTCCTCCAGCGAGATCAGGCCGGTGCAGGGGGCCGAGCAGCGCTTGATCTGGTGCAGCATGCAGGGCCGGGTCCGGCTCTCGTAGACGCTGTCCGGGCAGGAGCGCAGCAGAAACGCCTTCTGCAGGGTGTTGAGCGTGCGGTTGACCGCCCAGGTCGAGGCGAAGGGGCCGAAATAGTCGCCCTCCAGCGTGTGCGCGCCGCGGTGCTTGCGCACCTGGGGCGCACGATGGTCGCGGCGGATCATCAGCTCGGCGAACGACTTGTCGTCGCGCAACACCACATTGAAGCGGGGCTTCAGCCGCTTGATCAGGTTGGATTCGAGCAGCAGCGCCTCGGTTTCGGAGGCGGTGACCACCAGCTCCATGGACCGGGTCAGGCTGACCATCAGCCCGATGCGCTGGGTGTGGAAGCGGCCCTGGGCGTACTGCAGGATGCGCTTCTTCAGGCTGCGCGCCTTGCCGACGTAGAGGCAGGCACCATCCTCGCCGTACATGCGGTAGACCCCGGGCTTGTCCGGCGCGCGCCGGGCCTCGTCGCGGATCAGGTCGGCGGCGGTGAGGGGGAGCGGGACGTCCGTCATTGTCGCCCCGGATATAGGGGGGAATCAGGTCGCTGGCACGGCCCCCTCGGCCATTACGGCCGTCGCACCAGCAGCACGCCGGCCAGCACCAGCGCCACCCCCGCCACCCGGGTCAGGCTGAGCGGCTGGCGTGGCACGCCCAGCCAGCCGAAGTGGTCCAGCACAAGGCTGAGCGCCAGCTGGCCGGCGATCATCAGGGTGATGGTCGAGGCCACCCCCA
>CAZUXK010000016.1:0-33169 GCA_964624025.1 uncultured Brevundimonas sp.
CCTGATCCGACTGGAGAAGGCCGCCGTCGGCTACGAGCCGGGCAAGCCGATCCTGAAGTCGTTGAATCTGCGGATGGACCTCGACGACCGTATCGGCCTGCTGGGGGTCAACGGCGCCGGCAAGTCGACGTTCGCCAAGCTGATCGCCCGGGCCCTGAACGTCGAGACCGGCGAGTTCCACCGCGACGGCAAGATGCGCGTGGGCTGGTTCCACCAGCACCAGATCGAGGCCATGGATCCGGAGGATACGCCGCTGCAGATCATCCGACGCGCCATGCCGGACGCCTCGGAATCCAGCCGGCGCTCGCGTCTGGCCCAGTTCGGCCTGCCGTTCGAGAAGCAGGAGACGAAGGTCGCGGCCCTGTCCGGCGGCGAGCGGGCCCGGCTGCTGCTCAACCTGGTGGCCATGGATGCGCCGCACATCCTGATCCTCGACGAGCCGACCAACCACCTGGACATCGACAGCCGCGGGGCCCTGCTGGACGCGCTGAACCAGTATACCGGCGCGGTGATCCTGATCACCCACGACCGCTCGCTGATGGAACTGGTCGCCGACCGGCTGTGGCTGGCCGCCGACGGCACGGTGAAGCCCTTCGACGGCGACATGGACGACTATGCGAAGTTCGTCCTCGACCGGGCGAAGCGGGTCGGGATGAAGCCGAGCCAGGTGCGGGACGCCCCCGCCGCCGAGCCGACTCCGGTGGCCGCCGCGCCGACCCAGCCGGCGCCGAAGCCGAAGGGCCCGTCCGCCTCGACCCTGCGCCACGCGGCGAAGAAGGCCGAGGAGAAGATGGCCGGGCTGACCGCCGAGATCGCCGCCCTCGACGCCGCCCTGGCGAAGGCGGCGGTGGAGCAGCCGGGCAAGCTGGCCGAGCTGTCGCGCAGGCGAGCAGCGACCCAGGAGGCGCTGGACGCCGCCGAGGCGGCCTGGCTGGAGGCGGCCGAGGCCGCCGAAACCGCGTGAGCACGAAATGAGCGACATCCGGCTGAGCCGCGAAGAGACTGCCCTTGCGGTGGCGCGCCTGCAGGGCTGGGTCCGGGACGGGCTGGAGCAGGACCTCGGCCGCCTGCCCGCCGAGATGCTGCTGGACTTCATCGCCCGCGAGGTCGGCCCGGTCTTCTACAACCGCGGCCTCCACGACGCCCAGGCGGTGCTGGCCGCGCGCATCGAGGACGTCCACGAGGCGATTTACGGGCTGGAGAAGAAGGGCGGCGGCCGCTGAACAGCGTCAGCCGCACTTCACCTCGCGCACCACCCCGGTCTCGCGGTCGTACAGGATGTTAAGCCGACCCGGGTTGTAGTCCATGGTCACCGGACAGGTGGTGCAGGTGATGCGCCAGGTCGCGCCGGCTGGCGTCGGCGGGATCTCGGCGCGCGGGCGGCCGACCAGCGAGGCATGGCGTGCGGCCTGGCACTGACCGCCGTTGGCGTAGGCGTCGCGAATGATCTCGCCGGACGGCTCGGGGGTAGGGGTGCAGGCCGAAAGGGCAGCTGCAGTCGCGACAAGAGCATGTAATCGCATGGAGACGGCCTCCTCAGCCACAGCGCACCTCGGTGACGCGGCCGGTCTGCTGGTCGTAGAAGATGTTCAGCCGGTAGGGCGAATAGTCCTCGGTCACCGGGCAGGTGGTGCAGGTGACCCGGCGGTTGATGACATCGACCGGCACCGGGATCTCGGTGCGCGGCCGGCCTACCAGCCACTGGAACTCGCCGGCGCGGCAGATGTCGGCGTCCAGCGTCGGCATGCGCGAGCCCACAGGCGGTTCGGCCGCCGCCTCGGCCACCACGGCCGGCGCCGGACCGTTGGCCACCGTCGCCCCCGTTCCGGTCGCGCCGCCACACGCCGCTAGACCCGCCGCCAGCAGGGCGATCAGGCCGCCTTTTCCCAGCGCCCCTCCGGCGACTGCTTCCAGTAGGCGAGGGTCGCCCCGGCTGCCTTCAGCTCGCGCCAGCGCGCCCGCGCCGCCGTCAGCGCCGTCTCGTCCCGGCCGTCGAAAATGATGAAGCACCGCTCGTACTCCTGCGTCTCGCCCGGTTCTGCCCCGTCAAGAATGAACAGCGCCTGAGCGCCGTTCAGGTTCTCGCCCGTCTCGCTCAGCAGGATCGGCTGACGGTCGGCATGGGGTGCATCGGCCAAGCCGTGAGCGAGGAAGCTGTCGTCCCGCCAGGTCCAGAGCAGCGGATCAATCTGCTCCAGCCGCCCGGCCGGCCCCTTGACCAGCGCCCGCCAGCCCCGCCCGAGCGTCTTGTCGAGCAGACCCGGCAGCACCTCGTCGAGCGACGACCGCTCGAGGTGGTAGAACCAGATTTCGCAGGCGGCGGCGGTCATGACGGAAGGGTATCAGCCCCGGCGGCGGACGCCACCTTCCCCCGCCGGGATGAGGTGGCTCCGTCATCAGCCCTCGTAGGCGTCCTGCACCATGCGGTCGAGCAGGCGCACGCCCCAACCCACCGGCCCGTCCGGCACGGTCGGGCGCTGGCTGTCCTTGACCCAGGCGGTCGGAGCGATGTCGAGGTGCGCCCACGGCACGCCGTTGGTGAAGCGCTGCAGGAACAGGGCGGCGGTGATCGACCCACCGTCGCGGCCGGCCGAGTTGCGCATGTCGGCCTGCTTGGAGTCCATGATCTTGTCGTACTGGGCCGGCATCGGCATGCGCCAGACGTTCTCCCCGACCTTCGGCGAGGCGGCCAGGATGTTGTCGGCCAGCTCGTCGCTGTTCGAGAACAGGCCGGCGTAGTCGAGGCCCAGCGAGATGATCATGGCCCCGGTCAGGGTCGCCAGATCGACCATGAACTTCGGCTTGAAGCGCTCCTGGGTGTACCAGAGCGCATCCCCCAGCACGAGGCGGCCCTCGGCGTCGGTGTTGATCACCTCGACCGTCTGGCCCGACATGGAGACGACGATGTCGCCCGGGCGCTGGGCGTTGCCGTCGGGCATGTTCTCGACAAGGCCGAGCACGCCGACGGCGTTGACCTTCGCCTTGCGGCCGGCAAGGGCGTGCATCAAGCCGGCCACGGCGGCGGCGCCGCCCATGTCCCAGATCATGTCCTCCATGCCCTGGGCCGGCTTGATCGAGATGCCGCCGGTGTCGAAGCAGACGCCCTTGCCGACAAAGGCGATGGGGGCCTCGCCCGCAGCGCCGCCGTCCCAGCGGATCACCGCCAGCTGGCTCTCGCGCACGCTGCCCTGGCCGACGCCGAGCAGCAGACGCATGCCCAGCTTCTCCATCTCGGCCTCGCCGAGGATCTCGACCTTGAGGCCCAGCGGCTCCAGCGCCTTGACCCGGCGGGCGAACTCGGCCGGGTAGAGCACATTGGCCGGCTCAGCGACCAGGTCGCGGGCGAAGTGCACCGCCTCGGCCACGGCCTGCATCGGCGCGTGGGCCGCGCGGGCGGCCTCCACATCGCCGGTGACAATACGCATGGTCTTCACCGAGGGCAGCTTCTCCGGCTTCTGCTTCGTCAGATACTTGTCGAAGCGGTAGGCGGCGAGCTGGACGGCGAAGCCGGCGCGCGCAGCCTGGGCGGGGCTCAGGTGCGACAGGTCGATGGCCAGCACCTCGCCGCCCGAGGTCTTGACCGCGTGCCAGGCCTGACCGGCCGCGGTCTCGAGCGCCAGATCGTCGAACTTGTCCGCCGCGCCGGCGCCGGTAAGCAGGACATGACCCGCCTCGACGCCGGGAGCCGCCAGCACCGACAGGGTCGAGCGCGCGCCGCCGGTGAAGCGGCTCGCCGCCTGGGCCCGGCCCAGGGCGCCGCCCGCAGCGGCGTCAGCAGCGGCGGCCGGGCCGGCGAACGGCTGGCCGTCATGAACCAGCAAGGCGAGGATGTCGGCGGAACCGGCGTCGGCGGCGAACTCGATGGTGATCAAGGGACACTCCAACCCGGTCGCGCCGGGCGCTGCGATAAACCTGAAGTCCGGCTCCCCGCCCTGTCGCGGGGCGCTCGAACACGTGTTACATGCGCCGCTCCGCCCGCCATCGCAACCTCGGACGCCTGCGTAGTCTGTCGCGTCATTTCACGCCCTGAATGAAGCTTCTCCAGCGATACCTGCTGCGCCAGCTGACGCTGCCCACCGTGGCTGCGGCCGGCTCGCTGGCGGCTATCGCCCTGCTGAGCCAGAGCCTTGAGCAGCTGGAGATCATTGTCGAGCGTGGCCAGAGCCTCGGGGTGATGCTGAAGCTGACGCTGCTGGCGTTGCCGCAGCTGATCTCGGTGATCCTGCCGATCGCCGTGCTGGTCGGGGCCCTGACCGCCCTGACGCGGCTGCAGCGCGAGCAGGAGCTGACCGCCGCCTTCGCCGGGGGACTGACGCGCTGGCAGGCGCTGCGGCCGGCGTTGCGGATCGCGGCAGTCGCGGCCGGCGTAGGCCTGCTCAGCAACGTCTGGCTGCAGCCATGGGCCCAGCGTGAGGCGCGCGACACCGCCTTCTCGATCCGCAGCGACCTCGCCGCCCTGCTGGTCGAGGAAGGCCGGTTCGTCCAGGGGCCGGACGGCCTGACCGTCTATGTGCAGCAGATCGAGCAGAACGGGCTGTTGAAGAACCTTTTCATCTACCTGCAGCGCGGGGACAATGTGACCACCTGGGATGCCCAGGAGGCGCGGTTCTCGCGGATCGACGGCGCGCCGACCCTGACCCTGATCGGCGGCTCGATGCAGCGTTATTCCTCGGACGGCGTCCTGACCTTCCTGTCCTTCGACCGGCTGCCGTTCGACCTTTCGCCCTATGTGCCGGAGGCGCAGACCGTGCGTTACAAGCCGTCCGACCTGTGGCTGACACAGCTGCTGTGGCCCACGCCGGACCTGGTCGAGACGGTCGGGCCCCGCCCCGAACTGGCGGCGGAGGGACACGCTCGCCTCGCCTCGCCGCTCTACAGCTTCACGGCCATGAGCCTGGCTCTGTGGGCGGTGCTGGGCGGCGCCTTCAGCCGCACCGGCTATGGGCTGCGCATCGCCCGCGCCGCCGGGGCCTTCCTGGTGGTGCGCGTCGCCGGCTATGGCCTCGTCGCCGCCGCCGTCTGGAACCCTTGGCTGAATCTGCTGCAGTATCTGCTGCCGGCCGCCGTGGCCCTGCTGGCGACCCGGGCGCTGTTCCTCGAGCTGAAGCCGCGCCGGGCCGGCGACATCTGGCGGCGCCTGCCCTGGCGCCCGGAGCGCGCTCCCACATGACCGCCCTGCTCCGCTGGCGGCCGGGCCGCATCGAACGCTATGTGCTGGTCCAGACCCTGAAGGCGCTCGGGGTGGCTCTCGCCGTCATCGGCGGGCTGGTGATGCTGATTGACTATGTCGAGATCAGCCGCGGCGTCGGCGACGACGCCGAGCTGTCCGGCCTGCGCATCTTTGGCCTGATGCTGGTCAAGTCGCCGGCGGTGATCCTGCAGCTGCTGCCCTTCGTCTTCCTGTTCGGCACGCTGGGCGCCTATGTCGCGCTGAACCGGCGCAGCGAGCTGATCGCCATGCGCGCGTCGGGCGTCTCGGCCTGGCGCTTCGTGCTGCCGTCGGCCGCGCTGGCCTTCGTCATCGGTATTCTGACGGTGACGGCGCTGGGCCCGATCGCCGCCTCCGCCGACGGCCTGTGGCAGCGCGAGCGGGCGCGACTGAGCGGCTCCACGCCAGGCGAGCGGCAGGAGGCCGTTTGGCTGCGCGAGGGCGACGACGGCCGGCAGGTGATCATCCGCGCGGCGGGGCAGGATCGCGCCGCCGGCCGGCTGCTGGACGTGGCCTTCTTCATCTACACCGTCGGGCCGGACGGCACGCGGGCCTTCTCCGAGCGCATTGATGCGGCCTCGGCGACCCTGTCCGCGGGACGCTGGCGGCTGGTCGACGCCGTCGGCGCCCAGGTCGGCCAGCGGGCCGTGACCTACCAGACGCTGGACCTGCCCTCGTCCCTCGCCGACGAGGAGGCGTTCGAGCGCTTCGCCCGGCCCCAGTCGACGCCCTTCTGGTCTCTGTGGCGACAGATCCAGCGGATCGAGCAGGCCGGTTTTTCCTCGACCGCCTACCGGCTGCGGCTGCACCAGCAGCTGTCCCTGCCGCTGACCTTCGCCGCCATGGCGGTGCTGGCGGCGGCTTTCTCCCTGCGCCTGATGCGGCTCGGCGATCTGGCGCGGATGAGCGCGGCGGCGGTGGTGCTGGGCTTCGGCTTCTTCTTCCTCAACCAGTTCTCGCAGGCCCTCGGGGCCGCCGAGGTGGTGCCGCCCTTCGTGGCGGCCTGGCTGCCGCCGGTTCTGGCCGCCCTCGCGGCGAGCACCTTGCTGATCTATACCGAAGACGGCTAGGGGCTGTCCGCCGGACAGGACGGAAAGCGCCATGAGGCTTGCGGTTTCACCAGCGGGATACGGCCTGAAGCGTGCGCTCGCATCGGGCGCGGCGGCGCTCGCCCTCGCCACGCCGGCGCTGGCCCAGTCGCCGAACGCCACAACGCCCGCGCCCGGGGCTGACGGCCTGCCGCCCGGCGCGATCTATCTCAGCGCCGACGAGGGCGGCCGGGACGACAGCGGCGCCATCATCGCCGCCGGCGATGTCGAGCGGGCCCTGCTGCGTGTCGATGGCCGGACCCTGCGCGCCCGCAGCCTCACCTATGACCCGGCCAGCGGCGTCGGTCGCGCCGAAGGCGAGGTCGAGCTGATCGATACCGACGGGGCCACCGTCTACGCCAGCCGCGTCGAGCTCGATGGCGGGCTGCAGGCCGGTGTGGCGGTCGACTTCGCCACCCGACTGGCCAACGGCGCCAGCCTGATGGCGGCCACCGCCGTGCGGCGCTCGCCCACGGTCAACGAGCTCAACTACGCCCTGTTCAGCCCCTGCCCCCTGTGCGCCGAGGACGGCGAGGCCGCCACGCCGGTGATCTCGGTCGCCGCCGAGCAGGTCGTCCAGGACGAAGCGCTGCGGGCGACCGTCTACCGCAACGCCGTGTTCCGGGTGAAGGACGTGCCGGTGTTCTGGCTGCCCGTCTTCGCCCATCCCGATCCGACGGTGGAGCGCGCCTCCGGCTTCCTCACCCCCTCCGTAAACTACGACACCGGTGGACGCGGCCTGTCGGTCGAGACGCCCTATCTGCACGTGGTCTCGCCCTCCGAGGACTGGCTGATCAGCCCCCAGATCAATAGCCAGATCGCCCCGCTGCTGAACCTGCAATGGCGTCGCCGCTTCGCCGACGGCCTGGTGGTGGCCCGGGGCGGCTACACCCACGAGCGCAACTTCGGGGACTTCGATCTGGACGGCGACGGCCGCATCGAGCGCGACGTCCGCTTCGGGCCGCAGGACCACCGCAGCTATCTGCTGGCCTATGGCGCATTCGATCCCGAGGGCCCCTGGCGCTGGGGCTTCACCGCCGAGCGGACCTCGGACAAGACCCTGTTCGACCGCTACGACATCGAGACGCCGTACCAGGACAACGGCCTCTACTATGGCGACCAGAGGCGTCTGATCAGCCAGCTTTACGCGGAGCGCCAGACCGAGCGCAGCTACCTGTCGGTCGCCGCCTTCGCCCTGCAGTCGTTGCGCGTGCGCGCCTTCGGGGCCGACGCCTTCGGCAACGAGACCCCGGCGCTGAACGAATTCGAGGACGACGGGGCCCTGCCGCTGGTCGGGCCGCTGGTCGAGGGGCGGTGGGAGCCGGCCGGGCCCGTGCTGGGCGGGCGGCTGCGGCTGCAGGCCTCGGCCGCGGCCCTGTACCGCGACGTCTATGTCGGGGCCCCGGTGCTGCGGCCCGAGACGGCGGCCCTGCCCGCGAGCGCCTCCGGCGTCGACAGCCGGCGCCTGACCGGGCGACTGGACTGGCGCCGGGTCATCATCGCCGGCGGGGCGCGCATCGAGCCGTTCGTGGACCTGCGCGCCGACCTCTATGACCTCGACGACCTGCCGGCGCCGCTGGCCGGGGCGGCGGAGCTCGGGGCGCAGCTGTCGCGGTATCGCACCACCGTCGGCGTAGACCTCAGCTATCCGCTGATCCGCCGCTTCGCCTCGGGCGCGGACGTGATCCTCGAGCCGCTCGCCCAGCTGTCGCTCTCGAACGACCCCGAGCTGGACCCGCGCATCCCCGTCGAGGACGCCCAGACGCTGGAACTCGATGCGTCCAGCCTGTTCCGCACGGATCGCTTCGCCGGCTACGACCTGCTGGAGGGCGGCGCCCGCCTGACCGCCGGCCTGCGGGCGACCGGGGAATGGGGCGACGGCCGCAGCGCCTCGCTGTTCATCGGCCGCAGCCTGCGCGACGACCGCCAGAGCGCCTTTCGGGTGATGGCTGCCGATCCCGCGGCCCCGGCGACGACACGGCTCTACGACCCCACCGGCCTGGCCCGCCAGGCTTCGGACTGGGTGGTGCAGGCCGAGTTCGAACCGGCGGACGCCGTGCGCGGCTGGGCCCACGCCACGGTCGACGGCTCCGGCGAGATTCGCCGCGCCGAGGCGGCCGTTGAAGCTCGCTGGGGCGCCCGCAACCTGGCCAGCGTCATCTATCTGGTCGATCGCACCAACCCCTTCGACCCGCCGGCGCAGCCGACCGTGGCCGAGGCGCGGCAGAACTACGAGTTCGTCCAGGCCTCCGGCCAGCAGTTCCTCATGGGGCCGTGGGGCGTGACCGGCGCGGGCATCTACGACGTGCAGCGCGACCTGTTCACCCGCTCCGAGGTCGGCCTGCTGTACGACGACGACTGCGTCCGGTTCGAGATCGGCTATCGCAAGGACAACACCCGGGTGCGGCCTTCGGGGCCGTCCGAAGGCGTCTATGTGCGCCTAACCCTCGCCACTTTTGGCGCTACACGCTAAAGCGTCGAGACTCGTGATCCGCGACGATCGCGCCGGCGCCGTCGCCGGGACTTCCACGACCGTCGCCGGCGTCGCGCCGAGGGAACCAGAAACGACATGCGTCTGACTCGCTACATGGCCGGCGCCGCGATCGCCGCCCTGCTCGCCACCCAGGTCTTCGCCCAAGCGGCCCCGCAGACTCCGCCCCGGAGCCCGGCGCAGTCCCCCGCCGCCGGGGCGCTGGACCCGGCCGCCGAGGCGGCTCCGGCCCAGGCGCCCGCCGCGCCCGAGTTCGACATGGCCGAGGGCGTCATCGCCACGGTCAACGACCAGATCATCACCGGCTTCGACCTGCGCCAGCGCATGCTGATGCTGATCGCCATGACCCAGGTGCAGCCGACCGCCGAGAACCTGCCGGCGATCCAGAACCAGGCCCTGCAGGCGCTGATCGACGAGAAGCTGCAGCAGCAGGAACTGGCCCGCTACGAGGTCGAGATCCCGGACGACGAGGTCAATGCCGAACTGGCCGAGCTGGCCCGCGACGCCGGCGTGACCCCGGAAGCCTATCTGCAGTTCCTCCAGGACGGCGGCATCCTGCCCCAGAACCTGCGCGAGCAGGTGCGCACCGAGACCGGCTGGCGCGCCCTCGTCGGCGGCCGCTTCGCCGCCCGCTCGCGCCCGACCCGCAACCAGATCGACCAGGCCCTGCGCCAGATCGCCGAGCAGGCCAGCCGGCCGCAGTATCTGATTGGCGAGATCTACATCGAGGCCGCCCGCGTCGGCGGCCAGCAGGCGGCGATGGAAGGCGCCCGCCAGCTGGTGGCCCAGATGGTCCAGGGCGCGCCCTTCATGAACGTGGCGCGCCAGTTCTCCTCGGCCCCCTCGGCCCAGCGCGGCGGCGACGCCGGCTGGATCGTGCAGGGCTCGGTGCAGCCCACCGTGCAGCAGGCGCTGGACGCCCTGCAGCCGGGCCAGCTGTCCAACCCGATCCCGGTCGAGGGCGGGGTCTACATCATCTACATGCGCGACAAGCGCGAAGGGGCGGCGACCAACCTCGTGTCCCTGCGCCAGATGATGATCGCCGCCGACGACACCGCCCCCGAGGCCGACGTCGCCGCCGCCGCCGCGCGGCTGGAGGCCCTTCGGCCGCAGCTGGACTGCGACAGCATCCTGGCCCGCGCCTCCTCCGAGCAGGGCCTGCTCGGGGCCGACCTGGGCGAGAGCGACGTGGCCGACCTGGCCCCGCAGTTCCAGCAGATCGCCCGCACCGCAGAGGTCGGCACGGTCAGCGGCCCCGTGCGCACGCCGCTGGGCCTGCACCTGGTCGCCGTGTGCGGCCGGCGCGCCGGCGGTCCGCAGCTGCCCAGCAGCCAGCAGGTCTCGGCGCGTCTGCAAAACGAGCAGCTCGCGGCGCTGGAGCGGCGCTACATCCGCGACCTGCGCGCCGACGCCATGATCGAGTTCAAGTAGGGCCATGCGCCCGCCGCTGGCGCTGAGCCTGGGCGAGCCGGCCGGCATCGGCCCGGAGATCGTCGCCGGCGCCTGGACCGCCCTGCGCCACGACCCGGCCCTGGCCTTCGCCGTGCTGGGCGACGCCCGGCTGATCACGGCCGCCGGCGTTCCCGTCGAGGTCATCGCCGCACCCGGCGACGCCGCAGCGGCCTTCGCCCGCGGCGTGCCGCTACTGCACCAGCCCCTGCCCGTCGAGGCCACGCCGGGCCGGCCCGAGCCGGCCAACGCCCTGGCCGTGGCCGACTGGATCGAGCAGGGCGTGGCCCTGACCCTCGCCGGCGAGACCTCGGGCCTCGTCACCGCCCCGATCGCCAAGGCGCCCCTCTACGCCGCCGGTTTCCGCTTCCCGGGCCACACCGAGTTCATCGCCGAACTGACCGCCGACGCGCCGTACAGCGGCACGCGCGGGCCGGTGATGATGCTGACGGCGCTCGATCTGCGCGCCGGCCTCGTCACCATCCACGCCCCGCTGGCGGAGGCGCCCCAGCTGGTCACCGCCGAGCGGGTCCGCCGCACCGCCCGGGTCATGCACGAGGCGATGCAGCGCGACTTCGGCATCCCGGCGCCGCGGCTGGCCTTGGCCGCGCTCAATCCCCACGCCGGCGAGGGCGGGGCCATCGGGCTGGAAGAGGTGGAGGTGCTGCGCCCCGCCGCTGAGGCCCTGCGGGCTGAAGGGATCACGATCACCGACCCCCTGCCCGCCGACACCCTTTTCCACGCCGAGGCGCGCAAGGGCTATGACGCCGTGGTCTGCCTGTACCACGACCAGGCCCTGATCCCGGTCAAGACCCTGGACTTCTGGGGCGGGGTCAATGTCACCCTCGGCCTGCCGATCGTGCGCACCTCGCCGGACCACGGCGTCGGCTTCGACATCGCCGGCAAGGGCGTGGCGCGCCCCGACAGCCTGATCGCCGCCGTCCGCCTCGCCGCGACCATGGCGCAGGGGCGGCAGGCGAGCACGTGACCGACCTCCCTTCCCTGCGCGAGGCGCTGGACGCCCACGGGCTGATGGCGAAGAAGAGCTTCGGCCAGCACTTCCTGCTGGACCTCAATGTCACTCGCAAGATCGTGCGTCTGGCCGGGCCGTTCGAGGGCCGCGCGGTGATCGAGGTCGGGCCCGGCCCCGGCGGCCTGACCCGGGCCCTGCTGGAGTCCGACGCCGGCCCCGTCGTGCTGGTCGAGAAGGACGCCCGCTTCCTGCCCCTGCTGGGCGAGCTGGACGACGGCGCCGGGCGGCTGACGGTCGTCGAGGGCGACGCCCTGAAGGTGCGCGAGGCCGGGCTCGTGACCGGCCCGGCCCATGTCGTCTCCAACCTGCCCTACAACGTCGGCACGCCGCTGCTGATCAAGTGGCTGACCGGCTCGTGGACGCCGCACGCCCTGACCCTGATGTTCCAGAAGGAGGTGGCCGAGCGCATCGTCGCCGCCCCCGGCGATGACGACTATGGCCGTCTCGCCGTCATCGCCCAGGCCACGGCCGGCTCCCGCATCGTCCTGCACCTGCCCGCCGCCGCCTTCACCCCCCCGCCGAAGGTCGCCTCCGCCGTGGTCCACCTGGTCCCCCGCGAGGACCGCCCGCCCGCCGACCTGCTCAAGCGCCTCGAGCGCGTCACCGCCGCCGCCTTCGGCCAGCGCCGCAAGATGCTGCGCTCCAGCCTCAAGCCGCTGGGCGGCGCGGGCCTGTGCGCACGCGCCGGGGTCGACCCGGACGCCCGCGCCGAGACGGTGGACGTGGCGGGGTTCCTGAGGTTGGCGGAGGGGGGCGAACGCTGAAAGCTTGCTGGTCAGCGTCAAGGCTCTGACGCAAGCGCCGCGCGTCGAGCTCCACGCGACATTGCCACCCGCCAGCCTGGCGTTACCCTGATCGACACAGGGAGGGCCGGCTGGACAGATGGCAGACGAGGCGCTGACAGAGCGGGAGAAGGAAACGCTGCGGCTGCTGGCGGCGGGGCATGACGCCAAGTCGGCGGCGGCGCACCTCGGTCTGTCGGTGCATACGCTCAACGAGCGGCTGCGCGCGGCGCGGCGCAAGCTGGGCGGCGGCGCGCCGACTGCTGGAGGCCGAGGGGGGCGTCCCCAGTATCCTTGTAGACAAGACTTTGGGTATGCGGCGGGGTGGCCCGGGCCAGGCCGAGGCCGCCGCGGCCGCCACGACCTGGCTGGCCCTGCTGGATCGCGGCGACTGGACCGCCAGCTGGGAGGCCGCCAGCGCCCTGTTCAAGACCCAGGTGTCCGCCGCCGACTGGGCCACGACCGTAGGTCAGGTGCGCGGCCCGCTCGGCGCGGTGACCTCGCGCACGCCGCTGGCCGCCGAGTACAGCACCGCCCTGCCGGGGGCACCGGCCGGCGAGTACTGGGTGATCCCGTCCCGCACCGCCTTCGCCAACATGGCCGGGGCGACCGAAACCGTTGTCCTGGTCCGCGAGGGCGGCGACTGGAAGGTCATCGACTACTTCGTGCGCTGACCGGGGCGCGGGGCGGCGGCGGCGGAGGCGCAACGCCCCCTCCCCCTTCCCCGCCTCAGCCGCTACACCCGCCCCCATGAGCTCCGCCGCGATCGAACCCTTCCGCGCCATCGTCATCAGCCGGCTGGCCCACGCCCTGAAGGCGGAGGGGCGGTCGGTGATCCATATGGAGTTCGGCCAGCCCTCGACCGGGGCGCCGCCGCGGGCCCTGGCCGCGGCGCACCGGGTGCTGGACGCCGACGGCATGGGCTACTGGGAGAGCGCGCCGCTGAAGGCGCGGATCGCGCGGCTGTACGCCGAGCGCTACGGGGTCGCAGTGGCGCCGGAGCGGCTGCTGCTGACCTGCGGCGCCTCGCCGGCGCTGGTGCTGGCCCTGTCCTCGACCTTCCGGCCCGGCGACCGCATCGCCATGGCCCGGCCCGGCTATGTCGCCTACCGCAATGTGGTGAAGGGCCTGCACATGGCGGCGGTGGAGATCCCTTGCGGCCCCGCCGAGCACTACCAGCTGACCGCCGCCGCGCTCGACGCGCTCGATCCGGCCCCCGCCGGGGTCATCGTCGCCAGCCCGGCCAACCCGACCGGCTCGGTCATCGCGGCTGACGAGCTGGCCCGCATCGCCGAGGTCTGCCGCGCGCGGGGCATCCGCATCATCTCGGACGAGATCTACCACGGCCTCAGCTACGTCGGCCCGCAGCCGACGATGCTGGCGTTCGCGCCGGACGCCATGATCATCAACAGCTTCAGCAAGTACTGGAGCATGGCCGGCTGGCGGCTGGGCTGGCTGCTGGTCCCGGACGATCACATCGAGGCGGCCAGGGCCTATATCGGCAACCTGTTCCTGACCCCGCCGTCGCTGAGCCAGCACGCGGGCCTGGTGGCGATGGACGAGCACGAGGTGCTGGAGGTCCATCTGGAGGTCTATCGCCGCAACCGGGCGCTGATGCTGGAGGCCCTGCCCGGGCTGGGGCTGAAAACCATCGCCCCGCCGGACGGCGCCTTCTACATCTGGGCCGACATCGGCCACCTGACCGACGACAGCGTCGCCTTCTGCGAACAGCTGCTGCGCGACACCGGGGTGGCCACGGCGCCCGGCGTCGATTTCGACCCGGTCGAGGGCCGCACCCACATGCGCTTCAGCTTCGCCGTGTCGACGCCGGAGATCGAGGAGGCGCTCGCCCGCATGCGGCCGTGGTTCGCGGCCAGAGGCTGAGGACCGGATGAATTCAGGCGCGCGGGTTCGGGAAACTGGAGCGGGCAGCGGGAATCGAACCCGCACGAGCAGCTTGGGAAGCTGCCAGGCTACCACTACATCATGCCCGCCTGAGCGGCCTGATTAGGCCGGGACGCCCCCGGCCGCAAGCGTCTCAGCGCGAGTCGGCGCGCCGCAGCCGCCAGCTTCCGGGCTCCAGCACGACGCGGGGCTGCAGCCGCGCCGCCGCGGGCGGCACGGGATCGACCAGCGCTGCAGGGGCGGCCATCGGCTGGATCGGGGCTGGCGGGGCGGCCGCCGCCGCCAGCTGCAGCTGCGCCCGGCGGCGGACCAGCAGGCTGGGCTCGGACGCCGCCTCGCCGGCGAGGCAGGCCTCGCGCGGCACGTCCTGCAGGTCGGCGGCGAAGTCATAGAGGCCGCGCTCGACCGCCGTGCGCACCGCGAACTGCACCGGCTCCAGCGCGCTGCCGCCGGCGCTGAGGTCGAACAGGGTGCCGCCAAGGAAGTCGAACACCCCCGCGCGGATCTCGCGGCCGACGATCTGCTTCTGGTAGGCGGCGGTCGCCACGACTTCCTGGGAGACCGTATCGATCAGCCGCAGGTCGATGGCGACATTCATCACATAGTCGCTGCCGGTGAACGCCGCCTTGGCCCCCGAGGTCTCGACCGCGCCCACGGCCAGATCGGCCCCGCGCGAGCGCAGATTGTAGTTCAGCTCGGTCACCCCACCGACGACATAGTAGCGCGAGCCGGCGATCTCGCCGGCGAACACCGGCCGGTAGTTGTCGCCACTCTGGCCGGCCTGTTCGGGCGTGTCCGACAGCAGATGGTCGGTCGCATAGGCCCGCTCGATCTCGGACACGGTGCGGTCCAGCCGCTCGACCGTCGGCAGGCCGGCGCGGGTCAGGGCGGTGACGGCGAACAGGGCGGCGCCCTGGCTGACCACCCGCCCGGTCTGCAGGTCGACGCGGCCGGTCAGGTCGGCGATCTCGCCCACGGCCACCCGTGGCGGCGCGATCCCGCGCGCGGCGGCAGCGGCGGCGAGGCACTGAAGCGCCGGCGAATAGGGCGTGGCGTTGACCGTGGCCGGGGCCCCTCCGGTCGGGCGGGCGTAGAGGCCGGTGTCCGCGTCGTAGCCGGCGCTGGCGCAGCCCGCCAGCAGACCGGCCGCGGCCAACGCCGCCGCCAGCGAGAGACGAGGCGCGCTCATGCCGGACCTCCCTGGGACAGCGGCAGGCAGGCGTCATGGGCCTCGCCCGCCTGCAGCCCGGCGACCAGCTCGAACACGCCGCGCTCGACGAGGGTGCGGACAGCGAACTGCAGCGGCTCCATGGCGCCCGCGCCGAGACCGAACCGCCCGGTGGCCACGCCGTCCCCGCCCCTCAGGTTGAGGCCGGTCAGCCCGGCCGAGCGCTCGACCCCGACGACCTGCTTCTGGAAGCTGACGGTGTCGACCACCGCCTGGGACCGGGTATCGACCAGACGCAGGTCGACGGCGACGTTGAGGACATAACGGGACCCGCTGACGCCGCCGCCGGCGCCGCGGTCGTCGGCCGTCCCGGCGCCGCCGCCGCCCAGCTCGGCCCGGGAGGAGGCGATGTTGTAGTTCAGCTCGGTGACGCCGCCGACGATGTAGTAGCGCGACCCCGCCACCTGGCCGGCGAGGATGGGGCGGAAGTTTTCCGCGCTCTCGCCGGCGCGCTCCGGCGTGTCCGACAGCAGGTGCTGGCGGGCGTAGGCCAGCTCCATCTCGGCCACTGTGTTGTCGAGCCGTTCGACCACCGGCACTCCGGCCCGGGTCAGGGCGGTGACGGCGAACAGGGCGGCGCCCTGGGGCGCAGGGGCGCCGTTGTAGAAGTCGATCCGGCCGGTAAGGTCGCCGATACGGCCCACCGCGATGCGCGGGGCCGCCCCCTCGCGCCAGCTCCCCCGGGCCCCGAGGCAGGCCAGAGCCGGACTGTAGGGCGTGGGATTGGCCGTGGCCGGAGCGCCGTTGCGCCCCTCGGCGGCGCATGGGCCGGCGAGGCCAAGCCCAGCAGCGAAGATGGCTGCAGCTGCGAAGTAAAAGATCGAGAAGGCCCTGGTCATCGCAGGTTCACCCTCGCGTTGAGTTGTCCATTATTAACCTGGCGTGCATTGAGAACGACAGTATTGTTTCGTCCGCTAACCTGTACATTGATTAGATTTCCGATCGCCGAGGCGCTGGACGACCCAGATCGAACGGCAGCGTCGTTCGTGTAGGCAGTGGCCGACTGGCCTCGGCCATCAATGATGCGGCCGTTGACAACCAGGCGGTTGCCGTTGACGTCGCGGGTCGAGGGCTGGAACGGCTGGCTGGCGACCCGCCCGGCCCCGCCGTAGCCGGCCTCGAGGCTGCTGACGCCGGCGCCCGGGAAGGCTTGAGCCCCGGCGGCGGACGCGCCAACGGCAGCAAACAGGACAGCGAGCACGAAGGGCGCAGGGGCGAGACGAGTCATTGGGAATTTGCCCTAGGGAGACAGGAGATCAGGGCGGGCGCCGCCGGCGGATGCTCCGGCGGCGCCCGTCGTCCCCGGCATCAGAAGCCGGTGACAGTCAGGGAGTTGCCGATGGCGGCGGCGGTCGCCTGGACCGTGCCGTTCACGTCTTGCAGGCGCGCATTCACGTTGGCGTTGACGTGCGCCCCGTTGTTCTGGACCGAGGACAGGCCGGTCAGTCGGGTATCGATCGTCGCCGAGTTGCTGAGTGCAGCGGCAGTCGCCGCCACGTCGCCGTTCACCCGGCTCGAGGTCGTGTTGAGGATCGCCGTCGGGTCGAAGTTGGCCTGCTGAACGTTGCTGATGCGACCCGCGCCGAACTCGGTGCTGATGGTGGCGCTGTTGGCGATGGCCGCGGAGGTCAGGGCCAGTTCACCATTGATGTCTGCGACGGTAGCGTTCAGCGTGGAACGCGTGTCGCCGAAGAAGAACTGGTTGTTGCTGATGTCGCCGGCGCGGCTGCCGTCGATGGTCAGGGAGTTGGCGATCGCCGCCGAGGTGGCGCTGACGCTGTCTGCCACGTTGGCGATGGTGGCATTGAGTTCAGCGCGGACGTTGGACTGGTTGCGCTGCGACGAGTTGAGCGATTGCGCCTGGGCGCCGCCGGCAACGAGGACAAGGGCCGCGGTAGCAGCCGGGATCAGGTGAAGGGCTTTCATGTCAGTCTCCAAGGAGCCCGGGATGGGCTGAGACCGCTCACGCAAGGCCGGGGCCACCGGCGAGGTTAGCGCGCCGTAAACGCTCTGTGTAAACTCAGCTCTTCTCTGAAGTGCCGGTCGCGCCGGGACGCGGCCGTGGCAAACAGGGGCCCAGGGTTAACGCGCGGGCCTCCCGCCCGGGCCCAGGATCAGCGACCAGCGACGTGCGCTCGATCGTCGTGGCACACTCCCGGGCGTCCCGTCTGTCCCGGATTGGCACACCCGCGGGGACGACGCGTCTCAGCGTGCGTCGTGGACGATGCGGCCGTCGACGATGGTCAGCACCGCACGCCCGCCGGGGATGCGCTCGGCCGGGACGGTCATCAGGTCGATGTCGAAGGCGGTGAAGTCGGCGCGCTTGCCGACCTCGATCGTGCCCAGCTCGGCCTCGCGGAAGCTGGCGTACGCCGGCCACAGGGTGAACATGCGCAGCGCCGTCAGCCGGTCGACCGCCTCCTGCGGGCGCCAGTCGTAGCCCTGGAAGCCCTCAAGGTCGCGGCGGGCCACGGCGGCGTAGAACTCGATAAGCGGATCGCCGCGCTCGACCGGCGCGTCGGAGCCGCCGGCGACGATCACCCCCCGCTCGGCCAGGCTGCGCCAGGCGTAGGCGCCGTCCAGCCGCGCGTCCCCCAGCCGCGCCGGGGCGAAGTGCAGGTCGCCGATGGCGTGGCTGGGCTGCATCGAGGCGATGATCGGCAGGGTGTGGAAGGCGGCGTACTCGGACGGCCGCAGGATCTGGGCGTGCTCGATGCGCCAGCGCACGTCGGCGCCATTGGGCCGCTCGGCCGGGGGCACGGCGGCGAGGGCCTCTGCGTACCAGTCGATGACGCTGCCATTGCCGCGATCGCCGATGGCGTGGGTGGCCATCTGGATGCCGGCGCGCAGGCCCGCCTGATAGATCGGACGCACCGCCTCGGGCGTGGTCTGCATCAGGCCCGAGGTCTGGGGCGCGTCGGCATAGGGCTCGTAGAGCGCCGCCCCGCGCGACCCCAGCGCCCCGTCGGCGTAGAGCTTGACCGCCCGGGTGATGATCCGGCCGTCGGCCACGTCGCGCGGCCCGCCAGCGATCAGGGCCATGGCCCCGTCCGGGGTGATGCTGTTGTAGACCTTCAGCGGCGCCTCGCCGGCCCCGGCCATCTCTTCGAGCAGCGGGATGTCGCGCCACGGCGCGCTCATGAAATGGATGCCGGTCCAGCCGTAGCGGGCATAGACCGAGAAGCCGGCGCGATAGGCCTCGCGCGTCGCCGCCGCATCCGCCTGGGGCATCAGGCCGGCGACGAGGTTTTCGGCCGCATCGATCAGCATGCCGTTCGGCTGGCCGGCCTCATCCTTCAGGATCTCGCCGCCGAAGGGGGCCTCGGTGGCGGCGGTGACGCCGACGGCGGCCAGGGTGGCGCTGGAGGCGACCACCGCATGGCCGTCGGCCCGCGCCAGCAGCACGACGCGGCCCGGCGCCGCGGCGTCGAGGTCCTGGCGCGTCAGGAAGCGGCCCTCGGGCCAGTGGGTCTCGATCCAGCCACGGCCCACGATGGGCCCGTCCGGATGGCTGGCGGCCCAGGCCGACAGCCGCGCCATGGCCTCGGCCACCGAGGCCGAGCCCTCGAGGTTCAGCGTCAGCTCGCGCCAGCCGATGCCGTCGAGGTGGGCGTGGGCGTCGGTGAAGCCGGGGAACAGGGTCGCGCCATTCAGCTCCACGACCGGCAGGCCCTCGACCGGCGCGCCCGCGGCGGGTCCGGCCCAGACGATGCGGCCGTCGCGCACGACCACGACCTCGGCCGTGGGGGCGGCCTCGACCCCGGTGTGAATGGTCCCGCCGCGCAGAACCATGTCCTGGGCGAGGGCGGAGACCGGCGTGAGAACCGGGGCGGTCGCGACGAGGGCGGCGAGCAGGAGCGAGCGTGTCATGCGGGGAGCCTGGGCCGGAACGGCGCGCCGCTCAAGCGTCAGGCGCCCCGGCAAGGGGCTTTGCCTTGGCGGCCGGCGCGTCTAGGGTCCGCGCCTTCCGATTTTTGCTGCGCCCGCGAACATGGCCTCCACAGAACCTCTCGCCTTCCAGGACCTGATCCTGACGCTCCACCGCTACTGGGGCGACCAGGGCTGCGCCATCCTGCAGCCCTATGACATCGAGGTGGGGGCCGGCACCCTGCACCCGGCCACGGTGCTGCGCGCGCTCGGCCCGCGCCCGTGGAAGGCCGCCTATGTCCAGCCCAGCCGCCGCCCCGGCGATGGCCGCTACGGCGAGAACCCCAACCGGCTTCAACACTACTACCAGTACCAGGTGCTCCTGAAGCCGAACCCGGAGGACCTGCAGGACCTCTATCTGAAGAGCCTGGTCGCGATCGGCATCGATCCGAAGCTGCACGACATCCGCTTCGTCGAGGACGACTGGGAGAACCCGACCGTGGGCGCCTGGGGCCTCGGCTGGGAGGTCTGGTGCGACGGCATGGAGGTGACCCAGTTCACCTACTTCCAGGGCGTTGGCGGCATCGAGGTCGACGTGGTCTCGGGCGAGCTGACCTACGGGCTGGAGCGCCTGGCCATGTACGTCCAGGGCGTCGACAACGTCTACGACCTGAAATTCACGAAGGAAGGCACGACCTACGGCGAGGTCTTCCTCGAGAACGAGCGCCAGCAGTCCCAGGCCAATTTCCACGGCTATGACGTCGACGGGCTGAAGCGCCGCTTCGAGGACATGGTGGCGGAGGTGTCGCGGCTGCTGGCCATGACCGGGCCGCAGGGCCAGGCGCTGGTGCTGCCGGCCTATGACCAGGTGCTCAAGGCCAGCCACCTGTTCAACCTGATGGACGCCCGCGGCGCCATCGCCGTCGCCGAGCGCCAGAGCTACATCGGCCGCATCCGCGACCTCTGCAAGGCCTGCGCCCTGGAGTGGGTCGAACAGGAAAGGGCGCGGGAGTGATCATCGAGCGCGACGCAACTCCCTTCCCCCTGGAGGGGGGAAGGGCCGGGGATGGGGGTGGCGCCCTGTCGGCGGCAGGCGGTCGGCCGCGGCCTGCGCCCGGCGCCGTCCCTCGCGCGCGGCGTCTTCGCCAGGACCAGACCTTCGCCGAGCGTCTGCTGTGGGAAGCCCTGCGCAAGCGGCGGATGAACTTCCGTCGTCAGGCCCCGGTGGGTCGCTTCATCGTCGACTTCGCCCACTTCGGCTCCAGCCTGATCATCGAAGTTGACGGCTATCACCACACCCTGCCCGAACGGCAGGCCCGCGACGCCGAGCGCGATGCCTGGTTCGCGGCGAACGGCTTTCGCGTCCTCCGCTTCGCCGAAAAGCACGTGCGGGACGACTTGCTCGCGGTCGTCGACCGGATCGTGACTGAAACCGCGCCACCCCCATCCCCGACCCTTCCCCCCTCCAGGGGGAAGGGAGAAAAACGATACGACGTCCGATAGATGCCCCAGCTGCTTCTTGAACTGTTCTCCGAAGAGATCCCCGCGCGCATGCAGGCGGGGGCGGCGCGCGACCTGGAGCGCATGGCGGCCGAGCGGCTGAAGGCCGCCGGGCTGGCGTATGACGCCCTGACCACCTTCGGCGGGCCGCGGCGTCTGACGCTGGTGGTCGAGGGCCTTCCGGCGGCGACGCCGGACCGCGAGGAGGAGCTGAAGGGCCCCAAGACCTCGGCCCCCGACCAGGCGCTGGAGGGCTTCCTGCGCAAGACCGGCCTGACGCGCGAGCAGCTGACCGAGCGCGACGGCGTCTTCTTTGCGGTCATCCGCCAGACGGGCCAGCGCACCGCCGACCTGGTCCCCGCCATGGTCGACCAGATCATCCGCGCCTTCCCCTGGCCCAAGTCGATGCGCTGGGGCTCTGGAAGCCTGCGCTGGGTGCGGCCGCTGAAGCGGATCGTCAGCCTGTTCGACGGCCAGGTCGTGCCGTTCGAGGTCGATGGCATCGCCAGCGGCGACCTGACCGAGGGCCACCGCTTCCTCGGCGCCGGCCAGCCGATCCGGGTGCGCGACTTCGCCGACTACCGGCAGAGGCTCCAGGCCGACTTCGTCCTCCTGGACGCCGCCGACCGCCGGCTGCGCATCCTCGAACAGGCCCGCGCCGCCTGCCACGCCCGCGGGCTGGAGCTGGTCGACGACGACGGGCTGCTGGACGAGGTGTCGGGGCTGGCCGAGTGGCCGACGCCGATCCTCGGCGACATGGACCCGTCCTTCCTCGACCTGCCGCCGGAGGTGATCCGGCTGTCGATGAAGGTGCACCAGAAGTATTTCGCCGTGCGCGACCCCAAGACCGGCGGACTGGCCCCGCACTTCGTCGTGGTCGCCAATGTCGAGGCCCCGGACGGCGGCCGGGCGCTGGCGGGCGGCAATTCGCGCGTGCTGTCGGCGCGCCTGAACGACGCCCGCTTCTTCTGGGACGAGGACCGCAAGGTCTGCTTCGAGCCCTGGCTGAAGAAGCTGGAGGGCGTGACCTTCCACGCGAAGCTGGGGACCATGGCCGAGCGGGTGGCGCGCATTGCGGCGCTGGCTCGCGAGATCGCGCCGCTGGTCGGGGCGGATCCGGCGCTGGCCGAACAGGCGGCGCGCTACGCCAAGGCCGATCTGGCCTCCGGCATGGTCGGGGAGTTCCCCGAACTGCAGGGGGTGATGGGGGGGTACTATGCGCGGGCGATGGGGTCCCTCCCCCCCTCGAACCCGGCTGCGCCGGCTTCGGTCCCCCCTGAGGGGGGACAATCGCCCGGTCATTCTCCCCCCACCGAGGGGAGTACCCGCGAAGCGGGGGAGGGGGGGCTATCCGCCGCCGTCGCCGACGCCATCCGCGATCACTACAAGCCGCAGGGTCCGGCCGACACGGTCCCGACCGACCCGCTGACGGTGGCGGTCGCCCTGGCCGACAAGCTGGACACCCTGGTCGGCTTCTTCGCCATCGACGAGAAGCCGACAGGGTCCAAGGACCCGTTCGCCCAGCGCCGCGCGGCGCTGGGGGTGATCCGGCTGGTGCTGGAGAACAAGGCGCGCATCAACCTTCACCACCTTGCAACAGAGCACGCGAAGCGGCTGCTGGGCGAAGGCTACCTCAACGTCGTCGATCGCGTCGAAGGCATGCTGGTGTTCATCGAAGAGCGTCTTGGCGTGTCGCTGCGGGAGAACGGGTTCCGGCACGACATCATTGATGCCGCCTTCGCGACGATCAGCACAACGCAGATCTTCCTCGATGAGCTCGTGGCGCGCGTCGAGGCGCTGGACGCCTTCCTCGGCACCGACGACGGAGCCAATCTGCTGGCGGGGTACAAGCGCGCCTCGAACATCCTCAGGGCCGAGGCGAAGAAGGGCGACCTGCCGTCGGGGCCTGCCGCCGACCTGCCGGGCGCCCCGGCCGAGGAGACGGCGCTGGTCGCGGCCCTCAGCAGCGCCGAGCCGAAGGTCGAGGCCGCGCTCCAGGCCGAGGACTTCGCCGCCGCCATGGCGGCGCTGGCCGCCCTGCGCGGGCCGGTGGACGCCTTCTTCGAGGCGGTGCTGGTCAACGCCGACGTCCCGGCCGAGCGCGACAACCGGCTGCGGCTGCTGGGCCAGGTGCGCGACCTGACCGGGCGCGTCGCCGACTTCGGCCAGATCAGCGGCTGATCCCCACCGTCGTCACCCCCGGGCTCGTCCCGGGGGCCCATATGCGCGGCCGCCCGAACAGCAAACCCTGCGGCTGCCCGGGACAAGGCTCCGGTCGCGCACGCCGCAGGGATGGACCCCCGGGACGAGCCCGGGGGTGACGATCAGGGGTGAGCGCCCCTTCCGGTCGGCGGGGCGAACGCGCTATATCCGCCGCCCGGCCCGTCTCCATAGCTCAGCCGGATAGAGCACAGGTTTCCTAAACCTGGGGTCGCAGGTTCGAGTCCTGCTGGGGACGCCGCCGGGGCAGCCGCCGAAGTGCGCCGAAAGCCGCCCCCTCCGCCAGCATCCTTAATCCCTCCGGGCGAACTGGACAGCGGCCGAGCGGGCGCGATATCGAGATCAAATCGGGCGTTGTAGCGCCGCCCGCGGAGGCTGCATGGATCGAGACCTGTTCCGCCGCCCCGTGTGGAGGGCCCATCTGCTGGCCCTCGGGGCCTGGGCGGCGGCCTCGGCGCTGCGGTATGTGCTCGACCCCTGGTTCCCGCCCGGGTTTCCGTATCTGACCTATTTCCCGGCCGTGGTGCTGGTGGCCTATTTCGCCGGCCTGCGTCCCGCCGTGCTGACCGCGGTCCTGTCCGGCCTGACCGCCTGGTGGTTCTGGATCGGCGCGCCGGGATTCGACTTCGGGTCCGCCACCCTGCTGGCGCTGGCCTTCTATGTCTTCGTGGTCGCCGTCGACATCTTCTTCATCGTCGGCATGGACGGGGCGAGCCGCCGTCTGGCCGCCGAGGTCGAGCGCAACGCCGCCCTGGCCCGCAGCCGCGACATCCTGCTGCGCGAGGTGCAGCACCGGGTCTCCAACAACATCCAGGTGGTCAGCGCCCTGTTGCAGCTGGAGGCGCGCGCCGCCACGGACCCCGGGGCGCGCAAGGCGCTGGGCGAGGCGGCGGCCCGCACCGCCCTGGTGGCGCGCATCCAGCGCAGCCTGTCGGACGCTGACGGCCAGCCCACCGAGTTTCGCCAGCTGGCCTCGACGATTGTTGAGGACGCCCTCGCCGCCGCCGGACGCCCCGACGTGCAGGTGGACATCGTCGAGAGCCCGGGCGCCCTGTCTGCAGAGGAGGCCACGCCGGTCACCCTGATCCTGCTGGAGGCGGTCAACAACGCGCTGGAGCACGCCTTCCCCGGGCGGCCCGGCCGGCTGGAGATCCGCCTCGAAGAGGCCGACGGGACCCGGCGGCTGACGGTGGCCGACGACGGCGTCGGCGTGCCGACGGGCGCTGTCGGCCGGACCGAAGGTCTCGGCCTGCGCCTCGTGCAGGGCCTCGCCCGGCAGCTGGGCGGCGACTGGACCCTGGCCCCCGGCGAGACCGGCGCGCGCGCCCGGCTGACCTGGCCCGCCGCCGACTGACGCGCGACAGAAGCGCCATTCGGTCGCAGCCCGACCGGATTGCGTCCCGCAGGAAGCGTGGCAGTGTGGCCTCCGCGGACCGGGCCCCTCTGGCGACCTTCACAGGTCGTGATGTCGGACCGCATCGGGTGATCTCGATGCTTGATGGGTCCGGCGGCTCCACGCCCCTCCTCCGGCATCGTCGTCGCCAGACAACGAGAGGAGGACACGCCTTGAACACGTACATGCAGAAGATGTGGAGCCTGACGGCGGCGCTGATCCTCGCGGCCAGCGTGGTGGCCATGTGGGTCTGGCCGAAGCTGTTCGGCGGCGGACCCCACCCGATCATGGGCTGGGCCGAGCTGAACAGCGGCGCCGCGTGGCTCTATCCCGTCGGACGCTGGGGCTTCGCCGCCCTGGCCGCCATCGCGGTCATCCTGCTGGTCATCCCCCGCACGCGGATGATCGGCGCCTGGACCGCCCTGGCCCTGTCGGTCACCTACATGGTGCTGCACTCCACGCCCTGGCTGGGCTGGAACATTCCCGAGTACGGCCCGCTGACCGAGGCGCTCGCCGCCGGTCGCTCGCTGGCCGAAATCCAGGCCATGAACCTGGGCACTGACTATGGCGCGCACGGCACCCTGACGATGGTGCTGGCGGTGCTGGCCGGCATGGTCATCATCGCCGAACGTACGCTTCGCAAGCCGAAGCCGCCCAAGCAAACGTCCGTCAACCTGGCGTCGATCGACTAGATCCGCCTTCGACGGACGTGACCCGCCGCTCGCTCCCCTCCACCCCCCCGACGGCGAGCGGCGGGTCTCCCCTCTTCCTCAAGTCTGCGTCAGGCTGAGCAGGTTGCCCTCGCTGTCGTGGAGCCACAGCACCCGGGCGGCCCCGTGCGGACTGGTCCAGACGCCGCGATCGTCCTGCCCGAAGCCCTCGTAGATCACCGGCGTCACACCCGCCTCGCCGAGCGCGTCCACCGCCGCGCCGATATCCCCCACATGCCACCCGTGCACCGGATGCGGGCCGGCGCTCCAGCCTTCAGGGGCCGGAGTAAGCCTTACCAGACCGGCCGGGCTCGTCAGGGTGGCTCCGAAGGGGTCCGGGCTCCCCTCCGCGCCGAGCAGGCGACGGTAGAAGTCGCAGGCCCGATCCATGTCGGTCACGAACAGAAAGCCCATCGGCCGGGCGTCGCTCGGCAAGGCCATGACCCGTCTCCCTCATTCCTCGGGACAGGGAACGCCCGATCCGGCTGACAGGCAAGGGCCGGCGCTGCTATCCACAGGGACGTTTCGAGGAGCCCCGCATGGACATCCGCCCGCTTGACCCCGCCCTGCATGTGGCGCCGCAGATCGCGCTGGAGGACGTGCCCGCGCTGAAAGCGGCGGGCTACGCCACCTTGATCTCCAACCGCCCCGACGGCGAGGAGGCGGGCCAGCCCGACGCCGCCGCCCTGCGCGCCGCAGCCGAGGCGGCGGGCCTGGCGTTCGCGCACATCCCGGTGTCGATGCCGGCCCTCGGGCGGGGCGAGGTCGAGGCCCTGCGCCACGCGCTGGACACCCTGCCCGGCCCGGCGCTGGCCTTCTGCCGGTCGGGCACGCGCTCGACGGTGCTGTGGGCCCTCAGCCAGGCCGGCGAGCGCCCGGCCGATGACCTGATCGCGGCCGCAGCCGCGGCCGGCTACGACATCTCGGGGCTGCGTCCGCAGCTGGGATAGGCGTTCGGGCCCTGCTGCAAAGGGCCAGGGGACGGCGCCCAAGGCCCCTCCACCGCTTCGCGGTCCCCCTCCCCACTGGCGTGGGGAGGAAAGGCGCTATCCTCCCCATGAAATGGGGTGGTGGCCCGGCGCGCTGCGACGGGACGGGGGGGCGTGGACGGCCCCCTCAGTCCCGGAAGGCCAGCATCATGTAGTTGATGCCGTCGTCGTCGGTCTCGCTCCAGCGATCGGTCAGCGGATTGTAGGACAGCCCCAGCGGCCCCTCGACCCGCACCGGGGCGTCGTGGAGCATGCGGCGGATTTCCTCGGGCTTGAGGAACTGGCGCCAGTCGTGGGTGCCCGCCGGCAGCCAGCGCAGGATGTACTCGGCCCCGATCTTGGCCAGGGCCAGCGAACGCAGGGTGCGGTTCAGCGTGGCCACCACCATCAGGCCGCCGGGCTTCACCAGCGAGGCGGAATCCAGCAGGAACTGCTTCGGGTCGGCGACGTGCTCAACCACCTCCATGTTCAGGACCACGTCAAACGGCCCGGCGCCCTCGGCCGCCAGCTGCTCGACCGTGGCGGCGCGGTAGGTGATGTCGAGCCCCTGCTCCACCGCATGCTGGCGCGCGGTGCCGATGTTCTTCCCCGAAGCGTCCACGCCGGTCACGGCGAAGCCCATGCGCCGCATCGGCTCGGACAGCAGGCCGCCGCCGCAGCCGACGTCGAGCAGGCTCAGCCCCTCGAACGGGCGGATGGCCCGCGGGTCGCGGCCGAACCGCGCCACAGCCTCGCGGCGCAGCACGTCCAGCCGCGCCGGATTGAACTTGTGCAGCGGCGCGAAGGGGCCCTTCGGGTCCCACCAGGTGGCGGCGATCGCCGAGAAGCGCGCCACATCGGCCGGATCGATCGAGGCGCCTTCAGCGGATGAGTCTGATGTCGAGGTCGGTTTCAACGTCACTCCATCGACGATCGGAAGTCAGCACAGGAAGGCCCTCGGCCTCGGTCAGCGCCAGACAGGCCCGATCCCCGAGGGAAAGTCCCTGGGGCCCGGTGTCGCGCCTCAGCTGCCCCGCTCTCAAGCTGTGCGCCAGGGTGAAGTCAACCACGCGGCACGGCAGGGAGTGGATGACCAGAGACACGCTGTCGTCATCCATACCTTTTTCGACAAGCTTGCTCGCGACCTCGGTCAGGTTGACGCTGGACATCAGCGAGCGGCCGATGACGTCCTCGACGAGGGCGGCGCCGTCTTCGTCGTTGAGCACCGCAAGCACCGCGGAGGCGTCGAGGACATAGTCAGCCACGCTCGGCCGCGTCCTCGGCGCGCCGCGACTGGATCAGGTCGTCCGCGAGGCTCACCCCGGCCGGGATGAAGCGACGCACGGTCTCGCGCGCCCGCGCCAGCGCCGCCCCGCGGTTCATCACGGTGAGACTGTCGGCCTCGACATCGATGACCACGGCCTCGCCGCCCGCCACGCCGAAACGCGCCATCAGCTCCGCGGGAATGACGAGCCGCCCCTCGGGGTCTGTCTCCAGCCGGACGACCCGGCTCGAGCCTGCGACGGTCGCCGCCGCCTGCGGCTCCCGCCGGGGCGCCCCGCGCAGCCGGTCCCCCTCCAGCACATTACGGACATGCTGGTACCGCTTGCCCAGCAGCCGGGCGATCTCCGCCCGCTCGTAGCCGGCCTCGCTCAACCGTCGGATCTTGTCCGATGTGGTCAGGGCCGAATTCAGAACGTCAGACGCCTGCATGGCCGAAGCCTCCCGCTACGACAGATGTGGTAGACAGGTAGGTAGGTTGTCAATGGGTTGTTGTGTGCGGCGGCCCCACCGGCTAGAGCCCATGATGGAAGAAAGGGTGGCGATGACGCGACTGGTGATGAAGTTCGGCGGCACGTCGATGGCCGACCTGGAGCGCATCCGCCGCGCCGCCCGGATCGTCGCCGCCGAGGCCCGCAGCGGCAAGCGGGTGGCGGTGGTGGTCTCGGACATGGCCGGCAAGACCAACGAGCTGGTGGCCTGGACCGACGGCGCGGGCGCGCCGGCGGCGGGCATCCCCCTGTCCGATGACGAGTACGACGTGGTGGTCGCCTCGGGCGAGCAGGTGACCGCCGGCCTGCTAGCCCTGACCCTGCGCAACATGGGCTTCCGCGCCCGCTCGATGATGGGCTGGCAGGTGCCGATCCTGACCGACGACCTGCACGGCAAGGCGCGCATCGAGGACATCCCCGGCGACGCCCTCGGCGCAGCCGTCGACGGCGGCGAGATCGTCGTCATTCCGGGGTTCCAGGGCGTGACCCGCGAGGGCCGCATCACCACCCTGGGCCGCGGCGGCTCGGACACCTCGGCGGTGGCGGTCGCGGCGGCGCTCGCCTGCCCCTGCGACATCTATACGGACGTGGACGGCGTCTACACCACCGACCCGCGCATCGAGGGCAAGGCCCGACGTCTCGAACGCGTCTCCTACGAGGAGATGCTGGAAATGGCCTCGCTGGGGGCCAAGGTGCTGCAGACGCGCTCGGTCGAGCTGGCCATGGCCCGGCAGGTGCCGGTGCGCGTGCTGTCCAGCTTCGTCGAGCCCGACGAGAACGGAAACCTGCCGGCGGTCGCCGGCACCCTGATCTGCGACGAGGAGGAGATCGTGGAGAAGCGCATCGTGTCCGGCGTGACCATGAGCCGTGACGAGGCCCGCATCACCCTGCTCGGCCTGTCGGACCGCACCGACGCCCCGGCCGACGTGTTCACCCGCCTCGCCGAGGCCGGGGTCAATGTCGACATGATCGTGCAGAGCCAGGCGCGCACCGAGGGGGCGGTCAACCTCACCTTCACCACCGGACGCCGCGACGCCCAGCGCGCCGCCGACCTGATGCGCGAGGCCCAGGGCGAGATCGGCTTCGAGCAGCTGCGCGTCGATGAGGATGTGGCCAAGGTATCGGTGGTGGGGGTCGGCATGCGCAGCCACGCCGGTGTGGCCCAGACCATGTTCAGGGCCCTGGCCGACAAGGGCATCAAGTTCCAGGCCATCTCCACCTCGGAGATCAAGATCAGCGTGCTGATCGACGCCGCCTATGCGGAGCTGGCGGTGCGGGCCCTGCACGGCGCTTACGGACTCGAAGCGGTTTAAGGTCTAGCATCGCCCGCGGAAGGGCTGGAGCACGGATGGTCAAGGGCGGAACGATGACGAGGGGGCCGAGGAACCTCCTGCGCCAGATCCGCGAGGCCATGGCCGACGGCGGACCGGCCCAGGACCGCCTCGACACCGTCGTGCGCATCATCGCCCGCTCGATGGTGGCAGAGGTCTGCTCGATCTACCTGCGCCGCGCCTCGGGCGAGCTGGAGCTGTTCGCCACCGAGGGCCTGAACCGCGCCGCCGTGCACACCACCCGCCTGCGCCCCGGCGAGGGCCTGGTCGGCGAGGTGGCCCGCTCGGCCGAGCCGATCAGCCTGGCCGACGCCCCCAGCCACCCCAGCTTCTCCTACCGGCCCGAGACGGGCGAGGATCCCTACCACGCCTTCCTCGGCGCGCCCCTGCTGCGCGGCGGCAGGGCCATCGGCGTGCTGGTCGTCCAGAACCGCGCGGCCCGCCACTACGACCCCGACGAGATCGAGGATATCCAGACCATCGCCATGGTGCTGGCCGAGACGGTCGCCTCGGGAGAGCTGCTGGGCCAGGAGGAGCTGCGCGACGTCGAGGTCGCCCCGCACCGTCCGGAGCGGATGAAAGGCCAGCGTTTCGCCGAGGGCCTGGCCTTCGGCCATGTGGTGCTGCACGAGGCGCCGCTGGCCCCGGAAAGGCTGCTGGCCGACGATCCGGTGCTGGAGGAGGCGCGGCTGCACACCGCCCTGCACGCCCTCAAGGCCGGCATTGACGCCATGCTGGAGGTGGGACCGAGCGGCCTGTCCGGCACGCCGTTCGAGGTGCTCGAGACCTACCGCATGTTCGCCGACGACCGCGGCTGGAACCGGTCGCTGGAAGAGGCGGTCCGCTCCGGCCTGACGGCCGAGGCGGCCGTCGACCGGGTGCGCAACGAGCATCGCGCGCGCTTCGCCAAGGCCCGAGACCCCTACATCCGCGAGCGGCTGCACGACTTCGAGGACCTGGCCAACCGGCTGCTGCGGGTGCTGGCGGGCGACAAGCCCGGCGAGCGCGAACTGCCCGAGGACGCCATCCTCGTCGCCCGCAATCTCGGCCCGGCGGACCTGCTGGAATATCCGCGCGATCGGCTGAAGGGGGTGCTGCTGGAGGAGGGCTCGGCCGCCAGCCACGCCGGCATCGTCGCCCGGGCGCTGCAGATCCCCTGCGTCGGCCGCCTGATGGGGCTGCGCGACCGGCTGTCGGAAGGCGACCTGGTCATCGCTGACGGGGAAAGCGGGGAGGCCTATCTCCGCCCCCGGCCGGAGATGCTGGAGGCGGTGCAGCAGCGCATCGCCGTGCGGGAGCAGCGCCGCGCCGAGTTCGCCTTGCTGCGGGACGTGCCGGCGACGACCCTGGACGGCACCCGCATCACCCTGCTCAGCAATGCCGGCCTGGCCGTCGACCTCGACACGCTCGACGACACGGGTTCGGAAGGCATCGGCCTGTTCCGCACCGAGTTCCAGTTCATGGTGTCGGAGGAGCTGCCGCGGCTGGAGGCCCAGACCCAGCTGTATCGGCGCGTGCTCGACGCCGCCGGCGACCGGCCGGTGACCTTCCGCACCCTCGACATCGGCGGCGACAAGGTCCTGCCCTATCTCGACGCCGAGCGGGAGGAGAACCCGGCGCTCGGGCGGCGTGCCATCCGCCTCGGCCTCGACCGGCCCTCGCTGCTGCGGCTGCAGCTGCGCGCGCTGCTGCACGCCGCCGCCGGGCGCGAGCTGCGCGTCATGTTCCCGATGATCGCCACGGTCGAGGAGTTCCGCGCCGCCCGCGAGATGGTCGACATCGAGTGCGCCTGGGCGCGCCGCCGTGGCCGCACCCTGCCCTCGCTCCTGCGCGTCGGGGCCATGATCGAGGCGCCGTCGCTGCTGTTTCACCTCGACGCGCTGCTGCCCCTGACCGACTTCGTCTCGGTCGGGACCAATGACCTGCTGCAGTACATGTACGCTGCGGACCGGACCAACCCGCTGGTGTCGGATCGCTATGATCCGCTGTCGCCCCCGGCCCTGCGGGCGCTGCAGGAGATCCAGACCCGCTGCGCCGAGACGGGCACGCCGGTGTCGGTCTGCGGCGAGCTGGCCGGCCGCCCGTTGGAGGCCTTCGCCCTCGTCACCCTCGGCTATACTCGCCTGTCGGCGCCCGCCGGCGGCGTGGGTCCGGTCAAGCGCATGGTGCTGTCACTGGACCTCCCCGCCGCCCGCCGCGGCATGGCCAACCTCCTTGGTTCGTCCGCGGGCTCGATCCGCAACGAGGTCGAGAGCCTGGCCCGCAAGTTGAACGTCGCCGTCTGACCGTCCCGTTTGGAGACGGAGGGCGAACAACGTTAACAACGATTTGGCGCGGCGGCGAAAATGGGTTATCCACAAGCGGCGGGAGCTGTGCCTCCGGGGGGAGGCCCGAACCGTCATCCGGAGTGGTTAAAGGATGACGGTCCGGAAGCGAGTACGACCCCGGATGCGGCCCCCGAGCCGCCGGTGTCGAGTGTGGGGTTGACGGAGATGGCGCTGGACGCGGGGAATGCCCCCGAGGAGTTTCGGGCCCACCCCGACTGGAGGGATCCCATTCCCTCTATCGCCGATGCGCCGTCGCTCGGCGTCGGCCTGCGCCGCGCACGCGAAGTCTCGGGCAAGTCGCTGGCCCAGCTGTCCGCGGTCACCCGGGTTCCCCAGAAGTATCTGACCGCCCTGGAGCAGGGGGAACATTCCGCCCTGCCCTCGCGCGTGTTCACCCTCGGCTATGTGCGGGCCTACGCCGGCGCGCTCGGCCTCGACGAGCAGCTGGCCGTCGAGCGCTACAAGCGCGAGGCGCCGGACGGCGACAAGATCGCACCGCTGCAGCCGCCCGCCGGGGTCGCCTTCGCCGAAGTGCGCCGGCATTCGCCCCGCGTGATCGCCGCGGTCGCCGCCCTCGTCATCGCCGTGGTCGGCTGGAACGTCTTCCAGCGCGTCAGCCACATGCGGTCGCCGCCGCCGGCGGTGATCTCCGAGACGCCCGAGAGCTGGACCCTGGGCGCGGTGCCCGGCCAGACCCAGGGCCTGACCGAGATCAGCCTCGACGTGCCGCGACCGGCCCCGCCGGACCAGACGGTGCCGGTCATGTATCTGACCCCGGGCCTTGAAGCGGAGCTTCTCGGACTCGATCCCGAGGACGCGGACGCCGCCGCCGCGGCGCTCGCCGACGCCGCCAGCCGCCGCGATGGACCGGTGCAGGCCGCCTTCAATCCGCGCGGGGCCGTCTATGGCGCCGCCGCCGGCGACTCCCAGGTGACGCTGCAGGCGCGGCGACCGACGACGCTCGTCGTCCGCCTGGCGGACGGCCGCGTGCTGTTCGCCCGCCAGATGGCCGCCGGAGAGGCCTGGCGCGCCCCGATCGGCGTGCCCGCCACAATCGACGCCTCCGAGCCCGCCCTGATCGGCGTCTATCTGAACGGCGAGTCCGACGGGGTGCTGGCCAGCCAGCTGACCCCGCTGAACCAGCTGAACGCCCGCGCCACCACCCTTGCACGCCAGGCCCAGGCCCAGGCCGAGGCGGAGTCGCGCGCCGAGGCCGCCCGCCGCGCCGCCGCCGCTGCCGAGGCCCCGGCGACCCCGGCCGCCCACGCCGCTGCGCCGGTTGCCGCCACCGCGGTCCCTGCCGTCGCGCCGACGGCAGGGTCAGTCCCCCCCGTCGGCTGATCGGTCGCGCGACGGCCCCGTCCGCCGTCGTGGAAACGCCATCGGCCTTGGCCTATGCTGGCGTCATGAGCGACCACACCCTCGTCCGTCCCTGGCGCCATATCGAGCGTCGCAAGAGCCGCAAGATCCGCGTCGGCGCGGTCGAGGTCGGCGGCGACGCGCCGATCAGCGTCCAGTCGATGACCAACACCCCGACCACCGACGCCGGGGCCACGATCGACCAGATCCGCCAGCTCGAGGAGGCCGGCGCCGACATCGTCCGCGTCTCCTGCCCCGACGAGGAGTCGACCGCCGCCTTCCGCACCATTGTGAAGGCCGCGAAGGTCCCGCTCGTCGCCGACATCCACTTCCACTACCGCCGCGGCATCGAGGCGGCCGAGGCGGGCGCCGCCTGCCTGCGCATCAACCCGGGCAACATCGGCAGCCCCGACCGGGTGCGTGAGGTGGTGCAGGCGGCCAAGGACAACGGCTGCTCCATGCGTATCGGCGTCAACGCCGGCAGCCTCGAGAAGGAGCTGCTGGAGAAGTACGGCGAGCCCTGCCCCGACGCCATGG
>CAZUXK010000017.1:0-15459 GCA_964624025.1 uncultured Brevundimonas sp.
GCGCGCAGGAAGGCGTTGACCCCGTCGACGCCGTGGGCGTGGGCCGTGACCCGCCGGCCCATCCGGTGCCCGGCCTCGACGATGGCCGCCAGCTCGGCGTCGGTGAACTGCTGCGCCAGACCGGCCGCCGTGTTGGAAAGGACCCCGCCGGTGGCGGTGATCTTGATCACATCGGCCCCGGCGCGGACCTGGGTCCGCACCGCCCGCATGCAGTCCTCCGGCCCGGAGCAAATGCTCTCGGACGACAGCAGGTGCATGATGTCGTCGCGATAGCCGTTGGCGTCCCCGTGGCCGCCGTGGATCGACACCGACCGCCCCGAGGCGATGATGCGCGGCCCCGGCACCTGCCCGGCCGCAATGCCGTCGCGCAGGGCGAAGATGGCGTTGTTGTCGCCGCCCAGGTCCGCCACCGTGGTGAAGCCGGCTTCCAGGGTGATGCGGGCGAAGTGCGCCCCGGCGATCGCCAGAT
Organism: uncultured Brevundimonas sp.; assembly: GCA_964624025.1. Taxonomy (GTDB): domain Bacteria; phylum Pseudomonadota; class Alphaproteobacteria; order Caulobacterales; family Caulobacteraceae; genus Brevundimonas. The sequence goes on from CAZUXK010000017.1 coordinate 470, forward strand.
CAGCCTCGCTGTCTGTCACCTGCATCAGCCGGGCGTTGGGATTCTGCTGCCGGGTGATGTGGACGTGGCTGTCGATCAGGCCCGGCAGGACGAAGCGATCCGAAAGGTCCACGACCCGGCCATCGCCCTCGCTGACGAAGCCGTCGCGGATGTCCACGACCCGGCCGTCCCGGATCACGACAGTTTTATCGCGCTGCACAACGCCCGCGGCGGGGTCTGCCAGCAGGCGCCCGGCATGGACGAAGGTGGTTGCAGTTTCCTGCGCGTTTGCAGGCGCTTGCGCCGAAATGGCGAGGCAGGCCGCAAAGGCCCCGATGATCGCTGGCAGGCGCATGACGTTTCCCCCGTGGTTCGCCGCACCCTATCAGCCCCGGGCGTTCCGCCAAGCCGCGCTTGCCAGGGGACGGGCGGCCCGGTCATGGTTGTTGTCTCGTTCACTGTCCCCGAGGCGTTCCATGCGCTTGTCCCGACGCGGTCTGGTGCTCGGCGGCTCCCTCGCCCTGGCGGGCTGCGCGACGGCGCCCCGCGCCCCGGTAGCCGCGCTCACGACGGCGGCTGTCCCTGCCCCCGTCACCCCGGAGATCTCCGCCGCCGCCCCGCGCGTGGAGGTGCTTGGCGATGTCGGACGACCGGTCGTCGATCCCCGCGGCGAGATCCGCAAGGCGCTGCTGGACCGGGCCCTGGCCGCGCTCGACATCCACCATCACCGCCTGCCGCACCGCGACCGTATGTATCTGGTCGACTTCCGCAAGTTCTCGGGCGAGGCGCGGCTCTACGAGGTGGACATCGCCTCGGGGCAAGTGACGACCTTCCGCACCACCCACGGCCGCGGCTCCGATCCCGCTCATACGGGCTTCGCCCAGCGCTTCTCGAACGAGCCTGACAGCCACATGTCCTCGGTCGGGGCCTACGCCACCGCCGGGGCCAGCTGGGGGCCGCAGCAGGGGCCGAACGTCCTGCTCGACGGGCTGGAGTACAGCAACAACCTCGCCCGCGACCGTGCGATCATCGTGCACGGCGCGGACTATGCGGACCCGGAGTTTCTCGAGCGCGAGGGCAAGCTGGGCCGCAGCTATGGCTGCTTCTCGGTCGCCCACGCCGACCTTGAGCCGCTGCGCGCCCGCATGGGCGAGGGCCGCCTGCTGTTCGCCTGGAGCTGAGCCAGGGGCTCAGCCTGCCTCGCCCGCGTCCTCCCGCGCCAGGGCGCGCCAGCCGATGTCCGTGCGATGGAAACCGGCCGGCCAGTCGATCTTGCGGATGGCGGCATAGGCGCGGCTGCGGGCCTCGGCGACGTCCTTGCCCCGGGCGCAGACGTTCAGCACCCGGCCGCCGGCGGCGACCAGATGGCCGTCGTCATTGCGGCGGGTGCCGGCATGGAACACCTGCACGTCGGGACCGAAGTCCTGGTCGGCGCCGCGGATGATGGAGCCTTCCAGCGGGCTGTCCGGATAGCCCTTGGCCGCCAGCACGACGCAGATCACCGTCTCCGGAACGAACGACGGCGGCGGCAGCCGGGCCAGGTCGCCGCGGGCGCAGGCCAGCAGATAGGGCAGGATGTCGTCCGCCCAGCGCATCATCAGCACCTGGCATTCCGGATCGCCGAAGCGAGCGTTGAACTCCACCACCTTAGGCCCCTCGGCGGTGGCCATCAGCCCGGCGTAGAGCACGCCGCGATAGGCGGTGTTCTCGGCCGCCATGGCGGCGATGGCCGCCTCGACCACCTCGACCCGGGCCCGCTCGACCAGCTCGGGCGTGAACACCGGGGCCGGCGAATAGGCGCCCATGCCGCCCGTGTTGGGGCCGAGGTCGCCGTCGAAGGCCCGCTTGTGGTCCTGGGCCCCGCCCAGCAGCATGGCGACCTTGCCGTCGCACAGGGCGAACAGCGAGCCCTCCTCGCCGTCCATGAACTCCTCGATCACCACCCGGGCGCCGGCGTCACCGAAGCGACCCCCGAGCATTCGCTCGATCTCGGCCTGGGCGTCGCGGGCGTCCGGGCTGATCGACACGCCCTTGCCCGCGGCCAGACCGTCCGCCTTGATCACGTAAGGCGGCTTGAAGATCTTGAGGGCGGCGATGGCGTCCGCCGGGCGTTCGTAGACGCCATAGCCGGCGGTCGGGATGTTGTGGCGCTCCATGAAGGCCTTGGAGAAGGCCTTGGAGGTCTCCAGCTTCGCCGCGCGCGCGCTCGGGCCGAAGCAGGGGATGCCGGCCGCCGCCAGCCGGTCAGCCAGCCCGGCTTCAAGCGCCGTTTCCGGACCGACGACCACGAGGTCGGCCTTCATCTCGCGGGCGAAGGCCGCCAGCCGCTCGGCGTCCGCCGCCTTCAGCTCGGGGCGCAGCTCGGCGTGCTGGGCGATGCCGGGATTGCCGGGCGCGCAGACGAGACGCGTCACCCGCGGTGATTGCGCTATCTTCCACGCGAGGGCGTGCTCGCGGCCGCCCGACCCGACCAGCAGAATGTTCATGCCGCGGCAATGACGCGCTGCACCCAAGTGGTCAAGGCGGCGGCGTCGGGTTTCACCGGCCGCTCGCGCCCGCTAGCATCCTGCCATGCCCTCCGACTCCTATGTCTTCGAAGGCCCGGCCGAGCCGCCGGCGGCGCCCCGGGACAACAATCCGCCGCTGTCGATCTCCGAGCTGTCGTTCGCGCTGAAGCGGACGCTGGAGGACCGGTTCGGCCATGTGCGGCTGCGCGGCGAGGTGTCCAAGGTCAACCGCCATGCCTCGGGGCACGTCTATCTGACCCTCAAGGATGACAAGTCGGCGATCGACGGCGTCGTCTGGAAGGGCCAGGTGCGCGGCCTCGGGGTCCAGCCGGAGACCGGTCTCGAGGTGATCGTCACCGGCAAGATCACCAGCTATCCGGCGCGGTCCAGCTACCAGATCGTCATCGAGACCATGGAAGCCGCGGGCGCAGGCGCCCTGCTGGCCCAGCTGGAGCGGCTCAAGGCGCGGCTGCGCGACGACGGCCTGTTCGAACTGGCCCGCAAGCGGCCCCTGCCCGCCTTCCCGGCGACCATCGGCGTCATCACCAGCCCGACCGGCGCCGTGGTGCGGGACATCCTGCATCGCATCTCCGAGCGGTGGCCGTGTCGCGTCATCGTTTGGCCCTGCGTCGTCCAGGGCGAGGCCGCGGCCGCCCAGGTGGCCGCGGCGGTGCGCGGCTTCGACACCCTGCCGGCGGACGGCCCGATCCCGCGCCCGGACGTGGTCATCGTGGCCCGGGGCGGCGGCTCGGTCGAGGATCTCTGGCCCTTCAACGACGAGGCGCTGGCCCGGACGGTCGCCGCGGCGAGCGTACCGATCATCTCGGCCGTCGGTCACGAGACCGACACCACCCTGATCGACTTCGTTTCGGATCGGAGGGCGCCCACCCCGACCGGCGCCGCCGAGATAGCCACGCCGGTGCTGGCTGACCTGAAGGCAGCCACGGCTGAACTGGACCGGCGCCTCTCCCGGGCCGCCGGGCGACTGGTCGAGGATCGCCGCACGGCCCTGCGCGCCGCCGCGCGCGGCCTGCCGCCCCGGCCGGAAGACCTGCTCGCCCTGCCGCAGCAGCGCTTCGACCTGATCGCCAGCCGACTCGGCGCGGCGCTTGGGCGAAATCTGGCGGCGCATGAACGCGACCTGGTGGGAGTCACGGCCCGGCTCACCCCGTCGGCGGCCGGTCGACAGCTGGGCCGGTCGGAGGCGCGCCTGCAGGAGCTGCAGCAGCGCCTGACGACTGCCCTGGCCCGGGTTCCCGCGCGGGAGGCGGAACGGCTGGCCCGCACCGGTCGGCTGCTGGAGAGCCTCAATCCGGACCGTCCGCTGGAGCACGGCTTCGCCCGCATCCACGCCGCCGACGGCCAGCTGGTGCGCCGGGCCGCCGACCTGTCCGCCGGCGACGGGCTGCGGCTGGTGTTCGCGGATGGCGCCCGGGCGGCGCGGGTCGAGGATGGTCAGCCGCTGAAGCCGCGGGAGCGACGCCCCGCCGCGCCCGCCGCCAAGCCTTCTGATCAGGGACGGCTGTTCTAGAACGGGATTCGGCGACATAGAGTGGCGGCATGACCGGTTCGTCCCCCGACGCCTCCGCCGAGGCCCAGCTGCACTACGGTGACGGCGAGTTCGTCGTCCTGCGCCCGGGGCGGCACGTGCGCTGCGCCGTGAGCGGTCGCCCCATTCCCTTGGAAGCGCTGCGGTACTGGAGCGCGAGCCGCCAGGAGGCCTATGCCGGGCCGGACGAAGCGCTTTCGCGTCTCGCGCGTTCCTGATCGGCGACGACCGGCAAGGCGTCTATACCCAACTTCGACGCCCCGAAGACACGACCATGGCGGGCCTGCAACCCTTCAAAATCCTGATCGCGGACGACAGCTCCCAGATGCGCGACATCCTGACGACCATGCTGAGGTCGGCGGGAGCCGAAGGGATCCGCGAGGCGATCGACGGAGCGGAAGCCTACCGGGCGCTGGCAACCTTCCCTGCGGATCTGGCGCTGATCGACTTCAACATGGCGCCCCTGGACGGCGTGGCGTTCACCCGGTTGGTGCGCAACAGCACCGACAGCCCCAACACCTTCCTGCCGATCATCATGATGACCGGGCACGCGGAACGACGCCGGGTGCATGAGGCTCGCGACGCCGGCGTCAACGAGTTTGTGGTCAAGCCGCTGACCGCGCGCAGCGTCATGGCGCGGATCGAGGCGGTGGTGATGAAGCCGCGCCCCTTCATCCGCACCAGTGACTACTTCGGCCCCTGCCGGCGGCGGGTCACCCGGCCGGGCTATAGCGGCCCCTGGCGGCGCGCCGAGGACCAGCACTACGTCAATCTGGACTGAGCGACCCAAGCCTGGCGTAGACGTGGTCCGGCCAGCGCTTGTGCACCCAGAACCAGTCCGCCGGCGCCTCGCGCACACGATCCTCGACGAAACGGGTCACCGCCTGAACCCCCCGCCGGATATCCTCGCTCCGGTCGCCGCCGCCGCCGACCGGGATCGGCGGATGGACGGTCAGGCGGAAGCGGACGCCCGGCAGCCGGGTCACGGACAGGGGCTGCAGCACCGTTCCGAACTTCAGCGCCAGCCGTGTCGGACCAGGAGCCGCGTTCACAGGATGGCCGAAAAACTCGACCTCGGGCCCCTCCGAGAACTTCTGGTCATTCATCAGGGCCACGGACTCGCCGCGCGCCATCCCGGCCAGCAGCTCCCGCGCGCCATCGCCGCCCTTCGGTGCGAACAGTCGCACGCCGTAGCGCGCCCGGGCGGCGCGGATCTGGGCGTCGACATAGGGATTGTTGGCCGCGCGGTAGGTGATCTGGCAGGGCACGCCGGCGGCGAGGATGCAGGCGGCCATGACCTCGAAATTGGCCAGGTGCCCCGAGACGAACACCACCGGCTGCCCGGAGTCCCGGATCGCGTGCAGCCGCTCCAGCCCCTCGATCTCGATTCGGCCCGAGGCCGGGGTCAGCCGGTCCATCACCGCCGTCTCGGCGAAGGTGCGGCCGGTCTGCTCCCACGCGTCCCGGGCCAGCGCCTCGCGCGCCGCCGGGTCCATGTCGGGGAAGGCCAGCCGGAGATTGCGGATCACCGTCCGGTGCGTCCCCGTCCGCGGCCCCAGCGCGCGCAGCAGGCCGCCCCCGACGGCCGACGCCGCCTCAAGTCCGATCAGCCGCATCAGGCCGATGAACAGGGCGAAGCCGGCCGCCTCCAGCCGCCAGACCAGATCGCGCCGCAACCCCGGCTTCACCATGCTATGGTGACGCCGCCGTCCACCACCAGGGTCTGGCCGGTCATGAAAGTCGAGGCGGGGGAAGCCAGATAGACCGCCGCCCCGGCGATCTCGTCGGGCTGGCCGATGCGCTTCAGCGGGGCCGGCTCGGTCACCGTCTTGAGGATCTCCGGGTTCTCCCAGAGGTATTTGGCGAAGTCCGTCTGCACCAGCCCCGGCGCGATGCAGTTGACGCGCACGTTCGACGGCCCCCACTCGACCGCGAGATTGCGGGCCAGCTGCATGTCGGCGGCCTTGGAGACGTTGTAGGCGCCGATCAGGGCGTTGCCGCGCAGGCCGCCGATCGACGAGACGATGATGATCGAGCCGTCGCGGCGCTCCAGCATCTGCGGCGCTGCCATCTGGATCAGCCAGTGGTTCGAGATGACGTTGTTCTGCAGGATCTTGTTGAACTGCTCGTCGGTGATCCCGCCCATCGGGCCGGCATAGGGGTTGGACGCGGCGTTGCAGACCAGGATGTCGATCTTGCCGAAGGCGGCGTTGGTCTCGTCGACCAGCCGCTGCAGGTCGGCCCTCTCGGCGATGTTGGCGGGCACGGCGATGGCGCGGCCGGCGCCGTAGCGGGCGCTGATGTCGGCGGCGACCTCCTCGCAGGGTCCGGCCTTGCGCGACGAGATCACCACCCGGGCGCCATGCTCCGCCAGCCGCTCGGCGATGGCCTTGCCGATGCCGCGCGAGGAGCCGGTGATGACGGCCGACTTGCCGGTGAGATCGAAGAGCTGCATGCGGAGGCGTCCTTCCCTGACGTCAATGATCCTCGGCGCTGGCGGCCGGGTGATTCTCGTCCGATACTGTCACGAATCCTTACGGGGAAGGCCCGACCGTCATTGATGCGTAGTCTGATCCAGCTGTTCCTGTTCTGCGGCTACGTCTTCCTGTCGATGACAGCGGGGGCAGCCCTGTGGCGCGCGGGTCTGGGCGGCGGCGCGGCCGTGGCCGGGGCGCTTGGCGCCATGGGCCTGTTCACCGCCCTGCACGCCCTCGTCATCCAGACCCTGAACGCCCGCGCCCTGCGACGCGATCTCGACCAACTGCGCGAGGCGCACCGGCTGCTGGCCGATGCGCTGGACGCCACCCAGGGCGCGGTCACCGACCTGACCGACGCCATCGAGAAGGGCGCCCTGACCCAGACCGAGACCCTGACCGGCGAGGTGCGCATCCTCGAGGACCTGGTGCAGCAGATGAGCGACTCGATCGAGGCGCGTCTGGCTGTGGCCCCGCTGCAGGATCCGCGCAGCGCCGAGGGCCGCAAGCGGCAGCAGTCGAACGCCCTGCTGCAGACGGTCCACGAGGCGCTCACTGAGGGCCGGGTCGATCTCTACCTGCAACCCGTCGTCACCCTGCCGCAGCGGCGGACCATCTTCTACGAGAGCTTCACCCGTCTGCGCGACGCTTCGGGCCGGATCATGATGCCGGCGGAGTATCTGTCGCTGGCCGAGGGGGAGGGCCTGCTGCCGGCCATCGACAACCTGTTGCTGTTCCGCTGCGCCCAGATTGTACGCCGCCTGTCGCGCCAGGACCGAAAGGTCGGGGTGTTCTGTAACATCTCCCTGACCTCGCTGGGCGACGAGACCTTCTTCCCGGAGTTCCTCGCCTTCCTCAGCCAGAACCGCGACCTCGGCCAGTCGCTGATCTTCGAGCTGGGCCAGGCCACCTTCGACGCTCGCGGGGCGGTCGAGGCGCGCAACATGGCCAAGCTGGCCGACCTCGGCTTCCGCTTCTCGCTGGACAAGGTGCAGACGCTGGACCTCGACTTCGCCGACCTGCAGCGCTCGGACGTCCGCTTCATCAAGGTGGCGGCCGAGCTGCTGATCGAACAGCTTCTCGACCTCGACGGCGCGGCCCCCCTGCCCTCGATGCCGGACATCCGCGCCGCCGACTTCGCCGGCCTGACCGAGCGCTACGGGGTGCAGCTGATCGCCGAGAAGGTCGAGACCGAGCGTCAGGTGATCGACATTCTCGAGCTCGACGTCGCCCTCGGCCAGGGCCACCTGTTCGGCGAGCCCCGCGCCATCAAGGAGCAGGTGCTGGCCGAGACCGATCCGCCGTCGGACTTCCTGCGCTCGACCCTGCGCACCGCCGAACAGCGCCGGCGCTACGCCTGATCTCGACCCGGCGGGCGGGAGCGCCTATCTGCGCCCCATGACCCAGCTTTCCGCCCTCGACGGCCTCGGCCACATCGCCGCCGACTACGACATCCTGCTCTGCGACGTCTGGGGCGTGATCCACAACGGCCGCGAATCCTGGCCCGACGCCTGCGAGGCCCTGACCCGCTTCAACGCGGGCGGCGGCCATGTGGTGCTGATCTCCAACTCGCCGCGTCCGGCCAGCGATGTGGTCGCCCAGCTCGACGCCCTCGGCGTGCCCCGCTCGGCCTGGCGCGGCTTCGTCACCTCGGGAGACGCCACCCGCGCCGAGCTGACCCGCCGCGCGCCGGGACCGGCCTGGCTGATCGGGCCGGAGCGCGACGCGCCTCTGTACGCCGGCACGGGCGTCATCCTGACGAGGGACCCGGCGGAGGCGCGGTTCATCTCGGTCACCGGCCCGGACAACGACGAGGTCGACACCCCCGAGGACTATCGCGAACGCCTGACCCCCGCGGCGGCGCGCGGACTGGAACTGATCTGCGCCAACCCGGATCGCGTCGTGCAGCGCGGCGACCGGCTGATCTACTGCGCCGGCGCGCTGGCCGACCTCTATGAGTCGCTGGGCGGGCCGGTGGTGATGGCCGGCAAGCCGTTCGCCCCGATCTATGACCTCGCCCTGGCCGAGGCGGCGCGTCTGGCTGGCGGGCCGGTCGATCTGTCGCGCATCCTGTGCATCGGCGACGGCGTCGTGACCGATGTGCTCGGGGCCAATGGCCAGGGCCTCGACTGCCTGTTCGTGGCCTCGGGCATCCATGGCGACCTCGCCCGCGGGGCAGACGGCCGGGTCGACGTGGCTCGCGCTGGGGCCCTGCTGGCCGCCGAGGGGACCCACGCCCGCTACACCCTGCTCGACCTCGCCTGGTGAGGCTCGCCAAGCCGTTCAGGGACCGCTAAAGCCCGGCCATGACCCAGCTCGTTCATGCCCATCCCTCCGGCGGCTACATCCTGGAGGAGCTCCACGTCGGCATGGCGGCCGAAAAGATCGTGGACGTCACCGAGGACCGGATCCGGCTGTTCGCCGAGGCCTCGGACGACTTCAATCCGGTCCACCTCGACGAGGCCTATGCGGCGCGCACCGCCTACCGCGGGCGGATCGCCCATGGCCTCCTCTCGGCCGCCTTCGGGTCCGCCGTGGTCGGCACCATCCTGCCGGGCGCAGGCTCGATCTACGTCTCCCAGACCCTCGCCTTCCACTTCCCGGTGCGGATCGGCGACCAGGTGCGGATCCGCATCACCGTCATCTCGGTCGACCCGGAGAGCGCCCGCGTCGAGCTGAACTGCGAGGGCTTCGCCGCGGACAAGCTGGTCATGGAGGGCATCGCCGTGGTGCGGGTGCCGCGCCGCCGGAAGCCCCAGAACCGCTGAGCCCGTCGTGACGCGCCTGATCCGCTCGTGGAAGGACCTGCCAGCCGGCCTGCGCGGCAGCGCCGCCGCGCTCGGGGCCTTCGATGGCGTTCATCGCGGCCACCAGGCGGTGATCGCCACGGCCGCGGAAGCGGCCGGCCGGCTGCAGCGGCCCCTGTCGGTGGTCAGCTTCGACCCGCATCCGCGGCGCTTCTTCCAGCCGGAGGCGGCCCCGTTCCGGCTGATGACGCCCGACCAGATGCTCCGTGCGCTGGCACCGCTCGGGGTCGAGACCCTGTTCCTGCTGCCCTTCGACGCCCCCATGGCGGCGCTCGCCCCGGACGCCTTCGCCCGCGAGGTGCTGGCCGACGGCCTTGGCCTCGCCCACGCCGCCGTCGGTTTCGACTTTACCTATGGCAAGGGCAGGGCCGGCTCACCGGAGTCGCTGGCCCGGGACGGGGCGGGGCTGGGATTCACCGTCGGGGTCTGCCCCCGGGTCGATGATCCCGACGGCCTGAAACTCTCCTCCAGCGCCGTGCGCGAGGCCGTCCACGCCGGCGACATGGCCCGCGCCGCCGCCATCCTCGGTCGCCCCTTCGCCATCGCCGGCGAGGTCATCCACGGCGACAAGCGCGGCCGCACCATCGGCGTACCCACGGCCAATGTCGCGCTCGGCGACTACATGCGGCCGGCCTACGGAGTCTACGCTACCCGTACCCGGCTGCCCGACGGCCGGGTCATCGACGGCGTCGCCAATCTGGGGGTGCGCCCCATGTATGCGCTGGAGACCCCGCTGCTGGAGGTCTGGCTGTTCGACTTCAACGGTGACCTCTACGGCCAGACGATCGAGACCGAACTGGTCGCCTTCCTGCGCGGCGAAGCGAAGCTGGACGGGCTGGAAGCGCTGAAGGCCCAGATCGCCCGCGACGCCGAGGCGGCCCGGGCGGCGCTGGCTCAGTCGTCGATGCGGGCATAGGCCGCGGCGACCTCGGGGTCGACCTTGCCAATGGCGGCGACGAGTTCGGGCGGCAGCCGGTCATGGATTTCCACCTGGCTGCCACGCCGGGCGAGCACCCGACGGGGCGTGGCGCCCGAATTGTTGTAGACGTCAACCTGATCCGCTGCGGCGAAGAACCAGCCGAACTGCTCGAAGGATCGCAGCCGCCGTTGGGCGATCTTGTCTTCGGGCACCGCATGTCCACCCTTCAGAACGCGCGTGCGCACCCGCTCGATGTTCAGCTCGACCGTGTCCAGAAAGACGTAGATGAGGTTGATCCGGAATCCCCGCGCCCGCGCAACCGTCACCAGGTTGCGGTACTTCGGGGTGGAGAGGACGGTCTCGACCCCGATCGTCTGATGTGTGTCAACGGAGGCGTTGAGCCAGCGCTCGATCCGCACCACAGCTTCGAGATTGGCGTCCTGTAGGGACAGGCCTTCCTGGGACGCGATGCGCGAGGTAAGCAGATCAGGGTTGATGATCCAGACGGACCCGGAAGGGGACTCGACCGAGGCCATGCCATAGGCGCTGCTTTTCCCGGACCCGTTCGGACCGGCGATAATCCAGAGCGCCGGGGGCTCAATCGTCGGCGGGCGCGCCATCGGGCGACCCGAACAGGCGCTTGTTCTCCCGACGCGCCGCCTCGACGTTCCGCGTGAAGATGTAGAGGAAGTCCTCGCCGAAGGTGTCGCTGTTCGCATTGAGCGCCCGGACGGTCACCTTTTCGCCGGCGGCATTGGTCACGCGCCGGACGGACACGCCCCGAGGCTTCTTGCCGGCCCGCTGCCCCCTCAGAGGGCCGCTGCGCGTGAAGGTCACGTCGGTCATGGCAAGAGTATCCTCCCGCGGCCCTGCGCTTACAAGCTCAGCCGATCACCTCCAGCAGGCGCTCGGTCAGGGGCCGCTCGCCCTCGGGAATGACGTCGGCGACGCGCCACATCGGCCCTTCCCGTTCAAGCTTCATCAGCTGGCGCACCTCCTGCCCATCCCGCGTGAAGACCACGCGGGCGTCGGCCTGGTTGACCGCCGTTTCGGCGATCTCGACCGACCGCAGCACGATCTCGCCGTCCTGGCAGCCGCACACCGGATCGAAGTTCAGGAACGGAACGCCCTCGCCGGCCTTGCGGGCGTCGGCCCCGATCATGGCGTTGAGGGTGCGGCCGTACAGGGGCTCGCGGCCCGGCGGCGGGGTCTCGCCGGCCGGCAGCGGACTGGCGGCGTCGTAGCGGGCGAACAGGGCGCGGACGAAGGGTTCGGGCCCCTCCTCCCCGGCGCGGTAGGCGGCCTGTCGGCGGTCAGCCGGAGCCGGCTCCGCCTGTTCCGCGGGCGCGGGGGCCTCGGCGGGCGGCGAGCAGGCGGCCGCGGCGACGGCGACCAAGGCGGCGGCGATCAGGCGCTTCATGGAACCCTCCGGCGTGTTCCCCGAGGCGTATCACGCCCCCGGCGCGCGCTGAACTCCCCGCGCCTGCCCCGAACTGGGCCCGATCAGGGATGGCGCGGCCCCGCCGGCCTCTGCTAGAGGCACGGGCATGTTCGTGAGCATCCGCCTGATCGGGATTCGCCGCCCGGCGTAGCGCCTCCGGGTCCGCCCCGCGCTCGCCGGGACCGCCGCCCTTCCCGATTCCCGCGACCCGAGACACCCCATGGCCGACGCCGATTCCAACGCCCCCGCCCGCGACTTCCGCGACACCGTCTTCCTGCCCGACACACCCTTCCCGATGCGCGGCGGCCTGCCGCAGAAGGAACCGCAGATCCTCGAGGCCTGGGGCGATCTCTACGCCGAGCTGCGCCGCCGCCGGCAGGCCGAGGGCGCGCCCCTCTATGTGCTGCACGACGGCCCGCCCTACGCCAACGGCGACATCCACATCGGCCATGCGCTCAACAAGACGCTGAAGGACTTCGTCGTCCGCAGCCGCTTCCTGCTGGGCTACGATGTCGACTTCGTGCCCGGCTGGGACTGCCACGGCCTGCCGATCGAGTGGAAGATCGAGGAGACGTTCCGCGCCCAGGGCAAGCGCAAGGACGAGGTCTCCAAGGCCGCCTTCCGCGCCGCCTGCCGCGAGTACGCCGCCGGCTGGATCGACGTGCAGCGCGAGCAGTTCAAGCGGCTGGGCGTGATCGGCGACTGGGCCAACCGCTACGCCACCATGGACTTCGCCACCGAGGTGGCCATCGTGCGCGAGTTCCACCGCTTCAAGAACTCCGGACAGCTGTACCGCGGCTCCAAGCCGGTGATGTGGTCCCCGGTCGAGCGCACCGCCCTGGCCGAGGCCGAGATCGAGTACCACGAGCACGTCAGCCCGACGATCTGGGTCAGGGTCCCGGTCACCGGGGCCACCGACGACCATCCGGACGACCTGCTGGCCTTCCGCCACGCCACCCCCAGCGTGGTGATCTGGACCACCACGCCCTGGACCATCCCGGCCAACCGCGCCATCAGCTACGGTCCGGAGATCGCCTACGGCCTCTATGAAGTGCAATCGATGGAACAGGGTCTCGACTTCGAGCCCTGGGCGAAGCCGGGCGACCGGCTGATCGTGGCCGACAAGCTGGCGGAAGAGGTGTTCCGGGCGGCCAAGATCGCCACCTGGACCCGGATCAGCGATCTGAACCCCTCGGGACTGGAGTGCGCCCACCCGCTGGCGGAACTGCATCCGGGCTTCGGCTTCGCCGTGCCGCTGCTGGCCGGCGACCATGTCACGGATGACGCCGGCACCGGCTTCGTCCACACGGCCCCGGGACACGGCGCCGACGACTATGAGGTGTGGAAGGCCCACGGCCACCACGAGGTGCCTGACACGGTCGACCCCGACGGCGCCTACTATCCCCACGTGCCGCTGTTCGCCGGCCTCAAGGTGCTGGAGACCGAGGGCAAGAAGACCGGCAAGTTCGCCGACGCCAACCCGGCGGTGGTGCAGAAGCTGATCGAGGCCGGGACCCTGCTGGCGCGCGGCCGGCTGGAGCACTCCTATCCGCACAGCTGGCGCTCCAAGGCGCCGGTGATCTTCCGCAACACCCCGCAGTGGTTCATCCGCATGGACAAGCCGCTGGGCGGCGACGACGGCGAGACCCTGCGCGAACTGGCCCTCAAGGCCATCGACCAGACCGCCTTCCACCCAGCCGGCGGGCGCAACCGCATCCGGTCAATGGTCGAGACCCGACCCGACTGGCTGATCAGCCGCCAGCGCGCCTGGGGTACGCCGCTGGCCATGTACGTCGACAAGCACACCGGCCAGCCGTTGAATGACCCCGAGGTCGACGCCCGCATCCTCAGGGCCATAGAGGCCGGCGGGGCCGACGCCTGGTTCGAGACCCCGGACGCCGAGTTCCTCGGCGTGCACGACCCGGCCCAGTACGAGAAGGTCGAGGACATCCTCGACGTCTGGTTCGACTCCGGCTGCACCCACGCCTTCACCCTCGAGGGCCGGGCCGGCAGCCGCTGGCCGGCGGACCTGTATCTGGAGGGCTCGGACCAGCACCGCGGCTGGTTCCAGTCCAACCTGCTGGAGGGCTGCGGCACCCGCGGCCGCGCCCCCTACGAGGCGGTCCTGACGCACGGCTTCACGCTCGACGAGAACGGCGAGAAGATGTCGAAGTCGAAGGGCAACACCACCGACCCGGCGACCGTCATCAAGGAGTCCGGCGCCGACATCCTGCGGCTGTGGGTGGCGCTGGTTGACTACGCCGAGGACCAGCGGATCGGGAAGCAGATCCTGCAGACCACGGTCGACGCCTACCGCAAGCTGCGCAACACGGTGCGCTACCTGCTGGGGGCGCTGAACGGCTTCGACCACGCCGAGCGGCTGACCGATCTCGACCAGTTCCCGCCGCTGGAGCGCTACATCCTGCACCGGCTGTGGGAGCTCGACGGCCAGGTGCGCCGCGCCTACGAGACCTACCGCTTCCAGGACGTGGTGCGGCCGGTGCTGGAGTTCTGCGCCGGCGACCTGTCGGCCCTGTACTTCGACATCCGTAAGGACAGCCTCTACTGCGACCGGCCCGACAGCCTGCGCCGCCGCGCCTGCCGCACGGTGATGGACGAGGTCTTCACCCGCCTGACCGCCTGGCTGTCGCCCCTGACCCCCTTCACCATGGAGGAGGCCTGGACCACTCGCTTCCCGGAGGCCGGGACCAACTGCGCCCGCGTGATCCCCGACACCCCCGCCAGCTGGGAGAACCCGGCCGAGGCGGCGCGGTGGGCGACCATCGACGGGGTGCTGGAGGTGGTCAACGAGGCGCTGGAGGCGGCGCGGCGCGACAAGCGCATCGGCGGGGCGCTGGACGCCTGGCCGACCGTCACCCTGCCCGCCGACGCCCTCGCCGCCTTCGAGGGGCTGGACGCCGCCGAGGTGTTCCGCACCTCGGGCGCCGAGTTGGTTGCGGGCGAGACCCTCGCCGTCGAGGTCAACACGGCCGACCACCCCAAGTGCGCCCGCTCCTGGCGCCGGGTGCCGGACGTCGGCTCGGATCCCGACTACCCCGAGCTCTCGGCCCGCGACGCGGACGCCGTGCGGTATCTGGAGGGGCGGGGATAAGCCGTCCCTCTCCCATAGGGAGAGGGCTTGAGGCTCCAGGAGCGGAGCGACTGGCAAGCCGAAAGGGTGAGGGGTTACTTGGCTGGCCGCCCTCGCGCTCCCCGGTCAGCGCGCGCCCCCATCCCGCCGTAACCCCTCACCCTTTCGCGCAAGGCTGAGCGCTGCGCGCTCAGGCGCTCAAGCCCTCTCCCTATGGGAGAGG
>CAZUXK010000017.1:15559-31653 GCA_964624025.1 uncultured Brevundimonas sp.
CGCAAGGCTGAGCGCTGCGCGCTCAGGCGCTCAAGCCCTCTCCCTATGGGAGAGGGGTCGCGTGCGGTCGTTCCCGGTCCCGTCCCTTCTCCCCTTGTGGGAGCGCAAGCGGTTGCGGGAACAGAGGAAGAGGAGGTTGGTCAGAGGTCGGCCTCCGACAGCGCGGCGGCTTTCAGGAGCGCGCGAAACAGGCCGACCTTCAGCGGCTTTGCCCCGTGGCAGGGGACCGACAGGCGGACAGTCTGGCCCGGCTTGCCGTAGATGTGGTGACTGCCGCTGATGCGCAGCAGGGTCCAGCCGTGGCGTTCCAGCGCCCGGCACAGCGCCGGACCGCTGAGCGGCGTCACACGGCGATCTCGACGACGCGCTGGCCCGAGCCGGGCGGCGGCGGCGGCACGTCAGCGCCCAGCCAGCCCTCGATGGCCTCGCGCATGTTGGCCATCAGCTCTTCGAGGGTGTCCCCTTGGGAGGCGCAACCCGGCAGCGCCGGCGCCTCGCCCCAGAAGCCCCCCTCCTCCGCCTCATGGACCACGATCTTGATCTTCATGGCGCGAGGCTAGCAGAGGCGAGGCGGAGCGTCACCGGGAGGGCTCAGGTCCTCTCCCTATGGGAGAGATAGGTGGCGCGTGACACTGTCCCCTTCCCTTCTCCCCTTGTGGGAGAAGAGGTCCCCACGCCTAAACGCAGGAACGGCCCGACCGTCGTTTTCAGCAGCGCCACCAGCTCGGGCTGCATAAGATCGTCGTCCGGGATGTCGAGGCCCGCGCGCGTGACGGCGCCCCCTCTCCCACAGGGAGAGGGCTTGAGGCTCCGGGAGCGCAGCGACTGGCCAGCCGAAAGGGTGAGGGGTTACCCGGCTGGCCACGGTCTCGCCCCCGGCCCGCGCGCGCGCCCACCCCGCCGTAACCCCTCACCCTTTCGCGCAAGGCTGAGCGCTGCGCGCTCAGGCGCTCAAGCCCTCTCCCTATGGGAGAGGAAGGTCGCGCACGCCCCCTACAACGGAATGTTATCGTGCTTCTTCCACGGGTTCTCGACGTGCTTGGTCTTGAGCGTGCGTAGCGCCCGGATCAGCCGGCGCCGCGTGCCGTGGGGCATGATGACGTCGTCGATATAGCCCAGCTTCGCCGCCACGAAGGGGTTGGCGAAGCGCTCCTTGTACTCGGCCTCGCGGGCGGCCAGGGCGTCCGGGTCGCCGGCCTCCTTGCGGAAGATGATCTCGACGGCGCCCTTGGCCCCCATGACGGCGATCTCGGCGGTCGGCCAGGCGTAGTTCACGTCGCCGCGCAGGTGTTTGGAGCTCATCACGTCATAGGCGCCGCCATAGGCCTTGCGGGTGATGACGGTCAGCTTGGGCACCGTCGCCTCGGCGTAGGCGAACAGCAGCTTGGCGCCGTGCTTGATCAGGCCGCCATACTCCTGGCGCGTGCCCGGCATGAAGCCCGGCACGTCGACGAAGGTCACCAGCGGGATGTGGAAGGCGTCGCAGAAGCGGACGAAGCGCGCGGCCTTGCGGCTGGAATCGATATCCAGCACGCCCGCCAGCACCTGGGGCTGGTTGGCCACCACGCCGACCGTCTGGCCATCGAGACGGCCGAAGCCGGTGATGATGTTTTTCGCGTAGTCCGCGGAAATCTCGAAGAAGTCCGCCTCGTCCACGACCTTCAGGATCAGCTCCTTCATGTCGTAGGGCTGGTTCGGATTGGCCGGGATCAGGGTGTCGAGGCTGTCCTCGTCGCGGTCCGGATCGTCATAGCTGTCGCGCACCGGCGGCCGGTCGCGGTTGCTGAGCGGCAGGAAGCCGACGAGGCGGCGCACTTCCGCCAGCGCCTCGAGGTCGTTCTCGAAGGCGCCCTCGGCCACCCCCGACTTGCCGGCGTGCACCCGGGCCCCGCCCAGGTCCTCGTGGCTGACCACCTCGTTGGTCACCGTCTTCACCACATCCGGGCCGGTGACGTACATGTAGGAGGTGTCCTTCACCATGAAGATGAAGTCGGTGATGGCCGGGGAATAGACGTCGCCGCCGGCGCAGGGGCCCATGATGACGCTGATCTGGGGGATGACGCCCGACGCCAGGGTGTTCTGCAGGAAGATGTCGGCATAGCCGGCGAGGCTCTCGACCCCCTCCTGGATGCGGGCGCCGCCGGCGTCGAACAGGCCGATGATCGGGGCCCCGCTGGTCAGGGCCATCTTCTGGATCTTGACGATCTTGGCCGCGTGCGCGCCCGAAAGAGAGCCGCCGAAGACCGTGAAATCCTTGGAGAAGACATAGACCAGCCGGCCGCCGATGGTGCCGCGTCCGGTGACCACCCCGTCGCCCGGGATGCGCTGGGCCTCCATGCCGAAGTCCGTGCAGCGGTGCTCCACGAACATGTCGGTTTCCTCGAACGACCCCTCGTCCAGCAGCACGGCGATGCGTTCGCGGGCGGTCAGCTTGCCCTAGGCGTGCTGGGCGGCGATGCGCGCTTCGCCGCCGCCGAGTTTCGCCGCCGCGCGGCGGGCTTCGAGCTGGTGGAGGATGTCTTGCATGGGCGTCTCCCTGTGCCGCGAGGCTTAAGGAGGGGCGCCGCCGATGGCAAGCCGCGAGGGGGGCATCCACGCGCTCCTATTCCTCCCCCTCCGGGGGAGGGGGACCATCCGGAGGATGGTGGAGGGGGCAAGCCGCCGACACCCCTCGTATACCCTCCAGCACCTCGCCGCGGTCCGCCAGAACATCCCGCGCAGGGATCCTCAGCAAATGCACGCCCTGCTGGCTCAGCCACGCATCCCGGCGCTGGTCATGACGGATCTGGTCCGGATCGTCATGGCTCCAGCCATCAACTTCGACGGCGAGTGCGAGGTCGCTGCAAAAGAAATCGAGGATGTAGGGACCGATGGGATGCTGTCGACGAAACCTCAGCCCGCCCAGGCGCCGGCCCCTCAAGGAACACCAGAGCAGTCCCTCGGGCAACGTCAGACGACGCCTCAGGGCGCGGGCGCGCGCGATCGTGAGGGACGGCGCTTCCATGGGGGAAGGCTAAGCCTGAACGCACGGCGCGTCAGCCCCCTCCACCGCTTCGCGGTCCCCCTCCCCCTGCGGGGGAGGAATGGGTCCCACCGCGCCGCTACGCCAGTCCCCGGAACCACCGCCCCAGCAGGACCGCCTCGGCGCGGCGGGCGGCGGTGCGTTCGGCGGCTTCGGCGTCGACGCCCCACTGCCGCTCCTGATGGTCCTCCTCCAGCCGGCTGAGGTCGAAGGCGGCCTCGGCCTCAAGGACGCCGCGCTGCAGGGCCAGCGCCAGCACCGCCGAGCCCAGCAGGGGCGTGGCCAGGGCCAGGGCGGCGAGGCCGAAGTCGTCGAGCGCCAGCGCCAGCTCGCGCACCCGCGCCAGCGCCGCCGCGTCCTGGGCCCGGTGCACGATCCCCTCGGCCGGGACCAGCGTCACGCCCAGCTCGCGCGCCGCCCAGTCGCGCCAGGGGCCCCACTCGCGCGCCTGCCGCTCGACGAGGCCGGAGGGCCCCTCGGCGAGGTAGCAGAGGGCGTCGGAACCGGCGTAGGCGGCGATCTCGTCAGCGGTCTCGGCGCGAACCGCCGGGATGCGATCGATGGCGGTGAAGGCCAGCCGGGTCGCCGGCATGGTGGCCGGCTCGACCAGTTCGCCCACCGCCGCCCATTCCTCCGCCGACAGGTGCGCCAGCGCCTCGGTCGGCAGCACCAGCTCGGCCCCCGCGGGCGAGCGGGGCACGCGGCCGTCCAGGGCCACCGCAAAGCCGCGGACGTGCGGCACGACCTCGACATTGGTCCAGAAGCGGCGGGGGCGGTCGGGCGCGAACTCGGTGAAGCGGGACGGCGGGGCGCGATCGGTCATGGCGCGCCCTATAGATCAGCCGCCGAGCGCGCGCAGCACCTCGCGGGCGTCATGGGCCTCGCGCCGGTCCGGGCGATCCCCCCGGCCGATCAGAATCTCGAGCGTCGTCGAGGTCGGCTGCGGCCCCGAAAGGTCCAGCCCGACCCCGACGCCGACGCCCGACGTCGACCAGCCGCCATAGCGGCCGGAACCTGCGCCGATCGACACCGACGGCCGCACGCCGACGGCACTGTCCGGCCGTCCGTCGATGTAACGCTGCGTCACCTCGAACCAGTCGGCGCCCTGGGCCAGGGTCAGCTCGGCCGCCCGGCGCAGGGCCATGTCCCCCACCGGCCCGGGCGCGCCGACGCCGTTGTAGGTGACCCGGAAGCGGTCGGCCTCGATGCGCTGCTCGACGAACCCCTGCCCCCCGGGGCGCATCTGCGGGCCGTAGGGGGCGAGGCTGGCGCAGCCGGCGAGGACAAGGGCGGCGGCGGTTACGGCGATCAGGGTGGGGCGCATGGCGAAGCTCCTTCCCTTGCCTAGCGTCAGGGCGCGGCGGCGGTTCCCGTCAGCCCCGCTGCAGCCAGCAGGCGGGCGAAATCGTCGGGCGGCGGGGCCTCGACGATGCGGCGACCGCCCTCGGGGTGCGGGAAGTCCAGCGCCGCGGCGTGCAGCATCAGCCGCGGCGCGGCCTGGCCGGCGAAGGTCAGGGCCCCGCCATAGCGCGCGTCGCCGACCAGCGGCCGGCCGATCGCCGCCATATGCACCCGCAACTGGTGCATGCGGCCGGTCACGGGGCTGAGCTCGACCAGCGCCCCCTCGGGGCCGGCTACGAGGGTCCTGTAGAGGCTGGTGGCGGCCTGGGCGCCGGACGCATCGGCCGCCGCCACCCGCATGTAGCTCTCGCGCCCGATCTCCTCGCGCCGCAGCGGCAGGTCGATACGCCCCGCCGCCGGCTCGGGCGCCGTCGACACCAGCGCCAGATAGGTCTTCTGCAGCTTGCGGGCCTGGATGGCCTTGCCGAGAAAGCCGGCCGCCGGCTTGGTCTTCGCCGCGAGGATGACGCCGGAGGTGTCGCGGTCCAGCCGGTGCACCAGCTCCGGTCGCTTGCCGTTGGAGCGCATGAAGGCCCACAGCAGGTCGTCGAGGGTATGGGCGCGGATACGCCCGCCCTGGCTGGACAGGCCGGCAGGCTTGTTCAGCACCAGCACCTGCGGGTCTTCGAGAAGGACCCAGCACCGCACGGCGGCGATCTCTTCGGGCGACAGGGAAACGGGGGTGCGGGCGCTCACCGGGGGTGCATACCCGGCCGCGCCCGTCCCGTCAGCCCGTCAACCGACGGGCAGTCAGCGGAGCACGCCGCGACGCGCCATGGCGCGGCTGTAAAGGACGAAGCCAAGGCCCAGCAGGAAGATCACCGCGCTGAAGATCAGGCCCGTCGCCCCCATCACCGCATTGCCGCCGGAAATCTGGCCGTAGACCACACTGATGGCGAAAGCGATCAGCGAGGCGAGAAAGGCGTGGAAGGCCCACTTCAGGCGCAGCAGCAACAGCAGCGACCCGGCCACCGCGCCCCAGACGCCGATCCCCCAGACCGCCTCCATCCAGACCGGATAGCTCTCGAAGTAGGCGCGCTGCTCGGCCGTGAACTGCGCCAGATAGGCGGCGTTGCGCGTCTGGGTCATGATGTAGTCGAAGCCGCCGAAGGCGTTCCAGAGCAGCGCGACGCCGCCGACCAGCCAGAGATGCCAGGGCGTCCTGCCGGCGGCATCGCCGGTCACGATGGATGTGGTCATGTCGTCCCCTCCCAAGGATCTGGGCGACAGCATGCGCCCGTGCGATCCCCGGGACAATGAACGCTGTTCAGTCAGACCCGTCTGTCACCCGGGCGCGCAGCGCGGCCCAGCGCGCCAGGCGCTCGCGGATCTTCGCCTCGTGGCCCTCGCCCTTCGGCGCATAGAAGGTCCGGCGCGCCATGCCGTCGGGGAAGTAGTCAGCGCCGGAGAAGCCCTCGGGCGTGTCCGGGTCGTACTGGTAGCCCTTGCCGTAGCCGAGGTCCTTCATCAGCTTCGTGGGGGCGTTGCGGATGTGGGCCGGGGGCATCAGCGAGCCCGTCTCGGCGGCCGCCCGCTTCGCCGCCTTGAAGGCCTCATGGACCCCGACCGACTTGGGCGCGGTGGCCAGGTGCACCACCGCCTGGGCGAGCGCCAGCTCGCCCTCCGGGCTGCCGAGAAAGTCGTAGGTGTCCTTCGCCGCATTGGCGACGAGCAGGGACAGGGGGTCCGCCTCCCCGATGTCCTCGACCGCCATTCGCACGATGCGCCGGGCCAGATACAGCGGGTCCTCGCCCCCCTGCAGCATGCGCGCCAGCCAGTAGAGCGCTGCGTCGGGGTCCGAGCCGCGCACCGACTTATGCAGGGCCGAGATGAGGTTGTAGTGCTCCTCGCGGCTCTTGTCGTAGGCGGGGGCGCGCTTCTGCAGCAGGGCCGCGAGCGCCATCGCGTCGAGGGTCTCACCCTCGGGGCTGAGGTCGAAGAGCGCCTCGGCCAGGGTCAGCAGATAGCGCCCGTCGCCGTCGGCCATGGCGATCAACGCCAGGCGCGCCTCAGGGGTCAGGGGCGCGGGTCTGCCGAGGTGCGCTCCGGCTTTCGTCAATAGTTGATCGAGCGCCGTTTCGTCGAGCCGGCGCAGCACGAACACCTGCGATCGCGACAGCAGCGCGCCGTTCAGCTCGAACGACGGGTTCTCGGTGGTGGCCCCGACGAGGGTGATGGTCCCCTCCTCCACGAACGGCAGGAAGCCGTCCTGCTGGGCCCTGTTGAAGCGGTGGATTTCGTCGACGAACAGCAGGGTGGCCTGACCGGCCGCGCGGCGGGCGCGCGCGGTCTCGAACGCCTTCTTCAGGTCGGCGACCCCGGAGAAGACGGCGGAGATCTGCTGGAACTGGTAGCCGGCCGCCTGGGCCAGCAGGCGGGCGATGGTGGTCTTTCCGGTGCCCGGCGGCCCCCACAGGATCATCGAGCCGAGGCGCCCGGCCTCGACCATGCGGCGGATCGGGCCGCCCTCGCCCAGCAGATGGACCTGGCCCACCACGTCTTCCAGCACACGTGGCCGCAGCCGGTCGGCCAGGGGGGCCGTGGGCGGGACCACCCCCGCCGCCTCGAACAGATCGCTCATGCGCCCAGATAGGCGCTGCCGCCCCTTTGCGCCAAGCTCAGCCGAGCACCAGCCGCTCGCCCTCGGCGCGGGCCGCCACGCCCGCCGAGGTCAGGAAGGCGGCGAGTTCAGCCGCCGGCGCATCGGCTCCCCCATCCAGCCAGCGGGCCACCTGTGTCGCGGCGGCGTCCGACCCCGACAGGCGGGTCAGCTCCGCCAGCCAGTCGCCGCGACTGAGAACCCCGTCAGGCTGCTGCGCCCGGAAGCGACGCACCAGCGCCAGCATGTCGCCCTCCCCGGCCCGCAGCGACCAGCCCTCCAGCGCTAGCCAGAACAGGGCTCCGCAGGCGTAGTGGGCGCGATGCTCCCCTCGCTCCGGCGCCGACTCCACGCCGCGGCGCATCAACGGCGCGCAGTCGTCCGCCTCGCGCTGCAGCTCCGCGGCGACGTCGAAGTCGGGCTCGACCGCCCTTATGGCCCGGACGGCCATCAGGTCCGCCCCGCCCTCGGTAATCCAGGCCTCGCGGGCAAAGGCGTAGCGCAGGCCGCTGGAGCCCAGCCAGAAATGCGCCGCCTCATGCCCGATGAACCACCGGGCCCGCTGGAGCACCGGCGGGCTGGCCTCCAGCACCCCCTCGCCCTCGAAGCTCATCACGATCAGGCCAGGCAGGACGCTGCCGCCCATGCTCGTCAGCCCCTCGCGGGGACCGTTCCACGCCACCATCAGCATGGCGGGATCATCGCCCGCTGGCCCGAGATGTTCACGGTAGTGGTCCATGACCCGGGGGGTGAAGTGGCGCAGGTGATCCCCCAGCCATGCCGGCAGGTTCGGATCGACAATCGCGGCCACGCCCTTGCCGCCGACAACACGGGTGTCGCCGAACAGCACATAGGTGTCGGCCTCCCGCGTGGTCGCCTCGCGCAGGCGACGGCCCTGCACCATCACGCGCCCGTCCCGGTCGCGCCAGGTCACCGCCGTAGGTCCCCCGGGCAGATCCAGCCCGTTCAGATCGCGCGGCAGCGTCCGAGCGGCCTCGAGGGACGGGAGAGGAACGAGATTGAACTGCTCGCTGAACAGCGCGCGGCTCCCGTCCGAGAACATCAGCGTTGGCTGGTAGTCCGCCTCCAGATCGCCGGGGCCGTGGGTCAGGGTGATATCGATCCGACGCGGCACGGCGCCGCCGTCGAGGCTGCGGAGCACGTCGTAGTCGCCGACCCGCTCCAGCCTCACGCCGGGGGTCCGGACGGTCCACCGCGCCGGTCGCCAGGGTTGGCGGGACTCGCGCAGCAGGGCGCTGCGCATGAAGGCCCAGACCGGCGCATCCCGGTCCAGATCGAGACGGGCGGTCCAGGTCTCGCCGCTGCGTTCAACACGGGCAGTCACGCCCTCTGCCGAGGGGCCCGGCGCAGGTACCGAAGCGCAGGCGGCCAGCAGGCTCAGGGCGGCGACAGCCGAAAGTCGCCGGATCATCGAGGTCAGCATCAGGGTCTCCTCGACATCCCCTATCCGGGGCGCACGAGGGCGTCAGCTTAACCTTCGCTCATGCATCGCCGAGGGCGCGCCGCGCCGCCTCCAGCTCCGCGGCCATCACCGCCTTGAGCCGGGCGGGCGCGACGATCTCAACCTGGACGCCCCAGGTGAACAGGTGCCAGGCGAGTTCCCGCAGGCCGGAGGCGGTGAAGCGCACCTCGACCCGGCCGTCCGGCAGATCCTCCAGCGTCTGGGTCGGATGCCAGCGCCAGGCCCGGGCCTCGGCCGCGCCCTCGGCGGCGATGCGCAGCACCACGTCCTCGACCTCATCCTGGTAGATGCCGAACGAGCGGTTGGCGAAGGCGGCGAGGTCGAAGTCCGGCGGCGGCGGGGCGCTGCCCTCCCCGGCCGCCACAGCGCTCATCCGGTCGAGGCGGAAGGTCTGGATGCGCCCGCTCTCGCGATCGGCGGCGACCAGATAGTTGGCGCGGCCGAACATCAGACCACAGGGGGCGACGCTGCGCCGGCGCGGCTCGGCGCCGGGGCGGCTGTAGGTGAACTCCAGCGGCCGGCCGGCGAGGATGGCCCCGCGGATGGCCGCCAGCACCGCCTCGTCGGCCGACGGCCGCGGACCGGCCTGGACGGCGATGGTCTCGGCCCGCACCAGCGCCTCGAGATCCGGCGCGATACGGTTGAGGGCCGTCGACCGGGTCGCCGACTTGATCTTGCGCTCCAATCCCTCCAGCGCCTGGGCCCGGGCGATCTCCCCGGCCGCCCGCAGCGCCTGGGCGGCCTTGGACAGCTCCAGCAGCTCCTCGGCGGTCGGCGCCTGCTCGAAGGCCGACAGGCCGCCGCGGATGCGCCAGCGCTTGGTCGGCGGATCTGACACCTCCTCGGCGGCCGGGAACAGGGCCAGCACCGCGTCGCGCATGCGCTCCGCCGTGCGTCGGCCCACGCCCATGTCCGAGGCCATCTCGTTGAGCGTAAGGCCCTCGGCGCTGGCGGCCATCCGCCGCGCCAGTTCAATGACCATGGCCGCCTTGTCGTGCCGCATTTCAGATACGTCCGATTCTGACGCAATGCTGCATCATGTTCTGACCATCGACAAGACACCGATCGATGGAGACCCGAATGTTCTCGCCCGCCGCCGCCGTCGCCGCCCGCCGCTACCTGATCGTCCCCTGCGAGGCGGAAGGCTGCCGCGACCTGTCGATCATCTGGGACCGGCTGGAGGAGCAGGTCGTCGATGTCATCTCGGCGGCCACGCTGAACCGCTACTCCGACGAGGACGCCCTTTGGGACGAGGCGCGCGGTCCGGGCGAGGACGTCCGGCCGACGGTCTGGGCCCGCGCCGCCTGACGCGGCTCAGGCCGTATGGATCTCGCGGCCGCCGACGAAGGTGCGACTGACCCGGCCCTGCAGCAGCCGCCCGTCGAAGGGCGAGTTGCGCGATTTGGAGCGCAGCCGGTCGGCGTCGACCCGCACCGGCGCGCCGGGATCGAACAGCACCAGGTCCGCAGGCGCGCCCGGGGCCAGCACCCCGGCGTCCAAACCGAGCAGGGCCGCCGGCCCGTGGGTCAGGGGCCGCAGCACCTCCAGCAGCTCCAACCCGTGTTCGTGGTGCAGCAGCAGGGCCGCCGGCAGCAGGGTCTCCAGCCCCACCGCGCCCGGCGCGGCGTCCTGGAAGGGCCGGCGCTTGTCCTCGGCCGGAGCCGGGGTGTGGGCCGAGGTGATGACGTCGATCAGCCCCTCTCGTATCGCCTCGATCAGCGCCAGCCGGTCGCTCTCCGCCCGCAGCGGCGGATCGAGCCGGTAGAAGGTGCGGTAGTCGCCGATGTCCAGCTCGTTGAAGCTGAGGTGGTTGATCGACACGGACGCGGCGACCTCCAGCCCGCGCGCGCGGGCCCGGGCGAGTGTGTCCAGCGCGCCGGCGGTGGAGATCTGGTCCACCAGGAAGCGGGCCCCCGTCTGCTCGACCAGCGCCAGGTCGCGCTCCAGCTGGATGCGCTCGGCGATGGCCGGCGCCGCCGGCAGGCCCAGCCGCGTGGCCAGCTCGCCCGACGTGGCGACGGCGCCCTGCGACAGCCACGGGTCCGCCGGGCGGTGGGCGATCAGGGCGTCGAAGGCGGTGGCGTAGCTCATCACCCGCATCAGGGTGCGGCTGTCGGCGATGACGTGATCCACGTCGGTGAAGTAGAGCGCGCCCGCCTCGTCCATCAGGCCGATCTCGGCCATGCGCTGACCTTCAAGCCCCCGCGTGGCGGCGCCGGCGGCGCGCACATTGACCAGGCCGAGCGCCCCGCCGCGCCGCTGCACGAAGTCGATGCCCGCCGGATCGTCGAGGGCGGGATCGGTGTCGGGCTGGACCACGATGGTGGTCACGCCGCCCGCCGCGGCCGCCAGCGCGGCGGACTTCAGCGTCTCGCGCGGTTCGGCCCCGGGCTCTCCGGTCTTGACCCGGATGTCGATCAGCCCCGGCGCGAGGCACAGGCCGCCGGCGTCAACGACGGTCACCCCGGTCGGAGCGGCCGCCCCCACGCCACGCAGGACGTCGCGGATACGGCCGTCCTCGACGAGCAGGGCGCCGGGCCCGTCATAGCCGCTGGCGGGGTCGAGCAGCCGGGCGTTGAGGAGGGCGAAGGCCGTCATCCACGCACCTCCGCCAGGGCGGCCAACACCGCCATGCGCGCCGCCACGCCCATCTCGACCTGATCCTGGATCAGCGACACCGACAGGTCGTCGGCGACGTCGGAGTCGATCTCGACCCCGCGGTTCATCGGCCCGGGGTGCATCACCTTCGCCCCCGGCTTCGCCCAGGCCAGCTTTTCGCGGTCGAGGCCGTAGAAGCGGAAGTATTCGCGGGTGGACGGGGCCAGCGACCCGGTCATCCGCTCCAGCTGCAGGCGCAGCATCATCACGACGTCACAGCCGGCGAGCCCCTCGCGCATGTCGTGGAACACCTCGCAGCCCCAGCGGTCGGCGTCGCCCGGCACCAGGGTCGGAGGGCCGACGAGGCGGACCCGCGCCCCCATCATCGACAGCAGGGCCACATTGGAGCGCGCCACCCGGCTGTGGGCGACATCGCCGCAGATGGCCACGGTCAGGCCGCCGACGTCGCCGAAGGCCCGGCGCAGCGACAGGAGGTCCAGCAGCGCCTGGGTGGGATGCTCGTGACGGCCGTCGCCGGCGTTGACCACGGCGCAGCCGACCTTCTGCGACAGCAGGGCGGCGGCGCCGGACGCGGCGTGCCGAACCACCAGAATGTCCGGCCGCATGGCGTTCAGGGTGACCGCCGTATCGATCAGGGTCTCGCCCTTGGCCACCGACGACGCCTGCACCGGCATGGAGACGACGTCCGCCCCCAGCCGCTTGGCGGCGATCTCGAAGGAGGAGCTGGTGCGGGTCGAGTTCTCGAAGAACAGGTTCACGACCGTGTGGCCGCGCAGCATGTCGACGCCCTTGGACGACTGCCGGTTCAGCTCGACGAAGGCGTCGGCCAGATCCAGCAGCTGCGCCGCGGCATGCGGGTTCAGGTCGGTCGCAGACAGGAAGTGGGGCTTCGGGAACGGGACCAGGCGCGCGCGGATCGTCTCGACGAGGGCGGCGGAGGAGGTCATCGAGGGCCCGCTATAGGCAGGTCCGCGGCCGGAGGGAAGCGCGTCCGCGGAAATCCCGCTCAGGCATAGCCGAGGAGGATCAGCAGAAGCGGGATCGTCAGGGCGCTGCCCACCGTCGTGAAGGCGATCGACCCGGCCATCAGCTTCGCATCCCCGCCCATCTGGCGCGCCATCACATAGGCCGCGGCGGCGCCCGGCGCGGCGCCCGCCAGCAGGGCAACGCCCTGGGCGGTGCGGTCGCCGCCGAGCAGGCCACAGACCCAGAACATGGTCAGGGGCAGGGCCACCAGCTTAATGAGGGCGATCAGGCCGAGCGTCACCGGTCGTCCGGCGGCATGGGTGAAGCTGAGCCCGGCCCCGACCACCAGCAGACCCAGCGGGACCGCCGCCTCGCCGGTGAGGCGCAGAAGGCTGGCCACAGCCCCCTCGGGCTCGAGGCCGGACACGTTGAGCAGGGCTCCCGTGGCGCAGGAGAGGATGATCGGATTACGCGACAACGAGCGCAGGGCCCCGCGCCAACCCGACGCCTGGTCAGCGCCCCATCGGGTCAGCACCAGCACGCAGATGACGTTGACGGCCGGGGCCAGCACGCCGAACGCCAGCGAGGCCAGCCCGAAGCTGTCGGGTCCCAGAACCCCCAGAGCCACCGGCAGGAAGACGAAGCCATTCCAGCGGATCACGCCCGGGAAGACACTGGTGAAGCCGGGCTCGTCCAGCTTGATCAGCGGCCGGGCCAGCAGGGTGACGAGAGCGAAGGCCAGGGTGACGCCGACGGTCGAAAGGGCGACCGGCCCCGCGGCGCCAGAGCCGAAGTCCGCCCCCCAGACCGCCGGAATCAGGAAGCTCGGGTAGAGGACGACATAGGACAGCCGCTCGACGCCCTTCCAGCCGTCCTCGTGCAGGAAACCCCGCCGGCGCAGGCCCCAGCCGAGCGCAATCAGGAAGAAGACGGGCAGGACCCCGCTGAGCACGCCGATCATGCGCGTAGCCTGTCGAGCGCGCCCTGGAGGATCCAGGCGGCGGCGGTGCGGTCCACCACCTCGGCGCGGCGGCGGCGGCTGAGGTCCAGCCCCTCGATCAGGAATCGCTCGACCCCTGCGGTCGACAGCCGCTCGTCCCAGAAGGCCACGGTGACGGGGCGAAGACGCTCGAGGTTGCGGGCGAAGGCGCGGGCGGACTGGGCTCGCGGCCCCTCGCTGCCGTCCATGTTGGCGGGCAGGCCGATCACGAGACCCGACGCCTCCCGCTCGTCCATCAGGCCGAACAGCTGTTCGGCATCCTGCGTGAACTTGCGGCGCTTCAGGGTCTGCAGCGGACTGGCGATCATCCGGCTGCGGTCGGACGCGGCGACACCTATGGTCGTCTCGCCGAGGTCGAGACCGAACCAGGGGGTGTTCGGGGCCGTGGCGACGGGCAAATCGGTCAGGTCAACGACGGGCACCGGCCGTGGCTAGGCGTTGCCATCGCCGCTGTCAAAGGCGAGGGTGCCGCCGACCGGAAGGAGACTCGCATGATCCGATCGACCCTCGCCCTGGCGCTGGCCGCCACCCTGCTCGCCGCGTGCGGCCAGGACGCCGATACCGAGGACACGGTTGCGCCCGCTGCCCTGGAGCCGGCCGGCGCGCCCGTGACGGTCGAGATCGACGACGCCGCCTGGCTGCAGGCGGCCGCCTCCGTGGTCGAGCTGGAGGCCCTGCCGGACCTGAACGCCAAGGTGTTCGGCACCGCCGCGGGCGACCCGGCGGTCAATGGGCTGTACACCTACATCGCCTTCTTCGGCGGCGCGGCGGAAGGCTGGCGCGTCTATCGCCTCGGCGACTTCGAGGACTTCGAGGTGCTGGCCTCGGCCCCCGGCCGCATCGACCTGGAGATCAGCGAGAGCGCCGTCGACGGGGAAAGCGGCGGGGTCGCCGCCGCCACCCGCCGGATCATCGTCGGCTGGACCCCGGGCGAGGACGGGGCGCCGCCGCAGACGATCAGCGTGACCCCGGCCGCCTGATCGGCGTCACGCGCCTTGTGGCGCGGACGTTCGGACGCTAATCCCGGCCGCTTGAGTTCCCGCAAAGTCCGGAGCGCCCGATGGCCATCGACGCCGCGACGGTGAGGCGTGTCGCCCACCTCGCCCGTATCAAGACTTCCGAGGACCGGCTTGAACCGCTGGCGGCCGAGCTGAACGGCATCCTTGCGTGGATCGAACAGCTGAACGAGGTCGACGTCGACGGGGTCGAGCCGATGACCTCCAACGTGGCCCAGACCCTGCGTCTGCGCGACGACGAGGTCACCGACGGGGACAAGGTCGCCGCGGTCCTGTCGAACGCGCCCAAGGCCGCGGACGGCTTCTTCGTCGTGCCCAAGGTGGTGGAATGAGCGACCTGACCTCCCTCACCCTGACCGACGCCGTCGCGGCCCTGAAGGCGCGCCGCGTCTCCTCCGAGGAGCTGACCACCGCCTTCCTCGGAGCGATCGAGACCGCCAATCCGGCGCTCAACGCCTATGTCGAGGTCACCGCCGACAAGGCGCTGGAGATGGCGCGCGCCTCGGACGCCCGTCTGGCCCGCGGCGAGGGCGGCGCCCTGGAAGGCGCGCCGCTCGGCATCAAGGATCTGTTCTGCACCGAGGGCGTTCAGACCGCCGCCGGCTCGAACATGCTGCGCGGTTTCGTCCCGCCGTACGAATCGACCGTCACCGCCAACCTGTGGCGCGACGGCGCGGTCATGCTCGGCAAGCTGAACATGGACGAGTTCGCCATGGGCTCGTCGAACGAGACCAGCGCCTTCGGCCCGGTGAAGAATCCGTGGAAGTCCTCGGCCTCGAACGCCGACCTGACCCCGGGCGGGTCGTCGGGCGGATCGGCCTCGGCTGTCGCCGCAGATCTGTGCCTGGCCGCCACCGCCTCGGACACCGGCGGCTCGATCCGCCAGCCGGCGGCCTTCACCGGCACCGTCGGCATCAAGCCGACCTACGGCCGCGCCAGCCGCTACGGCATGGTGGCCTTCGCCAGCTCGCTGGACCAGGCAGGCCCGATCACGAAGACCGTGGCCGACGCGGCCCTGATGCTGCGGTCCATGTGCTCGTTCGATCCGAAGGATTCGACCAGCCTCGACCTCGAGACCCCGGACTGGTCCGCCGCGCTCGGCCAGGGCGTGAAGGGGCTTAAGATCGGCGTACCGCGCGAATATGTCGTCGACGGCATGCCCGCCGAGATCCAGGCCCTGTGGGACAAGGGCGTCGAGTGGCTCAAGGCCGCCGGCGCGGAGATCGTCGAGATCAGCCTGCCGCACACCAAGTACGCCCTGCCGACCTACTACATCGTCGCCCCGGCGGAGGCCTCGTCGAACCTGGCCCGTTATGACGGCATGCGCTTCGGCCACCGCGCCGACAAGGCCGCCAACCTGACCGACCTGTACGAGACCACCCGCGCCGAGGGCTTCGGCAAGGAGGTCCAGCGCCGCCTGACCATCGGCGCCTATGTGCTCTCGGCCGGCTTCTACGACGCCTACTATGTGCGGGCGCTGAAGGTGCGCCGGCGCATCGCCGAGGACTTCGACAAGGTCTGGGGGCAGGTCGACGCCATCCTGACGCCGTCGACGCCGTCGGCCGCCTTCGCCCTGGGCGACAGGCAGATCGACCCGGTGACCATGTACCTGAACGACGTCTTCACGGTGACCGCCAACCTCGCCGGCCTGCCGGGCATCTCGGTGCCTGCCGGGGTCGACGCCAGCGGCCTGCCGCTGGGCCTGCAGGTGATCGGCAAGGCGCTGGACGAGGCGACCGTGTTCCGGGTCGCCGAGGCGCTGGAAGACGCGGCGGGCTTCACGGCGAAACCGGCCCGCTGGTGGTAAGGTCTCCCTCCCCCGTCGGGAGAGGGAGAGCCTGACATCAGAGCGCCTTCAGCTCGGTGTCGATGGCCGCCAGCATGGCGTCAGTGATCATGCCCTGCGAGAGCGGCTGGACCTGCTTCAGCGACATGGCCTCGAACTGCGGCCGGGCCGGGTGCTCGGCGACGCCCGGAATGTGCTTCTC
>CAZUXK010000017.1:31753-32875 GCA_964624025.1 uncultured Brevundimonas sp.
CCCCCCGCTATGTCATCGAAGGCCGCACCGGCCCCTGGGAACTGGTTCTGGGCCTGGAGGTCCACGCCCAGGTCGCCTCGAAGGCCAAGCTGTTTTCCGGAGCCGCCGTCGGCTTCGGCGCCGGCCCGAACGAGCAGGTGTCGCTGGTCGACGCCGGCTTCCCCGGCATGCTGCCGACCCTGAACCGTTTCTGCGTCGAGCAGGCGGTGCGGTCCGGCCTCGGCCTGCGGGCCCAGATCAACCGCCGCAGCCAGTTCGACCGCAAGAACTACTTCTATCCGGATCTGCCGACCGGCTACCAGATCAGCCAGCTGTACCACCCGATCGTCGGCGAGGGCGTGGTCGAGGTCGAGCGCGACGACGGCAGCTTCTTCGAGGTGCGCATCGAGCGCCTGCACCTCGAGCAGGACGCCGGCAAGCTGATCCACGACCTGTCGCCGTCGGAAAGCTATGTCGACCTGAACCGGGCCGGCACGGCGCTGATGGAGATCGTGTCGCGCCCCGACATGCGCACGCCGGACGAGGCGGTGGCCTATCTCAAGAAGCTGCGCACCATCCTGATCTATCTCGGGACCTGCGACGGCGACATGGAGAAGGGCAACCTGCGCGCCGATGTGAACGTCTCGGTGTGCCGCCCGGGCCAGTACGAAAGGTACCGCGCGAGCGGCGACTTCAGCCACCTCGGCACTCGTTGCGAGATCAAGAACGTCAATTCGTTCCGCTTCATCTCCCAGGCCATCCAGTACGAGGCGCGGCGCCAGATCGAGATCCTCGAGGACGGCGGCAAGGTCGACCAGGAAACCCGCCTGTTCGACCCGAACAAGGGCGAGACGCGCTCGATGCGCTCCAAGGAAGAGGCGCACGACTACCGCTACTTCCCCGATCCCGACCTGCTGCCGCTGGAGCTGGAGGAAGCCTGGATCGAAAGCATCCGCGCCTCCCTGCCCGAGCTGCCGGACGACAAGCGCCGCCGCTTCATGAGCCAGTACGGCCTGTCCCAGTACGACGCCGGGGTGCTGATCTCCGAGCAGGCCAAGGCCGACTATTTCGAGGCCGCCGCGAAAGGCCGTGACGCCAAGCTGGTGGCTAACTGGGTGACCAACGAGGTCTCGGCCCGGCTGA
>CAZUXK010000018.1:0-24427 GCA_964624025.1 uncultured Brevundimonas sp.
CCGGCCGACCTGCCCAACCTGATGCCCCTGACCCGCGACTTCGCCTTCCTCGTCGAAGCGTCGAAGCCCGCCGCCGATCTGGTCCGCGCCGTCGCCGGCGCCGACAGGGCCCTGATCGCCGAGGTCCGCGTCTTCGACGTCTACCGCGGCCAGGGCGTGCCCGAGGGCCAGGTCTCGATCGCCCTGGAAGTCGTCATCCAGCCCCGCGCCGCCACCCTGACCGAAGCGGAGATCGAGGCGCTGACCGGAAAGATCACCGCCGCGGCGGCGAAGCTCGGCGCGACGCTGAGGGGGTAGGGGGCCCTTCAGCGGGCGCGCCGCTGGAGGCGATCTGCCGTCTGACGTCGTACCCCCTCACCCTTTCGCGCAGCCGATCGCCCTTGCGGGCTCTCGGGCGCTCAAGCCCTCTCCCCATGGGAGAGGGGGCGAACAGGGTCGCCGCCCCCCCATCACCACTCACCAATCACCAATCACTCGTCACTCACCACTCACCACTCGCCACTCGCCACTCACCCCGCCCCCCGGCAACCTCCCGTTAACCTTGCCGCCGCAAGGCTGACTCAAAGGCCAGCGACGGTGTGCGTCTGCGGCCGCGCGAGTCGGGCGGACCGTCCCTCGCCTCCGGAGCCGTCGCCATGCACCGTCGCCAGCTGATCCTCACCGGTCTCGCCGCCGCCCCGGCGCTCGCCGCCGGCGCCTGCGCCACCCGCCCGGCCGCGAACCCCAACTATCCGGTCGGCGCGGACCGCACCGCCCGCGCCTATTCGGCCGAGGAGCTGATCGCCGCCGGTTCGCGCGAGCTGGGCATCGCCGCCGAGGCCGTGGGCGGGGCCATCGAGCGCATCTTCGCCGACCAGGGCGACAGCCCCACCGCCTATATCGCCGGCGAGGAGGCCTCCGGCGCGGCCGTGTTCGGCGCCCGCTACGGCCGCGGCGCCCTGCACATGAAGGACCTCAGCGCCTCGCAGGAGGTGTTCTGGCAGGGCGCCTCGGTCGGCTGGGACGTCGGCGGCAACGCCAGCCGCGTCTTCACCCTGGTCTACGGCCTCTACCACCCCGACATGCTCTACCGCCGCTACCCCGGGGTGGAAGGCTCGGCCTATCTCGTCGCCGGCCTCGGCGTGAACTACCAGCAGGCCGACGGCATCATCCTGGCCCCCATCCGCACCGGGGTCGGCCTGCGCCTCGGCGCCAACGTCGGCACCATGAGCTACAGCCGCCAGCGGAACATCCTGCCGTTCTGAGGGGGGCATGGAGGGGTGATTGGTGATTGGTGATTGGTGACGGGTGCGAAGCCTCGGCGAAGGGCCCCGTTCAAAGCCCTCCCCAATCACCAGTCACGACTCACCCATCACCCCTCGCCCCCTCCACCCCTCCCTCTCCCACAGGGAGAGGGCTTGAGCGCCTGAGCGCGCAGCGCTCAGTCTTGCGCGAAAGGGTGAGGGGTTACGACCTCGCCAGGCTCGCGACACCGGCGATGCGCGCCAGCACGCCGGCCAGGTCGCCAGTCACCTCTTCATTACGGAAGCGCAGCACGGTCCAGCCGAGCGCCTCGATCTCCTGCTGGCGCCAGTAATCCTTCAGCGCCTGCGCCTCGTCATCGTGCACCCCGCCGTCGAGCTCGATCACGAGCCGTAGCGTCTCGCAGGCGAAGTCCGTGAAATAGCGGCCGATGCCGAACTGGCGACGGAACTTGTGACCTGCGAGCCGGCCGCCGCGCAGCGCCTGCCAGAGCTTGTCCTCGGCGAACGTCGCGGTCTGGCGCAGCGCCCTTGCCCGGCCGGTGCGATCCTCGCGATGGGCCATGTCGCGCCCTCCCGGCCGACACTGTAACCCCTCACCCTTTCGGCTTCACGCATCGCTTCGCTCTGCGAGCCTCAAGCCCTCTCCCTATGGGAGAGGGGGCGTGATTGGTGATGAGTGCGAAGCCTCGGCGAAGGGGCTCCACCCCCTCCCCAATCACGACTCACCAATCACCAATCACCCCCTCACCCCTCCCCCCGGATCACCGCCTCCACCCCCTCGCGCCAGGTCGGAGGCGCCGGGCGCCAGCCCAGTTCGGCCTTGGCGCGGGCGTTCGAGACGCGCTTGGAGTCGAGGTAGAAGCGCCGCATGGCCTCGGACACCGACGGGTCGGTCCAGTCCACCTCGGGCGGCAGGGGCAGGCCCAGCCGGCGGGCGGTCCAGTCCAGCACCACATCGGCCGGGGCCGGGGCGTCGTCGACCAGGTTCCAGGCGCGGCCCGGGTGGGGCCGGTCCATCGAGGCGAACAGGCCATCGACGGCGTCGTCCACGAAGATGCGGTTGAAGATCTGCCCCGGCTTCCTCACCAGCCGCGCCGTCCCCTCGCGCAGCCGCTCCACCGGCGAGCGGCCGGGGCCGTAGATGGCCGGCAGGCGGAAGACCTGCACCGTCAGCCCCATGCCGCGCCCGGCGTCCAGCCAGCCGCGCTCGGCCTCGACCCGGCGCGCGCCCTCCAGCGCCGCGGCGTTGAGCGGATCGTCCTCGAAGGCCCAGCCGCCGTCGCGGTCGCCATAGACCGCGGTGCTGGAGATGTAGCCGATCCAGTCGGGATAGGCGCCCGCCTGCGACAGGGCCGGGATCAGCGCCCGCAAGCCTGGGCAGCCGTCGGCGTCCGGCGCCGCCGTGATCAGGATGGCGGAGGCCCCGGCGACCGCCGTCTCGAGCGCCGCCGGATCGGCCGGATCGACCGCCGCGTGGCCGGCGGCCTCGAGGCTCGCCCGCGTCTGGGGATCGCGCGAGGTGCCGAGCGTGGCCCGGCCCCGGGCGCGGGCCGCGTCCAGCGCCCGACGGCCCAGATACCCCGCCCCGAAGACCAGCAGCGGCCCGGCTGAGGCCACTCAGCCCGCCTTGCGCGCCGCGGGGGTCACCGCCACCGGGTCGCCCGCCGCGGCGGCGCGGGCGGCGTTCCAGTGCGACACGCACGGCACCTTGGTCAGGTCGGCGCGGTGGGCGTAGCGGCGGGCGATCTCGGTCACGTCCGCCATCAGCCCCTCGGCCAGGGTGATCGGCTTCAGGCCCAGGTCGCGGAACTGGTCATTGGCCACCACCAGCTCGTTCTCGTCAGCCTCCTGACGCGGGTTGGGGACGTTATGGATCTCGGCCCCGGTCATGTCGGCGACCATCTGCGCCAGGTCGCGCACGCGCCGGCTCTCGGTCATCTGGTTGAGGATCTTGACCCGCTCGCCGCGCTTGGGCGGATTCTTCAGCGCCAGCTCGACGCAGCGCACCGTGTCCTGGATGTGGATGAAGGCCCGGGTCTGCCCGCCCGAGCCGTGCACGGTCAGCGGATAGCCCACCGCCGCCTGCATCAGGAAGCGGTTCAGCACCGTGCCGTAGTCGCCGTCATAGTCGAAGCGGTTGATCAGGCGCTCGTCCTTGCGGGTCTCCTCGGTCTGGGCGCCCCAGACGATGCCCTGGTGCAGGTCGGTGATCCGCAGCCCGTCGTTCTTGGCGTAGAACTGGAACAGCAGGGCGTCCTGGGTCTTGGTCATGTGGTAGATCGAGCCCGGGTTCGGCGGGAACAGGATCTCCTGCTCGGCCGGGCCGAAGTCGGTGTCGACCGTGACCTTCAGATAGCCCTCGGGGATGCGCAGGCCGGCGGTGGTGTAGCCATAGACGCCCATTGTCCCGAGGTGGGCGAGGTGCACGTCCAGCCCGCTCTCGACGATCGCCGCCAGCAGGTGGTTGGTGGCGTTCAGATTGTTGTCGACGGTGTAGAGCTTGTGCCGGGCCGACTTCATCGAATAGGGCGCGGCGCGCTGTTCGGCGAAGTGCACCACGCTGTCCGGGCGCTCGCTGCGGATCAGCTCGACCAGCCGGTCGAACTCCTTGCCCACCGTCATGTTGACGAAGCCGATCTCGCGGCCGGACACCTCTTTCCACGCAGCGATGCGCTCGCCCATCGGCCGGATCGGCGTCAGGGACTGAACCTCCAGCTCGTTGTCGATGTTCCGGCGGCTGAGGTTGTCGACGATCGTCACGTCCCAGCCGCGGGCCGACAGGTGCAGGGCCGTAGGCCAGCCGCAGAAGCCGTCGCCGCCCAGGATCAACACGCGCATCTTTGTTTCCTCGCCTTGTCGTTCCTGCGTGCCTAGCCGAAGGCGAGGACCGGCGAAACCCGGTCCCCTACGGTCATGGCCGCGTCACAGCAGCGCCGCAACCGCCTCGCGCGCCGCGGCGCCCAGGTCCGGACGCTTCAGGGCCAGGGCCACATTGGCCCGCAGCAGGCCGATCTTGTCGCCGCAGTCGTGGGTCACGCCGGCGTATTCCACCGCGGTGAAGGGCTGGGTCGCCATCAGCCGGACCATGGCGTCGGTCAGCTGAATCTCGCCGCCGGCGCCCGGATCCTGGTCCGCCAGCAGGTCGAAGATCTCCGGCTGCAGCACATAGCGGCCGGCGATCGACAGGTTCGACGGGGCCGTGCCCTTCGCCGGCTTCTCGACCATGCCCTTCATGCGGATGCGGGCGCCGTCGCGGCTTTCCGGATCGACGATGCCGTACTTGTGGGTCTGGTCCTCGGGCACCGCCTCGACGCCGATGACATTGCCGCCGACCTCGCCCCAGGCGTCGAGTAGCTGCTTCAGGGCTCCCGGCTCGCCGTCGACGATCACGTCCGGCAGCAGCACGGCGAAGGGCTCGCGCCCGACGATGTCGCGGGCGCACCACACCGCATGGCCCAGCCCCTGCGGCGACATCTGGCGGGTGAAGCTCATCTCGCCCGGGACCGGCAGCTCGCCGGTCAGCTGGTCGAGGATGTCGGTCTTGCCCTTGGCCTTCAGCTGGGCCTCCAGCTCCACCTGGTGGTCGAAATAGTCCTCGATGGCCTGTTTGAAGCGGCCGGTGACGAAGACGATGTGCTCGATGCCCGCCTCGCGCGCCTCGGCCACGATGTAGCTGAGGATCGGCCGGTCGACGACGTTGAGCAGTTCCTTCGGCGTGGTCTTGGTGCCGGGCAGCACGCGGGTGCCGAGGCCGGCGACCGGCAGCACGGCCTTGCGGACGCGGGGGGGCGACTGGGTCATGATGGTCCTGAACAGCGGGGAGGTCCGCAACCTAACGCAAGCGCCAGCGTTTCGTCGCCCCCCGCCTTCCGGAAATCAGCCGTGCGGCCAGACGCCGAACGGATCGCTCCAGTCCAGTCCCAGGGCCTGGGCCACCGCCGGATAGGTGATCTGGCCCTTCAGCACGTTCAGGCCGCGGGCCAGGTGCGGGTCGCGCTTCAGGGCGTCCAGCCCGTGATCGGCCAGGGCGAGGCCGAACGGAAGGGTGGCGTTGTTGAGCGCCTCCGAGCTGGTGCGCGGGGCCGCGCCCGGCATGTTGGCGACGCAATAGTGCACCACCCCGTCGACCACATAGGTCGGGTCCTCGTGGGTCGTGGCCCGGCTGGTCTCGAAACAGCCGCCCTGGTCGATGGCCACATCCACCAGCACCGAGCCGGGCTTCATCGCCTTCAGGTGCGCGCGCTTGACCAGCTTGGGCGCCTCAGCCCCCGGCACCAGCACCGCGCCGATCACCACATCGGCCTTCAGCAGCTCTTCCTCGATCGCGCCGATCGAGGAATAGCGGGTGATGACCCGGCCGCCGGTCAGCTCGTCGATCTCGCGCATGCGCGGGATCGAGCGCTCCAGCACCACCACCTCGGCGCCCAGCCCCATGGCCATGCGCGCCGCGTTCATCCCGACCACGCCGCCGCCCAGCACCAGCACCCGCGCCGGGGCCACCCCCGGCACGCCGCAGAACAGCAGGCCCATGCCGCCGTTGTGCTTCAGCAGCGTCTCCGCCGCCGAGAACACGGCGATGCGCCCGGCCACCTCGGACATGGGGGCCAGCAGCGGCAGGCCGCCGCGCGCGTCGGTCACCGTCTCATAGGCCACGGCGGCGCAGCCCGAGGCCATCAGCCCCTTCGTCTGCTCCGGGTCCGGGGCCAGGTGCAGATAGGTGAACAGGATCTGGTCCTCGCGCAGCCGCACCCATTCGGACGGCTGGGGCTCCTTCACCTTCACGATCATCTCGGCCCCGGCGAAGACGCTGGCGGCGTCGGGGCCGAGGCTGGCGCCGGCCTTGACGTAGGCCTCGTCGGTGAAGCCGGCCCCGAGGCCGGCCCCGGCCTCGACCGTCACCGCATGGCCGCGGGCCACATACTCGCGCACGGCCGTCGGGGTCAGGCCGACGCGGTGCTCGTTGGTCTTGATTTCCTTCGGTACGCCGACGCGCATGGCGTCCTCCCTGGCTGTTCTGTTTGGGCGCAGGATACGCCCGCAGCGAACGCAGGTTCGTGCTTCTTTCAGCGGCCGCTCGCCGCTATCTTCACAGAACCTGCGAACGGAGCGCCCGATGAAGACCGTTTCTGCTGTCGAGCTCGACGCGCTTGACCGCCGCATCCTGCGCCTGCTGCAGGCGGACGGGCGCATGACCAACGCCGATCTGGCCCGCCAGGTGGCCCTGTCCGAGAGCGCCTGCCTGCGTCGTCTCAAGGCGCTGGAGGCCTCCGGCGTCATCGCCCGCTACGCCGCCGTCATCGCCGAGCGCGCCGTCGGCCTGCCGATCAGCGTCTTCGTCACCGTCACCCTCGCCTCCCAGGCCGAGGCCGCCCTGACCGCCTTCGAACAGGCCGTCGTCGCCGTGCCGGAGGTGATGGAGTGCTATCTGATGACCGGCGGCTCGGACTATCTGCTGCGGCTGGTGGTGCGCGACGTCGACGACCTCGAGCGCCTGCACGCCAAGGCCCTGACCCGCCTGCCCGGCGTCAACCGCGTCTCCTCCTCGGTCGCCATGCGCACCGTGGTCAAGCGCGCGGCGCTGCCGGTGTAGGCTAGAGCCCCTGAAGCCGACGACACATCGCGGCTGGTTTCAGATGATCATCACCCCCGGGCTTGTCCCGGGGGCCCATGGCGAGTTCAAGCGCCACCGCGCATGGCCTTGACGTTCCGCCAGCAGCCTCTGGCGGTCGCGTTCGGCGGAACGATGGCCCCCCGGGACAAGCCCGGGGGTGACGGGGTGATGGGATCACTGCCCCGGGGGCGGGGCTATGGTAGACTGGCGGGCCATGAGCGTTCACGAGACCGTCGCCGTCTGGACCGACCGCGAGCCCACGCTCGATGAGGAGCTGCGCGCGCTGGGCGAGGAGGACCTTGTCGAGATGGCCTACCTTCCTCCCGACTGGACCGGCGTCCTCGCCCACATCTTCATCTCGACCGCGCTGGGCCAGCACGGGCCGCGGGTGAAGGTCTATCTGAAGAAGGGCCGCCACCAGCCCAGCGCCTCGATCTCGATCGGCCCGAACCCGCGCGTTCTGGCCAGCAGCCTCGACGAGCGCGACCTGAACGCGATCGCGCCGCAGGCCCTCGCCTGGGTCGCGCTCAATCACGAGGCCCTGACCACCTTCTGGTTCGAGGGCGAAAGCCTCGACATCGCCGACGTCGCCGAGTTCGGCCGCAGCCTCAAGAAGGTCTGAGGCCCATGACGCTTGAGGAGCGCGCTGCGTCATGGACCGACCGCGAGCCCACGCTCGACGAGGAGCTGCGCGCGCTCGGGGAGGAGGACGTCTTCGAGATGACGAACCTCAAGGAACGACACACCGGCATCCCTGGCGTCATTTTCATCTCGACCGCGATGGGGCCCCACGGCCCGCGGGTGAAGTACTATCTCAAGGCCGGCGGTGATCAGCCCAGCTTCTCCGTCGCGGTGGGACCGGACCCGCGTGTCCTGGCCAGCAGTCTCGACGACCGCGACGTGGCCCGGATGGCCCCGTCCGTGATCGCCTGGGTCCGACTCAACCACGCCGCCCTCGGCCGTTTCTGGAACGACGGCAAGGCGTGGGACGTGGACGAGTTCAACGCCTTCATCGCCGGGCTGCAGAAGGTCTGACCCCTACCCCAGCGCCAGCGTCAGCGTCCGGATCTCGACATACTCGTCGATCCCGTGGATCGAGCCCTCGCGGCCGTAGCCGGACGACTTGACCCCGCCGAAGGGGGCGACCGGGGTCGACATCAGGCCGGTGTTGACGCCGCACATGCCCGCCTCGATGGCCCGGCCGACGCGCAGGGCCCGGTCGAGGTCGCGGGTGAACAGATAGGACGCCAGGCCGAACTCCGAGCCGTTGGCCAGGGCCAGCACCTCGGCCTCGGTGTCGAACGGGAAGACCGGGATCAGCGGCCCGAACGTCTCCTCGCGTCGGAACAGGCCCTCGTCCCCGCCCAGCGTCACCGTCGGCTGGAAGAAGCGGCCGCCGCGGGGATGGGGCTCGCCGCCGGTCAGCACCTCGCCGCCGGCCGCCCGGGTCAGGGCCAGATGGTCCTGCACCTTCCGGATCGCCTTCTCCTCGATCAGCGGTCCCACCTTGACCCCGGGTTCGAAGGCCCCGCCCACCGGCAGGGCGGCGACCGCCGCGGCCAGACGCCGGGCGAAGTCCTCGGCCACGGGCCGCTCGACATAGACCCGGTTGGGACAGACGCAGGTCTGGCCGGCGTTGCGGAACTTGCCCTTGAGGGTCTCGGCCACCGCCAGGTCGAGGTCGGCGTCGGCGAAGACGATCAGCGGCGCGGCCCCGCCCAGCTCCATCGACAGCCGCTTCAGGGTCGGGGCGCACTGTTCCATCAGCTTGCGCCCCACCGGGGTCGAACCGGTGAAGCTGAGCTTGCGGATCTCCGGGGCCGCGGTCAGCACCCCGCCGATGGTCGCCGCATCGCCGGTGACCACGCTCAGCGCCCCCGACGGCACGCCGGCCTTGTACGCCAGCCCGGCGAGGGCGAGGGCGGTGAAGGGCGTCTGGCTGGCCGGCTTGACCACCGCCGTGCAGCCCGCCGCGAAGGCGGGGCCCAGCTTGCGCGTCAGCATCGCCGCCGGGAAGTTCCACGGCGTGATCAGGGCGCAGGGCCCGACCGCCTGCCGGAAGGTCAGCAGGGTGTGGCCCAGCGGGCTGGCCTGGGTCTCGCCGATCAGCCGCTCGGCCTCGCCGGCGAACCATTTGAGGAAGCCGTTGGCGTAGGCCGCCTCGCCCTTCGCCTCCTCGAACGGCTTGCCGTTCTCGATGGCCATCAGGGCGCCCAGCGCCTCGGTCTGCTCGTCCACCAGCCGGGCCCAGTCGCGCAGGATGGCGGCGCGGCGGTGCGGGTTCTCGGCGGCCCAGGCGGGAAAGTCGCGCCCGGCCGCGTCGATGGCGCGCCGCGTCTCCGCCTCGCCCAGATCGGGCACGCGGCCGACGATCTCGCCGGTGGCCGGATCATCGACGTCGATCCAGCGGTCGCCGGTCACCGCCGCCCCGTCGATCAGGGCGTGTTCGCGGATCAGCGTCAGGCCGGCGTCGCGGGGCGAGGTCATGGGGCGTTCCTTCTCGGGGCTCGGGGCGGAAACGCCTCAGGTCTGGATGTTGTTCAGATCCCGGCCGCGGGTCTCCGGCAGCCAGATCAGGCTGACGATCAGGGCCACCGCGGTGAAGCCGACGGCGTACCAGAGGCCGAAATAGATGTTCCCCGAGGCCGCCACGAGCGCGAAG
Organism: uncultured Brevundimonas sp.; assembly: GCA_964624025.1. GTDB lineage: Bacteria > Pseudomonadota > Alphaproteobacteria > Caulobacterales > Caulobacteraceae > Brevundimonas. The sequence continues at coordinate 9,518 of CAZUXK010000018.1, forward strand.
CTGGCCGCGGGCAACAGGCCCCCGACCCAGCCGGTGCCGACGTTGTACGGCAGGCTCATGGCCGTGTAGCGGATGCGCGTCGGGAACAGCTCCACCAGCGCCGCCGCCTGCGGCCCGTAGAGCGCCGTGGCGGCCACGATGAACACCATCAGGATCAGGAACACCTGCACCAGGTCGACCTCCGCCGGGTCGGCCCGGTCAGGATAGCCGGCCGCCGCCAGCGCTGTCTGGATGCGGCCCTGCACCTGGGTCCGCGCCGCCGCCAGCTCGGCCGGAGCCAGCCCCTCGCCCTCGATGGAGGCCACCTCGACCACGCCCACGCGCACCCGCGCCACCGTCCCCGCCGGGGCCGCCGCGTTGCTGTAGGACACCCCGGCGTTCGACAGCACGCTCTTGGCGATGTCGCAGGAGCTGGCGAAGGCGGTCTTGCCGACCGGATCGAACTGCACGGCGCAGGTCGCCGGATCGGCCACCACCACCACCGGGGCCCGCGCCTGGGCCGCGGCCAGATCGGGATTGGCGGCCCGGGTCAGGGCGTTGAAGCCGGGGAAGAAGGCCACCAGCGCCAGCACCATGCCGCCCAGCATGACCGGCTTGCGCCCGACCTTGTCGGACAGCCAGCCGAAGAAGACATAGAGCCCGGCCGACACCACGGTGACCGCCAGCACCAGCTTGTCGACGGTGGCCACCTCGACCTTCAGCACCCGCTCCATGAAGAAGCGCGTATAGAAGTAGCCGCAGTACCAGACCGCGCCCTGGGCGATCATGATGCCGAACAGGGCCAGCAGCACGAAGCGGCCGTTGCGCCAGGTCAGGAAGGACTCCTTGTACGGCGCGCGCCGCTCGCCGCCCTCGGCCTCCATCCGCTTGTAGGCCGGGCTCTCGTTGAGCTTGAGCCGGATCCACAGGGAGATGGCCAGCAGGAAGGCCGACAGCAGGAAGGGGATGCGCCAGCCCCACTCGTCGAAGGCCTCGACCCCGACAATCCAGCGGGTGATCAGGATCACGCTCAGCGCCCCGATCAGGCCCAGCGCCGCCGTGGTCTGGATCCAGCCGGTCAGATAGCCGCGCTTGTGGTCCGGCGCGTGCTCGGCGACGTAGATCACCGCCCCGCCGTATTCGCCGCCCAGCGCGAAGCCCTGAAGGATTCTGAGGAAGATCAGCAGGATCGGCGCGAGGATGCCGATCTGGTCATAGTCGGGCAGGACGCCGATGGCGACGGTCGCCACCCCCATCAGGGTGATGGTCACCAGGAAGGTCGTCTTGCGCCCGGTGCGGTCGCCGAACCAGCCGAACACCAGCGCCCCGAGCGGCCGCACCACGAAGCCGACGCCGAAGGTCAGCAGCGCGAGGATGTAGCTCGTGGCCTCCCCCACGTCGGCATAGAAGTGCCGGGCGATGATGGTGGTCAGCGACCCGAAGATGAAGAAGTCGTACCACTCGAAGGCGGTCCCGGCGGCCGAGGCCCCCACGACTGTCCGCTGCCCCGGCTCCGCTGCCTGGTCCGTCTTGCCCATGCGCCATTCCCCCCGGCTTTTGCGGGGACCCTAGACGGCGACGGCGACACGGAAAAGCCCCGCCGGCGAACCGGCGGGGCCTGTCTCGCGGCCGCGGACGTGTGACCCCGGAGAGCGCCTGGTTCTGGGCCTCGCGGGCGGCCTCGGTGGTCGCCTGGCCGGCGGCCTCGACGTCCTCGCCGACCCCGGCGACGGTGTTGCACGCGGCCACGGCGAGGGCGGCGGCGGCGGCGGCGAAGACAAAGATCCTGCGCATCGTCTGCTCCTGTGACGGGCGACCGCAACCGGCCGCCGGAAATCCCGACCCGGCCAGAACGTCAGGCTTCGGCGGGGGTTCCCCCGGCTGAGCCTGATCGGTTGAGATGGAATCGCCTCGCGAGTCCATCGATGCCGTGAATCAGGCTCCCGGTTTAAACTGGACCGAAATCCGGGCCGGGTTTGACGGCGTCCAACTCCGGCTCAGATTTCGGTCCGGGGCCGGCGAGGTCGCGCGGATCGATCGGCCGCAGCGCCTCGGGGGTGGGGAACACCAGCCGGGCGATGACTCCGCCGCCCTCGGGCGCCTCAAGGCGCATCTCGCCGCGCAGCTGGCGGGCGAAGGCCTGCATCAGGGTGGAGCCGACCCCCGGGGTCAGCCGATCCATCGGCGCGCCGGGCCCGTCGTCGCGCACCTCCAGCTCGCTGGTCGGGCCGCGCACGCGGAAACGCACGGCCAGGTGGCCGCCCCGCCCGGCGAAGGCGTGCTTCCGGGCGTTGCTCACCGCCTCCACCAGCCAGAGCGCCAGCGGCGCCAGCTTGTCCGGATCGGCGACGAGAGAATCGGCCTCGACCGCGCTGGTGACCACCGGCCCGCGGCCGCTCTCCGAGGCGATCAGCTGGCCGACCAGATCGGTCAGGAACTCGCGCAGGTCGGCGTGGCGGATGTCGTTGCTCTGGTAGAGGGTGCGGTAGATCAGGGCGAGGGCCGCGATGCGCTGGCGCGTGTCGCCCAGCGCTGTCCTGGCCGCCGCATCGGTCAGGGCCCGCTGCTGCATCGACAGCAGGGACGAGATGATCTGCAGGTTGTTCTTCACCCGGTGGTGCACCTCGCGGAGCAGGGCGTCCTTCTCCGCCAGCGAGTCCGTCAGCGAGCGGTCGCGCCGGTCGATGCCGTCGGCCATGTCGCTGAGTGCATCGCCGAGCAGGCGGATCTCCAGCGGCGCCTCGCGGGCGTGCACCGGCCGCACCCGGAAGCGACCGCGGGCGTAGATCGCCGCCACCCGCTCCAGATAGGCCAGCCAGCGCACCACGATCCGCTCGCTGACCCACATGGTCGCCGCGAACGCCGCCAGCCAGGCCAGCAGCGGCAGCACCACCGCGCTCATCGGATTGAGCCGGGCCCAGGACAGCGGCCCCGGATTCGAGGCCGACAGCACGATGAAGACATCGCCCCCGGCCACCGGCGCCGCGGCGTAGAGGCGCCGGTCCCCGGACACGTCCCGCGCCGCGAACAGCTCCCGGCCCTCGATCTGCGCCAGCCGCGCCCCCAGCGCCTCGCCGCGCAGGCGGAAGGGTTCGGGCCGCGTGGCCACCAGCACCTGCCCGGCCGCGTCGGTCAGGGCCGCCTCGGCCCCCTCCGGCAGCGCCGGATCGGACACGTCGGGCCGCAGGGCGTCCAGCGCGATGACCGCCGCCAGGGCGCCGTCGAAGCCGCCCAGCGGACGGCTGGCGCGCACCCCGACCACCATCGAGGGGGCCTCAGCGAGATCCGCGGGCGCCCTCTGGGCCACCACGTCGGCCCCGTCGCGCAGCCGGGCGAACCAGGCCTGGTCCGCCACGGGCGGAGCCTCCGCCGGTTCGTCAAGACCACAGCCGACCGTGCCGTCGGCGCGCACCCTCAGCACCCGCTCATAGCCCGTCAACCGGTCCGCCAGGGCCGCGAGGCGCGGCGTGCAATAGTCCCCGAGGGCGTCCGGCCGCAGCGTTTCCAGCAGCAGCACCGCCCCGTCCAGCCGCGCCCGGCTGGTGGCGGCGGCGCGCTCGGCGGCCAGCCGCAGGGCGTCACGGCGCTGATCGGCCTGGGTCTCGAAGTCGGACGCAGCCTGGAAGGCGCCGAGGATCAGGATCGGCGCGAGCGCCACGGCCAGGGCGACGCCCAGCCGGAAGCGGATGCCGGCGAAGCGCCGCGGTCCTCCTGGGTCGGCCCGCCCCGGGCCGGCGCGCCGGGCCGGTTGCCCCATCTCAGCCTTGCCGCGCTCCGCTCAGCCGGTCGGCGTCGGCGAGGATGGAGCGCATGGCGTCTCCGGCCGAGCGGCCATCGCGGGCGTAGGCGCCCTGCTCCAGCACCGCCGCCAGGGCCCGTCGCGCCCGGCTGACGCGGCTCTTCACCGTGCCGACCGCGCAGTTGCAGATGGCCGCCGCCTCCTCATAGGCGAAGCCGCCGGCCCCCACGAGCACCAGCGCCTCGCGCTGCTCCTCCGGCAGGGTGGCCAGGGCCAGCCGCAGTTCGTCCAGCGCCACCGGCGCTTCCGGGTCGTCGACCGCCACGAGGGTGCGCTCGGCGGCCTCCTGGTCGAGCTGGGTCTGGCGCCACGAGCGACGCTTGTCCGAATAGAAATGGTTGCGCAGGATCATGAAGGTCCAGGCCTTCATGTTGGTGCCCATCTGGTAGCTGGCGCGGGCGTCCCACGCCTTCATCATCGCATCCTGGGCCAGGTCGTCCGCCGCGGTGGCGTCGCCGGTCAGGGTCCGGGCGAAGGCGCGCAGGTGCGGGATCAGCGTCACCAGCTGGTCGCGGAACGCCGCGTCATCCGCTGACGGCGGGCGGGGCGCGCTCATGCGTCCGATCCGGAGCCGCCGGTTCCGGCCTTGTCCCCGCGCCGCAGGATCTCGAGAAACTCGTCCGGGACAGGCTCATTGACCACCTCCTCGAACATGTGGCGCAGGCGCACGCCGATGGCCTGCTGCCGCAGCCGCGCCTCGTCCGCACTGGCCGAAGCCGACTTGGCCGCCGACCGGGGGCGCGGCGTCTTGGGGGAGTCAGTCATGGAGGGCGGCCCGCCAATTGGTATCCGACGTCTGGGGCCCGAAACGCGGTTGAAACCGCCCGGTTCCGCGCACAGTGAAGGAAATATGCCGCCCGTGGCCGCAGCGCCAGTCATTTGCGGGAACCGGTCGTGACCGGGGGCGTTGAAGCGGACACGGCGCGCTGTTCCGGCGTACCGTGCATGACCATGTCGGGGACCCAAGACCCATGAGCCTTCTGGCCAGACTCGCGCCGCACCTGCCCTATGTGCGCCGCTACGCCCGCGCCCTGACCGGCGACCAGGCCACCGGCGACAACTACGTCCGTGTCGCCCTCGAGGCCCTCGCCGCCGGCGAGCGCCAGCTGCCGCCGGCGATGACGCCGCGTGTCGCGCTCTACCACGTGTTCCACACCATCTGGTCCTCGACCGGCGCGCGCCTTGAGGGCGAGCCTGTCGGCGACACTGGCAATGATCCGACCGCCCGGCTGATGCGCCTGGCCCCGCGCTCGCGCCAGGCCTTCCTGCTGACGGCGCTGGAAGGCTTCACCCCGTCCGAAGCCGCCCAGATCCTCGACGCCGGCGCGGTCGAGGTGGACTCCCTGATCGCCCAGGCCCAGGCCGACATCGACGCCGAACTGGCCACCGATGTCCTGATTATCGAGGATGAGCCGATCATCGCCGCCGACATCGAGCATCTGGTGCGCGAGCTGGGCCATACGGTCGCCGCCAACGCCACCACCCGGGACGAGGCGGTCGCCGAGGTCGCCCGCCAGCGGCCCGGCCTGGTCCTGGCCGACATTCAGCTGGCCGACGGCTCCTCGGGCATCGACGCGGTCAGGGAGATCCTCGGCCAGATAGATGTGCCGGTGATCTTCATCACCGCCTTCCCCGAGCGCCTGCTGACCGGCGAGCGGCCCGAGCCGACCTTCCTGATCACCAAGCCGTTCCAGCCGGAAACGGTGAAGGCGGCGATCAGCCAGGCGCTGTTCTTCCACCCGACCCGGGCGCGCGCGGCCGCCTGACGTGCGGCGTCAGGACGCCGCCCTCAGCGGGACGCCTGTTCCGGGCCGGCGCCCCGGCGACGCTCGACAGGGCCGGCGCTCACGGGCAAAGGTAAGTCCTGTTTCTGGACTTGAGGAGGACCATCCCATGGCTCGCATGAACCGCCAGTGGGTGCTGCGCCAGCGGCCCCGGGGGCTTGTCACCGACGCCGACCTCGAGCTGGTCGAGGCCCCGATCCCCGACCTCGCCGAGGGCGAGGCGCTGGTGCGCACGGTCTATCTCTCGCTGGATCCGACCAACCGCACCTGGATGAACGACGCCGAAGGCTATCTGCCGCCGGTGCCGTTGGGCGGCGTCATGCGCGGCCTGACCCTGGGCGTGGTCGAGGAGAGCCGCGGGTCGCGCTTCAAGCCCGGCGACGTGGTCACGCCCCTGTCCGGCGGCTGGGCCGAGTACGCGGTCGTGCCCGAGGACGGGCTGCGGCCGGTGCACCGCTTCCCCGGCCTGCCGCTGACCGCCAATCTCAGCGTGCTGGGCATGACCGGCCTGACCGCCTGGGCCGGGGTCACCGACGTGCTCGACCCGAAGCCCGGCCAGACCCTGGTCGTCTCCGCCGCCGCCGGGGCGGTCGGCTCGATCGCCGGCCAGATCGCCAAACAGAAGGGCGCGCGCGTCATCGGCATCGCCGGGGGCGAGAAAAAGTGCCGCTGGCTGACCGACGAGCTCGGCTTCGACGGCGCCGTCGACTACAAGGCCGAGGACGTCGGGGCGGCGCTGGTCCGGCTGGCGCCGGACGGGATAGACCTGAGGGTCGAGATCGTCGGCGGCGACATCATGATCGCCGTCTGGAACCGCATGAACGTGTTCGGCCGCATCGCCGTCTGCGGCCTGATCTCGGCCTACAACGCCACCAAGGCGCCGCCGTCGCCCAACTTCGCCCGCATCATCACCCACCGCCTCAACGTCCGCGGCTTCCTCGTGCTCGACTACGCCGGCCGCGCCCGCGAGATGGTGCAGGAGATGGGCCCCTGGCTCGCGGACGGCCGGGTCAGGTGGAAGGTCCACGTCGATGACGGCCTCGAAGGCGCGGTCGGCTCGCTGAACCGCTTGTTCACCGGCGACCATGACGGCAAGCTGCTGGTGAAGGTGTCCGAGGAGCCCGCCGCCTGATGATCGACCCGCCCCCCGGCGCCCCGGAGCCCTGGACCCCGTCCGAGCCCCTGCTGGTGCACTTCGAGGACTGGGAGGTGGGTCAGGTCTCCGCCCTCGGCGTCTGCGCCGTCGACCCGGCCGCCCTGGCCCTGTTCGTCGAGCGCTTCGCCCCCGGGCACGAGGTCGAAACCGGCGCGCCGGAGGCCATGGTCTACGCCCTGTGGGCCGGACTCGCCGCCGAGCGCGCCCGCGGCTGGGCCCGCACCAAGACCCTGGCGGTCGACGCCGTCCGCTTCTCGCGCAACCCGCCGGCCGGCGAGCTGCTGCGCGGCCGCATGACGGTGATGGGCAAGGACCCGGTCGGCGACGGGAAGGGCATCATCATCGCCCAGCACGACCTGCTCGACGAGGCCGGCCGTCTGGTCTTCTCCTGCCTGACCCGGACCCTGTTCGCCCGGCGCTGAACGCAGAGCGGCCGCGCGGGACAGGGTCCGGCGCGGCCGTTTCAGTCGTGGCGTGACCGGTCCTGGGCGGCGGACCGCCCCGGCCTCACCCTCAGGCGTTGCCGGCCTGCGGGGCCTGCTGCGCGGCGCGCTGGAAGGTCATGGCGATCAGGCGATCCCAGCCCAGCAGCGACACCAGGTGGGCGTAGATCTGGCCCAGGGCGCCGTTGTCGCGCAGCTCGGCCAGCTTCTCGGGCGACAGGGCCCGCAGCTTGTCCTCGGACACGGCGATGTATTCGGCGATTCGCTGCGGCTCGCCGGCGGTGCCGTCCGGGTTGCGCGGAATGAAGCGGGCTTCCTTGGTCTCGAACAGGTCGAGGTCGGTCAGCAGCTTGACGAAGCCCTCGGTGCGGGCGCGCTCCTGCTCGAAGCTGTTGCAGAACTCCAGCGCCTGCTGGGTGTAGGCGCTCGGCTGGCCGTTCTCGAAGAACGGCATGGCGCCGCCCTCGGCCACGAACGGCGCGGCGCGGTCGACGCACAGGATCAGGCGGTTCTGCGCCTCGTCATTGGCGTAGACGAACGGATAGCGGCGGGCAAAGGCCGGGATGTAGGCGTCGGGGCGCAGCTCGCCCTGGGCGTCGACGAACAGGTTGTCGCCCTGGCGCAGGCCCATCACCGCGGCCGGCTGCTTCTGGTCGCCGACGAAGATGACAGGGTAGTTCAGCGCCGCGGCGGCGAACTCGGTGACGGTCAGCGGCACGACGTGGGTGCCGGCGAGGAAGCTCCAGGGCTTGTCGGCCGGGTTGACGCCGAGGTTGCCGTGCATCTCCGGGCTGAGCGGCTCCGGCTGCCGGTAGAACAGGACGTTGCCGGTCAGCTGGGCGTTCGGCGAGATGGTCGTGTCGGTCATCGGGACTTCGCTGGATGGAAGGAGAGGGCGGCGTCTTAGCGGAACCGCCGTTCCCCCGCAAACGAACCTCGCTCAGGGCCCGAGGTTTCCGGGCGGAATGCCGCCCGGAAGACGAATCGGAGCCCCGCGGGAGCGGTCAGGCGCGCCTCAGAAGGTGAAGGACAGGCCGACCCGCACATTGCGCCCCGGCGCCGGGGCCAGGTCCTTCAGGAACGAGGCGTGCTCGCGGATCTCGGCGTCGCCGAGGTTCTGGCCCTCGACATAGACCATGACCCCCGGCACGGCCGCCGGACGCCAGCCGAGGAAGGCGTCATAGCGGGTATAGCCGTCGGTCGGCAGCTCGAACTCGGCCACCCGCGACTGGGAGCCGACGCGGCGCGCCTTCACCCGGGCCAGCAGCGGGCCGTAGCTGGCCTCGACCCCGGCGCTCAGGGCGAACGGCGGCACCCGCGAGGCCGCGCCCAGGTCGGTCGAGCCGCGCACGATGTCGTAGCCGCCGCTCACCACCACCCGGTCGGCCCCGCGCGCCCAGGCCGTGATCCGCGCCTCGGCCTCGAGGCCGTAGAACTCGGCGTCGGTCTGGACATAGGCGAACACCGGCAGCTCGTCCTCCTCGTCGCCGGTCGGGCGCAGGTCGATGAAGCCGTCGTAGCTGGCGTGGAACAGGTGCAGGTCGGCCTCCAGCAGGCCGCCGCCGTCATAGTGCAGCGCCGCCTCCAGCGAGGTCACCTCCTCGCTGTCGAGGTCGGCGTCGCCGATCTCGTAGGCGCTGGTGGCGATGTGCGGGCCCTCGGCGAACAGCTCCGCCTCGGTCGGGGCGCGGCCGTTGCGCGAGATCGAGGCGCCGACGAACAGGGACTCGGTCGGCTTGGCGAACACGCCCAGCGACGCCGACACATTGGTGAAGGACTCCGAGCCCGCGACGCTGTCGAGGTCGCGGGTGTCGACCCGCAACCCGCCTTCCAGGCCCCAGTCGCCGCGGTCCAGCCGCTGCAGCACGAAGGCCCCGTATTCGACGATGTCGGTCTGCGGCACATAGGCCTCGTCGCCGACCGCGTTGAAGTCGCGGCTCAGGGCCGTAACGCCGAAGGCGCCGTCCCAGCCGTTCTGGCGACGCTGCACGAACTCGACCCGGCCCTCATAGCCTTCCGAGGTGAAGACCGTGCCGACCTCGTCGCCCTCGAACTCCGTGTGGGTGTAGTCGGCGTAGCCGGCCGAAAAGCGCACCTGGGCCAGCGGGCCGCCGGCGAAGTCATAGACGCCGCGCAGGTCGTAGCGGGTCTGCTCGAGACCGATGGTGACGTCCTCTTCCTCCTCATGGCCATGATCGTCGTCGTGGTCATGATCGTGGTCGTGATCATCGTCATGGTCGTCATCGTGGTCGTCGTCGTGGTCGTCGTGATGGTGCACGTGACCCGGGACGCCGTAGTCGGTCTCGGTGCGCTTCACCGACAGGCCGACGAAGCCCCAGCCGCCGATGTAGGACACGCCGGCGCCCCAGGCGTCGAGATTGACGAAGCTGTTCTCCAGCGAGGTCTCGCCGGTGTCCTCGAAGTCCTCGCCCTCGGCCTCCAGCTGGCGGCGCGATTCCGACGGGACCGGGATGTCATAGTCCTCGGCCTCGCGGCGCAGGCCGTCGAGGGTGAAGACCAGCGGGCCGGCGGCGAAGCTGACCGCCCCGCTGACGCTGACGCCGTCATCGACGCTCGACGACTGGGCGGCGAAGCGGCCGCCGAAGCCGCCCTCGGGGGCCTGTTCGGCGATGCGCCCGTCGATCACATTGACCACGCCGCCGATGGCCGAGCCGCCGAAGGCCAGGGTCTGCGGCCCGCGCAGCACCTCGATCCGGGTCGCCTCGCCCGGGTCGGCCGCCACCTGGTGGTCCGGCGACAGGGCCGAGGCGTCGATCAGGCCCAGCCCGTTGGCCAGCACCTGCACCCGCGGGCCGGCCAGGCCGCGGATCACCGGCCGGCTGGCGCCCGCGGCGAAGCTGGTCGAGCGCACGCCCGGCAGGCCGTTCAGCACATCGCCCAGACCGCCGGCCGGGGCGCTCAGCAGCGCCTGCTGGTCCAGCACGTCGACGGCGATGGTGGTGGCGTCGGCCGACACCCCATAGGGGGCGGCGGTGACGACGATCTCGTCCACCGTGGTGGGTTCCGCGGCGCGCGGCGCCTGCTGGGCGACGGCGGTGCCGGCCAGACCGGCGGCGAGCACGAGGGTGGCGGTCGACACGAGAGAGCGCATGGGAAACTCCGGAAACGGGGGCGTGTGTCGTTATGAGATAACGTCGCGCCCGGTCAAGCGCCGTTGCGACACAGACCGAAGACGACTAGCTGAAGGACATGGCGGACAGCTGCGGACACCCCCATGCCCACGCCGGCCTGTCGGCCGGCGCCCTGGCCGAGGCGCTGGAGGCGGCCGAGCGCGCCTGCCGCGCCGACGGCGAGCGCATGACCGAGCCGCGCCGCCGGGTGCTGGAGCTGCTTCTGCGGGCCGGGGAGCCGGTCAAGGCCTATGACCTGATCGGCCGCTACGGCCCCGACGGCCAGGCCGCCAAGCCGCCGACCGTCTACCGCGCCCTCGAGTTTCTGGAGCGCCGCGGCCTCGCCCACCGCATCGCCTCCCTGTCGGCCTATGTCGCCTGCGACCATGCGTCCCGCGCCCACGCCGCCGCCTTCCTGATCTGCGACTGCTGCGGCGAGGCGCGCGAGCTGGAGGCCCCCGCCGGGGCCGGCCTGTCCGACGCCGCCGCCGCCCTGGGCTACGTCGTCGACCGCGTCACCGTCGAGGCCCACGGCCGCTGCGCCGCCTGCCGCGAGGGCTGAGGCCCCCCGCGACCCCGCCGCGTCTGGCGCCCCGGCTCCCGAGCGCCTAGGTGTCAGACATGGACGCCGCCCGGCTGACCCCGCCCCGCCGCCTCGAGATCCCGCTGCCGGAGCGCGAGCCCGACGGCGTCATGACCGCGCTTGAGCTGGGCCCGACCGACCGGCCGGTCGACCTGCTGTTCCTGCACGCCAACGGCTTCCACGGCGGCGTCTACCGCCAGCTGCTGACGCCGCTGGGCGGGGCCCTGCGCGTGCTCGCGCCGGACCAGCGCGGCCACGGGCGCAGCCGGCTGACGGCCGACCCCGAGGGCCGTCGCAGCTGGGCCGACCTGCGCGACGACGTCGTGGCGCTGCTGGACCGGCTGGACGGGCCGCCGCTGGTGGTGGCCGGCCATTCCATGGGCGGCACGGTGGCCCTGCTGGCCGCCGCGGCCCGGCCGGCGCGGGTCTCCAGCCTGGTGCTGCTCGATCCGGTGATCTGGCCACGCGCGGCCACCCTGATGCTCAACCTGCCGCTGGCCGGACGGCTGGCCGGGCGGATCCCGCTGGTGCAGGGGGCCCTGCGCCGCCGCCGCGCCTTCCCCGACCGCCTCGCTGCCGTCGCCGCCTACCGCGGCCGCGGCACCTTCCGTGGCTGGCCCGACGCGGTGCTGGCCGACTATGTCGCCGACGGCTTCCTCGAGGCCGGCGAGGAGGTGCGGCTGGCCTGCGCCGCCGAATGGGAGGCCTCCAACTACGCCGCCCAGGCCCATGATCCCTGGCGGGCCCTGGCCCGGGTCGGCCGCCCGGTGCGCGTGCTGCGCGCGGCGCAGGACAGCACCTGCCATGTGCTGCGCCCGACCCGCCCGGGGGTCACGGTCGAGACCGTCGAGGCCGGCCACTTCTTCCCCATGACCCACGCCGGCCTGGCCCGCGACGCCCTGTTCGAGGCGGCGGTCTGAGGCCTGACGCCGGATCAACGGTTGAAAACGGCCCTGCGGCCCGGCCCGCTCAGGGCTGGCCGGCGGCCTCCTGGCGGTCGACCGCGGCCCACCCCGCCTGACCGGCGGCGTTATAGATGAAGCCATAGGTCGGATAGACCGTGGCGCCGAGGTCGCGGATCGGCCCGTACCAGACCCGCACCGCGCTCCAGTCGCCGGCGTCGGAAACGTCGACCACGGTGACATCCTCTTCCACCCGGCCGCGGCTGCCGCCCCAGTTGGCGTGGGTCACCTTGATGATCCGGTCGGTCAGGACGTTGGAGACCACGGCCACATGGCCGCGCGACATGCGGCCGTGCGGCCGGAATACCAGCACCGAGCCGGTCTCCGGGCTGCGGCCGGTGCGGAAGCGGTCCACGGCCTGGTTCCACCAGGTCCAGGCGTCGCCGAAAATCTGGATGCCCGAGATCATCCGGGCGAAGGTCACGCACTGCCAGTAGGGCTCGTCCGCACGCACCTGCAGCGGGGTCGCCGCCACGAGAACGCCGAGGGTCGCCGCAACCGCGGCGGCTTTGAGCCGTTGAAGCATGTCGGAACTGTTCGCCGTTTCGGGGAAAAACACGCTTAACCGATCTCCACGCCGGGGAGAACCCCCTGGCGCAGGCGCCGCGCCGTCAGGTCGCGCCGGCCGCCGTCGCCGGACCGCCGCGGGCCGCGCCGAGGCCGCGCAGCCAGCGGCGCGCCGGATGCTCGACCAGGTGATAGGACACCGCCGCGGCCAGCGGCAGGGCGGCGACCACCGCCAGCCAGAGCCAGAGCGGCAGCTGCTTGTCCTCGGCCCCGACCAGCCGGGCGGCGAGGTTGACCGCCAGGATCTGCCAGGGCGCGGCGATCATGTAGACCGAGTAGCTGATCTCCCCGAGATAGACCCCGGCGCGCGACGACATCAGGCCGGCGCGGGCGTTCTCCAGCCCGGCGAGGCCGAGGATCAGCGGCGCGAACAGCAGCACGATCAGGCTGTCCCACAGGGCCGGCAGCGGGATCAGCCCCGGCGGCAGGCTGGCGGCGACAACCACGCCCAGCCCGGCCAGCCCCGCCATCAGGCCGGGGGCCGGCGCCGGCCCGCGCCGGTGGATCAGATAGAGGGCGCAGCCCAGGGCGAAGCACGGCGCGATGCGCAGGGCGCCCCAGCGGATCGTCGCCTCGGTCAGCAGGAAGCCGGCCAGCTGGGCGAACACGACATACAGCGCTGCCAGACCGGCGCCCGCCGCCACGCTCGCCAGCACCGGCCGCGCCCGCAGCCGCCAGGCGACGACAGCGAAGGCCGGGAACAGCAGATAGGCGAACCACTCCGCCGAGATCGACCAGGACGGATGGTTCCAGCCGGCCTCGGGCGCGAAGCCCCAGGCGTGCAGCAGCAGCAGGTTGGCCGGCAGGGACTCCCAGCTCAGCAGGCTGCCGTCAACGGCGATGCCGGCCAGCCCGGCGACCACCGCCAGCGCCCCCACCCCGACGAGGGTGAACAGGTGCAGCGGATAGACCCGCGCCAGCCGCGCCCACAGGAAGCCGCGATAGCGGAAGCCGCCGGTCCCGGCCGCCTCCAGATAGACGTGGCTGAGGATGAAGCCCGACAGCACGAAGAACAGCTCGACCCCGAGATAGCCCTTGGTCGCCAGCGTCGGCACGAAGCCGACGTCGAGGTTCTTCCAGAAGGTGAACAGCACCACCCACATCGCCGCGATGAAGCGCAGGCTGGTGAGGGCGCGCAGGTCAGCGGGGGGCGCGACGGGGGTCATGCCCCCGGCATAACGCCATCCGCTTCAGGAAAGGTTACGCGCCCGGCCCTTCCATCAGCCGCGCCGTGGCCTCGGCGCAGCCGTTCAGCGTCTCCTCGCCCAGCTCGACCCGCGCCGTCAGGGGATAGACGCGCTCGCTCATGCCGTCCGAGCATTCCGTCGCGACCAGGGTCAGGATGGCGGTGGCCCCGTCCTCGGCCTCACCGCGCCACACCGCTGTGGTCCCCGCCAGTTCGGGCGCCTCGGCGGCGAACCGCTGCTCCGGCCGGTCGACCCCGGTCAGGGTCAGGGCCCCGTCGGCGATGTCCACGCCCCAGAACGGCTCCGTGCCCAGCGCCCGCACCGGCTGGCCGAGATCGACGCCCGCGAGCACCACCGGCGCCGCGGGCTCCGGCGGCCGCTCCCCCTCCCACGCCGCCTCGCCCGCGCGCTCGCAGCCGGGCAGGGCGAGGCCCGCGCACAGGAGCATGACGGCAAGGGACGGACGCAGGACGGCGGACATGGCGCGCTCCGGAACAGACAGGGCGCGATCAGACGCCCGCCGCGGCCCGCCGGTCAAGCGGCGCCGCGGCGGCTCAGCGGTCGTGATCGGGCGGCCGGCCCGGGTCGAGGGTGTTGTTGACCCGGTCGTCCCAGCCCTCGCGGTGCGAGCGGAAGGCCAGGGCCATCAGCCCCCAAGCGAGACCAAAGGTGCCGAGGATGCCCAGCGCCAGGGCGATCCAGCCGTGCACCGACATCTCGCCGCCGCCGATCGCCTCCCAGGTCGCGCCCAGCAGCCAGGTCGAGAACCCGGCCACCATCAGGGACAGCAACAGGAGCAGGGCGAAGCGCATGACCCGCTCGGCGAGGGGCGGGCGCTCCGGCGTCACCGCTGCACCCACTGGCCCTGGGCGTTGCGATACCATTCGCCCGTGGCGATGCGCGGCAGCAGGTTCAGCTCGAACATGCGCGCCCCGGCCACGGCCGCCGTGGTGCCCGCCGCCTCGGCGCTGCGGGCATAGACCTGGGCGCGGGCGGCGTTGGTCGAGCGCACCGCCTCGCGCAGGGCGGCGTCGTCGCTGTCGAGGCGGAAGCCGAGGAAGCCGTCGGCCTGTTCGCCGACCACGCCAGCGGCCTTGGCGGCGTCGATGCGGGCCTTCTCGGCGGCGCTCTGGGCCATCACCGGCGCGACAGCGACGGTGGCGGCGGCGGCCGCGGCGACGGCGACGATCACATACGGGGGTCTGAACATCGCTGGGCTCCGGTCAGAACAGATTGGGGTTTTCGCGCAGCAGCTGCTGCAGCTCCTGGTCCAGCCGGACCCGGACATCGGCGTCGAGCCGGGCGTAGATCTGGATCGG
>CAZUXK010000018.1:24527-30945 GCA_964624025.1 uncultured Brevundimonas sp.
GGCAGCGGCAGCGGCCTGTCGGTGAAGCGCCGCCGGATCAGGTCCATCCAGCTCAGCCGGATCTCCTGCCGCTGCGGCGGGTCGTGGCGGCCGTCGACGTTGAAGCGCAGGCGCATGCGCCCGTCGCCGACGCTGTCGATGCTGGCCGTCAGGCTGTCGTAGGCGAGGTTCTCCATCGCCTGGTAGGCCAGGTCCTCGACCATGTTCGGCGGCGCGCCCGGCGCCGCCTCCGCCGGAACCCCGCCCCCCGCCGTCACCTGGCTCAGCGCCGAGCGCGGAATCGACAGCCGCCCGGGCTCCACCGCCGCCAGCTGGCCGCCGGAGATGCGCAGCCGCCCGTCCGCCAGCCGGATGAAGGGCAGGCGCCCGGAGACGCGCGCGTCGATTCGGATGTCCTCGCCCAGCCCGAGGGTGCGCAGGATCTCGCCCAGCTCCACCCCCTCGAAGGTCAGCGCCCCGCTCAGCTCCGCCCCCGGGGTCAGGGGCGCGTCGAACGGCTCGACGCGGATGAGGCCGCCGGCGGCGGTGGCCCGCCCGCCCTCGATCCGCACCCGGTCCTCGGCCAGGGTGAAGGTCAGGGCCAGGTCGTTGAGCGGGGCGAAGGCCGCCACCGCCTCGGCGGTCAGCCGCTGCCCCGGATCGGTGGTCAGCGGGGCCAGGCTGTCGAAGGCGAGGGTGCTGTTCAGCCCCTCGACCCGGCCGAGCGGACTGTCGAAGGCCAGGCCGCGTGCCTCGGCCACGCCGCCGCTGGTCGCCCCCGCCGGGGTCCAGTCGAAGCGCCCGGCGAAGCGGGCCTCGCCCTCGACGACGCCGGTGATGAAGTCAGCGCCCAGCGGCGTCAGGTCGGCCGGCTGCAGCCCGCGCGCCGCGAACGTCAGCGCCGGCGTGTCCAGCGTCAGGGCGCCGACGCCGGTGCGCCCGTCGTGGCGCAGCATGGCCGTGGCCACCGGCCCCGCCGCCCGCGCCGCCGCCGCCTCGGGCGCGAGGTCGAACCGGCCTTCCCAGATCTCGTCGCCGAGCGCCGCCGCCCCGGTCGCCGCCAGGGTCTCGAACCGGCGCGGGTCGGCCAGATCGACCAGCCGGCCGCTCAGGGCCGGGGCGGACAGGCTCAGCGCCCGGCCGCCGCGCACCGTCAGCGGCCCGCGCGCGGCCTGCACCGCCGCGACGAACCCGGGCAGGCGCGCCGCCCCGTCCTGCAGCCCCGCCGTCAGGGTCCAGCCGCCGTCCGAGACCTCAAGGAACGGCCGCGCATTGGCGCCCGTCGTCGGGCACAGGGCGCCGCGCGCCGCCTCGGCGTCGTTCTCGCCCAGCTCCAGCCGCGCCGCCGTCACGGCGACGCAGCCCACAGGCCGGAACGTCAGCCCCGCCGGCCCGGTCGTCAGCGTTCCCGCCGCCGTCAGGGTCAGGTCCTCGGCCGGGGCGAAGTCCAGCGCCGCCCGGCCGCGCACCTCGGCGACCACGCCCTCGCCCTGCAGCCGCCAGCGCGGGACCGTCGCCTCCAGCGCCGGCAGCGGTCCGCCCGCCGCCGAGGTCAGGGCCAGCGCTCCGCCGCCGTCGGTCGAGGCGAACAGCGGCCGTCCCGGCAGAGCCGCCACGATCAGCCGCCCGCCCGCCGCCGGGGTCGCCGTCAGGGTCTGGCGGAGGTCGAGCCGCTCCGTCCCGTCCGCCAGGCTCAGCCGCAGGTCCGGGGCCGCGACCCTCATATCGGCCAGGGCCCGCTTCATGCCGGCGATCTCGGGCGTGTCGCCGGCGGCCGGGGCCCCCACCAGCGGCCAGGCCGCCCGCCCGCCGAGCCCGCCCTCGAACCCCGCGATGAGCGTCTCCCCGGCGCGCAGATCCAGCCGGCCGCGCCAGGTCACCTCCGACAGCTGCAGAGCCCCGGACTGCACGCGTCGGGCGGCAAGACTGACCGGTCCGGTGCTCTCCACCGAGGTCCCGAGGCCGCCGAGACCCAGCCGGGTCGCGCTGACCACCGGGGCCTCCAGCGTCAGGCCGGGCCCGCTCGCCCGGTCGGCCGCCAGCCGCACCGGCCCGTCGAGGCGCCAGGCGAGGCCCTCGGCCCCCTGCGCCACGCGGCCCGCGCCGGACAGGGCCGCCGACGGCCGCGTCAGCCGCGTCTCGCCCGCCTGCCCCGCCGCCGCCGCCAGACGCGCCGTCACGTCCCCGGTGAAGGCCGGCGCTTCGCCAGCGAGCCCCTCCAGCCGCCCCTCGGCCGCGATCTCCGCACGGCTGTCTTCCAGGCTCAGCCCGCCCAGAGTCAGCCGCGTCGCCGCCACCGACAGCGTCAGCTGCGCCGGCCCCTCGCCCGGACCAATCCCCTCGGCGGCCGCCGGCGCGTCCAGCGCCAGGGCGACCGTCGCCCCCTCGCCCGCCAGACCGGCCGCGGCCCCCGTCAGGCCCTCGACCCGCCCGCGCACCGCCAGCCGGGTCCCGACCGTGGCCGCACCCAGCCGCAGCCGGTCGATCGCCGCCGGGCCCTCCGGCCCGCCCAGCCGCACCTGTGTCGCTTCGAGACTCGCCCGGCGCAGCCGTCCGTCCTGCAGCAGGGCGTCGACCCCGGCCTCCACCGGCCCCCACGGGGTCGTCAGCACCACCCGCCCGTCGCGCACCTCGATCTCCGGCGAGGGGGCGTCCGGGTCCGGCGGGGTCTCGGCCAGCCGCTGCGCCAGACCGTCCAGGGCGCCGAGGTCGAGCTTCCCGTCCCGCCAGGCGGCGCGCAGTCGCGGTTCGGTCAGGACGATGCGCGATGGCCGCAGCGACAGCCCCCCGGCCCAGGGCGCGATCAGCCCGTAGTCGACCTCGATGCGCGCCACCGTCAGGTCCGGGGCCGCCTCGGCCCCCAGCCGCACCCGCCCGGCCGCCCCGTCGAGCCCGACCCGGTCGAAGGCCACGTCCGCCGCCACGCCCTGCCCCGCCAGCCACCGCTCCAGCGCGCCCTCGGCCAGCGGTCCACGACCCAGCCAGGCGGCGCCGAGCCCGGCGGCGAGCAGCAGCGTCGCGCCCGATGCGGTCGCCAGCGCCCGGCGGCGACGGACAGGTTTCAGATCAGGACCGGTCAAGGCTGTGTGTTTCCTGGGTCACAAGGGCGTGTCTTGCAGGCCACTTTGAATAGTACAGACCACAACATCTGGCACAATGGCGGCGCATCATGTCAGCACCTCGACCGTCGGTCGTGCACATCTTGGCCACAGGCTCCGAACCCCCGGATTTTCCACGGTCACGCCGGTTAACCGTTTGTAACGACCGTCTTCCCAAGATGGTCCGGGCAGGCTATACGCCATCCCTCGGATGCCGGGGGGCCTTGGCGCCGATCCTGCACCAGTTCGCTTACCGTACCCAGGCGCTGCCCGCGCCGTCGAATGCCGGGGACCGATGGCTCAGTTTGATCCGCGCCGCCAGCCGATGCGTCTGGCTCCCCACGTCTTCACCGCGGTGGCGGCCGTCAGCGTCGCCCTGCTCGCCGGGCGGGTCTACCAGCCGACCGAAGCGGCGGCCGACGAGGCCGGGGTGATGCGGCTCACGGACGAGCAGGTGGCGGCGCTGGAAGCCCGGGCCTTCGTGGCGGCCGGCGCGCCGGAGGGCCTCGGGGCCCCGGAGGCGATCCCGGTCGAGGTGCGGCGCGGCGAAAGCTTCGAGGACGCGGTGATGCGCACCGGCGTGGAGGCGGACGACGCCCGCGCCCTGGTCGCCACCGTCGCCAACGCCTTTGACGTGTCGCGTATCGAGGCCGGCCTGCGCTTCGAGACCGCCGTGGCCAAGCCGCGCACGGGCCGCGGCTCCGCCCGACTCGTCGGCATGACCATGCGCACCGGCCCGGCCAGCCAGCTGACCGTGTCGCGCAGCTTCGACGGGGCCCTGAAGGTCCGCGCCCTTGAGGAGAAGGTCACCCGCGAGACCCTCGTCGCCACGGGCGAGATTTCCGGCTCGCTGGCGGCCTCGGCCCGCCGCGTCGGGGCCACCACCCCGATCGTGCGCAAGATCTCCCAGATCTTCGCCCACAAGTTCGACTTCGATCGCGACATCCGCCGCGGCGACGACTTCACCCTGGTGTTCGACCGCGCCGTCACCGAGAACGGCCGCACCATCGAAACCGGCGAGCTGCTCTACGCCCAGCTCAAGGGTCAGGTCTTCTACCGCTTCCAGCCGGCGGGCGCCCGCGAGGCGCAGTACTTCGACGCCACCGGCAAGAACACCCGCTCGGCCTTCATGCGCACCCCGATCGACCGGGCCCGTGTCAGCTCCAGCTACGGCATGCGCCGCCACCCGATCGCCGGCTATCGCCGCATGCACCAGGGCATCGACTTCGCCGCCCCGACCGGCACCCCGATCGTGGCCCCAGCCGACGGCGTGGTGGTCGAGGCCCGCCGCTGGGGCGGCTACGGCAACTGGCTGCGCATCCGCCACCCCAACGGCCTCGAGACCGGCTACGCCCACCTGTCGCGCTACGCCTCGGGCATGCGCCCGGGCCAGCGCGTGCGTCAGGGCCAGGTCATCGCCTATGTCGGCTCGACCGGCGCCTCGACCGGCCCGCACCTGCACTACGAGGTCTGGCGCCGCGGCCAGCGCATCAATCCGGCCAGCATCCGCGTCGAGGAAGGCACGGTTCTGACAGGGGCCGACCTGGCCGCCTTCCGCGCCGAGAAGGCCCGCATCGACCGCATCATCGCCGCCGGCGGCGAGCGCCGGCCGGAGGTGGTCCAGGCCACCGTCCGCGGCCTGCGCCCGGTCGAGACCCCGGCTGCGGCCGCCGCGACCCCGGCGCGCGGCTGATCGTCGGCCGTCGGGCCGTCGGCGGTAAACAGCCCCTTAACCCTGACGCGCGCAGATAGGGCTCCGTTCCACGTCGGCCGGAGATTCCGCGCGCCATGACCGCCGTCGACCTCGGCCTGCGCACCGTCGCCCAGGCGCACGCCGTGTGGCGCGCCCCGGTCGTCGCCCGCTTCCGCAGCGCCCTGCTGGCCCTCGTGGCCATGCTGACCCTCCTCGCCCTCGCCTCCTGGAATCCGGCCGACCCGAGCCTCAACGCCGCTTCGGGCCTCGCCCCGTCGAACTGGCTGGGGGCGCACGGCGCCACCCTCGCCGACCTGTTCATGCAGACCCTCGGGCTGGCCGCCTGGCCGGCCGCCCTCCTGCTGCTGGCCTTCGGCAGCGCCCGGGCCCTGGCCGGCGCCGTGTCCAGCCGGCTGAACGCCGGCCCGGCCCGGGCCTGGGCCGCGGCCGCCGGGGTCGTGGCCCTGGCCGCCGCCTTCTCGGCCCTCGCCGCCCCGGCCGCCTGGCCGATCGCCGCCGGCCTCGGCGGCCTCGCCGGCGACGTGCTGGTCTGGGCCGTCAGCGCCGCCGTCGGCGCCCTGGGCCTGCCCGGCGGCCGGCTGGTCGCCGGCCTCCTCGCCGCCCCGCTGGCGCTGGGCCTGCTGGCCTTCGGCCTCGGTCTGAACGGCCGAGATGTCAGCGAGGCCGTCGCCTGGCTGCGCCGCGGCGCCGCCCCCCGCCCGACCACCCCGCCCCCGGCTGCGGTCAAGCGCCCCGCCCGCAGCCGCGTCCGCCCGGCGGCGGCGGCCGGGCCGGGGGCGGGGCGCGCCGCCACGCCCGTGCCCGGCCGCGCCCTCGACCGCGCCTTCGCCGATGACGCCCTGGACGCCGGGGACGAGGATACGCCGCCGTGGGACGGCCCCGCCCCGGTCGCCGCCGCCGGCCGCGCCGCCCCCGCCCCAACCACCGAACCACGCGTGGCCGCCATCAAGGCCCCGAAGCCGGCCCGCAAGGACGTCGACGACGCCCAGCAGGCGTTCGACTTCGCCCGACCCTCGACCGGCTTCGACCTGCCGCCCCTGGCCATGCTGGCCAAGCCGACCCGGCGCGTCGGCGCGGTCGACGAGGCCGCCCTCAAGGCCAACGCCCAGATGCTCGAGGGCGTGCTGCAGGAGTTCGGCGTGCGCGGCGTGATCGACCAGATCCGCCCCGGTCCGGTCGTCACCCTTTACGAGCTGGTGCCGGCCCCGGGCATCAAGCACGGCCGCGTCGTGGCCCTGGCCGACGACATCGCCCGCTCCATGTCCGCTCGCGCCTGCCGCATCTCCGTGGTCCAGGGCCGCAACGCCATCGGCATCGAGCTGCCCAATGCGAAGCGCGAGACCGTCTATCTGCGCGACCTGCTGGCCTCGTCGGAGTACGCCAAACCCGGCCACCTGCTGCCGCTGGCGCTGGGCGAGACCATCGGCGGCGAGCCCTATGTCGCCGATCTGGCGCGCATGCCCCACCTGCTGATCGCCGGCACCACCGGCTCGGGCAAGTCGGTCGGCGTCAACGCCATGATCCTGTCGATTCTCTACCGGCACAGCCCGGCGGAGTGCCGCTTCATCATGATCGACCCCAAGATGCTGGAGCTCAGCGTCTACGACGGCATCCCGCACCTGCTGGC
>CAZUXK010000019.1:0-30599 GCA_964624025.1 uncultured Brevundimonas sp.
CCAGCACGCCGGGATCCTCGGGATCCTGCGCGGCGACGTACTCCTTGGCCACCAGGTTCATGCCGTCGCGCAGCGGGGTGACCAGCCCGACCCTTGCAGCGCGGTACATGCCGGCCAGCTGGTCGCGGCGGTAGGTGCGGTTGAGGTAGCGGATCGGCTGCCAGTCCATGTCGGCGAAGGCCCCGTTGATGCGGCCGGCGAGGGCGTCGAGGCGGGCGCGGATGTCCTGGTAGGTGTCGACGTCGTCGCGCGACAGGGGCGTGACCTGCAGCAGGAACACCTGGCCGCGCAGGTCCGGATTGTCCTGCAGGAACTGCTCGTAGCCGAGCAGCCGCTCCTCCAGCCCCTTGGAGTAGTCGAGGCGGTCGACCCCGACCAGCATGCTGCGGAAAGCGGCGGAGGCGGCCATCCGGTCCCAGGTGCGTCGCCCCAGCGCGGAGTTGCGCGCCGCGAGGAAGCCCTCGACGTCGATGCCGATCGGGAAGACGCCCAACTGCGGCGTCCGGCCGAAGGCCTCGACCCGGCCGTCCGCGAGGCGGCGCCCGCCGGTCTCGTACAGCACGTAGTCTTCCAGCAGGTCGCGCCATTCGGCGGTGTGGAAGCCGATCAGGTCGTAGTCGAACAGGCTCTCCACGAGGCGACGGTGGAAGGGGAGGGTGACCAGCAGCTGCCGCGCTGGCCAGGGCGTGTGCAGGAAGAAGCCGATGCGATTCTTCACCCCCAGTCGTCGCAACTCCCGGGCCATCGGGATCATGTGATAGTCGTGGATCCAGAGCAGGTCGTCCGGCTGGATCAGCGGCCGCAGCACCTCGGCGAACCGCCGGTTCACCCGCTCGTAGCCCTCTCCATAGGAGCGCTCCCAGGCGGTCAGGTCGACCCGGTGGTGGAACAGCGGCCAGAGGGTCTTGTTGGCGTAGCCGTTGTAGTACTCGTCGACATCCTGGGCCTCGAGATCGACGAGGGCGACAGGGACGCCGGCGCGGTCCTCGGTCTTGAGCTGGCCGGTGAAGGTCTCGCAGGTCTCGCCGGACCATCCGAACCACAGGCCATCGTACTTTCGCAGGGCGGCGGACAGGGCCATGGCCAGACCGCCCGCAGACCCCGCGGCCGGATCGGCCGGGGCCGAGACGCGGTTGGAGACGACGATCAGGCGGCTCACCGGACGTCCGTCCACGAGCGGCTGAGCAGGATGGCGCAGTTGATCACGCCCACCAACGAATAGGTCTGGGGATAGTTGCCCCAGAGCTCGCCGGTCTGGACCGCGATGTCCTCGCTGAGCAGGCCGGCGGCGGTGCGCCGGGACAGCATGTCCTCGAACAGGGCCCGGGCCTCGGCGTCGCGCCCGTTCTGGTGCAGCGCCTCGATGAACCAGAAGGTGCAGAAGTTGAACGCCGTCTCCGGCGCGCCGAAGTCGTCCGGCTCGACGTAGCGGAACAGGTAGGAGCCCTGCTTCAGGTCGCGCGCGATGGCGTCGAAGGTGGCGACCTGGCGCGGGTCCATGGGCTCCAGGAAGCCCAGGTCCGTCAGCTGCAGCAGCGAGGCGTCCAGCTCGCGGCCGCTGAAGCTGGCGGCGAAACGGCCCTCGTCCGGCAGGAAGGTCTCCCGTTCGATCCGGGCCCTGACGGTATCAGCGCGGTCGCGCCAGACGCGGGCGCGGTCCACCAGCCCGAGGTGGGTCGCGGCCTTGGACAGGCGGTCCAGCGCCGCCCAGCACATGACCGAGGAATAGGTGTGCACCCGGGCGATGGTGCGGAACTCCCACAGGCCCGCGTCCGGCTGGTCATGCAGCTGGAAGGCGCGCTCGCCGACCGGCTCCAGCGCCGCGAAATCCTCGATCGAGCCGGGGCGGAGGAAGCGCTGGTCGTAGAAGGCCTGGACCAGCGGCAGGACGATCTGGCCGTAGACGTCGTGCTGCAGGTGTTCATGCGCCTGGTTGCCGACGCGGACGGGTTTCATGCCGCGGTAGCCGGCGACGGTGTCGACGATGGGCTCGCCGAGGCCAGGTTCGAGGCCGACGCCATAGACCGGCTGGACATGGCCGCCGGCGGAGGCGTCGACAAGGTTGCGCAGGTAGCCGAGGTAGTTCTCAAGGATGTCCACGGCGCCGAGCCGGTTCAGGGCGCGCACCGTGTAGTAGGCGTCGCGGATCCAGCAGTAGCGGTAGTCCCAGTTGCGGCCGCTCCCGGGGAATTCCGGCACCGAGGTGGTCAGGGCGGCGACGATCGCCCCGGTCTCCTCATAGGCGCAGAGTTTCAGCGTGATGGCGGCGCGGATCACCGCCTCCTGCCAGTCCAACGGCAGACAGAGGCGCCGGACCCAGTCGCGCCAGTAGCGGAGGGTGCGATCCAGGGCGGCCGCGACGCCGGGGCCGACCTCCTGGTCATAGCCCTCGTCCGGGCCGAGGAAGAAGGTCAGCGGGCCCTCCAGCCGGAAGGTGCGCTCGTCCAGCACATGGCTGACCGGGCCGTCGGTGGTCAGCCGGAACACCACCTCCTCGCACAGGTAGCGGATGTGGTTGGAGCCGGAGGTGCGATCCGCGGCGCGCCCGCCCCACCCGGCGGCCGGACGCAGCCTGACGGTGATGCGCGGGGCCCCGCTCAGGGGGCGGACGATCCGGCCGAAGGCCAGCGGCCGGTAGGTGCGGCCATGCTTGAGGTGACGCGGGGCGAAGTCGAGAATCTCCAGCGCGGCCCCGTCGGCCGCGGTCAGGACGATGCGCAGCACCGGAGTGTTGCGCAGATACGCCTGCTCGACGCGGACGAGACCTTCGAGGTCGATGCTCCAGAAGCCGTGCTCAGGCGCCGCGCCGTCCATCAGGGCGGAGAAGACCGGGTCGCCGTCGAAGCGCGGGGCGCAGGCCCAGACGTAGCGGCCGGCGCGGTCGATCAGGGCGCTGACGGCGCAGTTGCCGATCGGCCAGAGGTCGAGGGACGGGGGGGCGTCGGGCGCGGCGGGCATCACAGGCTCTCCAGGCGGTCCAGCCAGGCCAGCACGGCGGCCGGGCCCGGCAGGCGGTAGGCGGCGGCGGTCGGGCGCGGGGTCCCGACATGGACGCCGAAGCCGCCGTGGGCGTCCGCGGCGACGAAGCCGTGCTCGTCGGTCAGGTCGTCGCCGACCATCACCGGCGTGGCCCCGGCGAACGGCGTGTCGGCCATGAAGGCGGCCAGCGCCCGGCCCTTGTCGGCCCCGGGGGTCTTCAGCTCCTCGATCAGGTGGCCCGGCTGGTGCGTCAGGCCGTGGGCTTCGGCCAGTTCGGCGGCGAGGTCGCGGGCCGCGTCGGCGAGATGCGGCGCCAGCCGCACGTGCAGACCTGCGGCGAGGCCCTTGCGCTCGACGAAGGCGCCCGGGTTGTCAGCGACGAAGCGGTCGAAGGCGGCGGCGGCCGCGTCGACGCCCGGTGCCGGCGCCGCGCGCACCCGTCGGCCGTCAGGGCCGCGGCGCTCCAGCCCGTGCACGCCGGACACGAGGGCGACGCCGCCCTCCAGAATGCGGTCAATGTCGGGGATGGCGCGGCCGCTGATCACCGCAAGGCGGCCCTCCAGCCGCTCGCTCAGACGGGCCAGGACAGCGGCCCGCCGGGGGTCCGGTCCGACGGCCTCCGGCGTCGGCGCCAGCTCGGCCAGCACGCCGTCGATGTCGAGAAACAGGGCGGGCCGGCGCAGCCGCTCGGGCGGCGCGCCAAGGTCGGCGGCGTCGATGGTCATGGGCCTCGTCAGCGGGTGTTGCGGCGCATCCGCGCCCCCTCGTCCCAACCCAACGCGCGAGAACGGCGAAGGTTTACGCGGCGTCACAGGTTCTCAAGCCCCCGCTCGCGGGTGTATGGCGTCATCCCTTCCGCCGGTCGCTGACCGGCGTCGCCAGGTGAGTGCATGGACCCCGCAAAGATCCTCGAGCGCGCCCGCGCCGTCGTCCGGCTCAACATCGAGGCGCTGGAGGCGCTCGATCGCAACCTGAACGGCTCCCTGGTCCGCGCCTGCGAGGTGATCCTGTCGCGGCCCGGCTATGTGGTCGTCACCGGGATGGGCAAGTCCGGGCACATCGGGGGCAAGATCGCCGCCACCCTGGCCTCGACCGGGACCAACGCCTTCTTCGTGCACCCGGCCGAGATGAGCCACGGCGACCTTGGCATGTTGCGCAAGGACTGCACCCTGCTGGCCATCTCCAACTCCGGCGAGAGCCGCGAGCTGCGCGACCCCCTGACCTACTGCCAGCGCAACGACATTCCGGTGATCGGCATCACCCAGCGCAAGGGCAGTCTGCTGGACCGGATGTCCGAGGTGACGCTGCTGATGCCGACCGTGGCCGAGGCCTGCCCCAACGGGCTGGCGCCGACCACCTCGACGCTGATGACCCTGGCGCTGGGCGACGCCCTGGCGATGGCGCTGATGGATGAGCGCGGCTTCTCGGCCGAGGACTTCGGCCTGCACCACCCCGGCGGGGCGCTGGGGATGAAGCTGCAGACGGTGCGCGAGTGGATGGGCGACAATCACGCGCCGCCGGCCACCGTCTCCGCGGGGGCCCCGTTCAGCGAGGTGGTGGCGGCCATCACCGCGGGCCGCAAGGGCGCCGTCGCCGTCCTGGCCGGGGACGGACGCCTCGCCGGGATGATCACCGACGGCGACGTGCGCCGGGCCTTCGCCCGGGACGTCACCGCGCTGGTCGCGGACGACATCATGAGCCCGAACCCGATCACCGTGAGCCCGGAGGCGCGCATGAGCGACGCCATCGACCTGATCGCTGCCAACAAGATCGGCAACCTGTTCGTCGTCGAGGCCGGCCGCCCCGTGGCCATCATCCACGTTTCGGAACTGATCCAGGCGGGCTACGTCGCATGAGCCCGAGCGATCCGAAGCCTTCCGTCTGTATCGACGCGTTCAACATAGCCCTACCGGAAGGCTCAGGCATCGCCACCTACGGGCGCAATCTGCTGACCAACCTGAAGTCGCTCGGCCATACCACGAGCGTGCTCTACGGACCGCAGGCCGGACGCAGTCAGGATCCGGTGCTCAACGAGGTGGCTCTGGTTGATGCAGTGCCGCCCACGAAAGGTCGCAGCAAGGCGTTCCGCAATGTTGTGCGACGGTTCACCGACCTGGGACTGGGGCGATCCGCCTTCCCCGTGCCGCCTACAGGGGAGGTGATCTGGCCCCGATCCGGCGGCGGCCGACCCGACACGGAGATGTTCTGGTCCTCGCGCCGTCTGTTCGAGGACGCCAACCAGCGCTTCCGGGCCTCGCGGCGAACGACCGATGTGACCTTCCAAGCCGGGACCGCTTCGCCCGACCTGGTGCATTGGACCACGGTCCTTCCGCTGCGCGCCCCGGGGCGGCCGAACATCTATACCATCCACGACCTGATCCCGCTGCGGCTGCCGCATACGACCCTCGACAACAAGCGCGCCTTCCTCGCCATGTGCCGGCGGATTGTGCGCGATGCCGACCGCATCGCGGTCGTGTCAGAGGCGACCCGCCGCGATGTGGTGCGCCTGCTTGGCGCGCCGGAGGACAAGGTGGTTACCACCTACCAGTCCGTCTCGATCCCGCAGGAAGCCTTGAGCCGGTCCGTGGATGACGCGGCGCGCGATCTTGAGGGAATGTTCGGTCTCGGCTGGAAGAATTTCTTTCTCTACTTTGGCGCCATAGAGCCGAAGAAGAACCTCGCCCGCATCATCGAGGGGCATCTCGCGTCCGGCACCCGCGCGCCGCTCGTGGTCATCGGGGGCCGTGCGTGGCTGTCGGACAAGGAAACGGCGCTCCTGAAGACCGTCCAACAGCGACTGAAGAACGCCGACAGCCGTATCCTCCATCTCGACTATCTGCCTTATAGCATGCTCATGACCCTGGTCCGGGGCGCGCGCGCGACGCTTTTCCCTTCTCTCTACGAGGGCTTCGGCCTGCCTGTCCTCGAGTCCATGATGCTCGGCACAGCGGTCCTGACCTCCACGGCCGGCTCGTTGCCGGAGGTGGCGGGCGACGCGGCGCTCCTGGTCGATCCCTATGATGCCAACGCCATCAGCGCGGGAATCCGTCGTCTTGATGACGATGCCGACTTGCGCGGCGATCTTGAGGTCCGCGGCAGGGAGCAGGCGGCCCGGTTCAGCGAGGCCGCCTACCAGGTGCGTCTGTCGGAGCTTTACGCACCGTTTGGTCGTTGAGGGATCACTGCTGGCGAGAATCGCCTTGGCCGAAACCGGCTGGCTGGTTAAGCATCTCGCCGCACCGCCGGGTGTGACGACCTCGAGGCTGCCGGCACCCGCGCTGGCGCGGAGAGTAGGATTGGCGCGATGGCATTGACCGTTCTGTTTGACGCCACGCGGCTGGTCACGCGGACCAACAGGGACGCGCCGACGGGTGTGGATCGGGTCTGCCTGGCCTATGCCGAGTGGCTGCTGGGCCTGCCTGGCGTCCAGGTCGAGCCGGTGCGCTCGCGGCGCGGGGACCTGGTGAGCCTGGACCGGAGCTGGTTCGCGGGCGTCTGCACGGAACTCCGGCGGCGGTGGAGCGGTTCAGGCAGCTCCACAGCCGAGCAGACGTTGCTGGACGTCCTCACGACCTCAACCGAGCGTCGCAAGGCGCTTCGGGCTCCTCAGGACTCAACCCTGCGCGCCGAAACCCGCAGGCGGATGCAGATCATCCGACGGCTGATGGCCAGCTCGGCGCGCCGGCGTGCGCCTGCGCAGCAAGTCTATGTCAATGTGGGCCATACCGGCCTCGACCAGCCAACGATCCTCGCGGGGCTGTCCCAGGACGGGGTTCGCAGCGTCGTGATGGTGCACGACCTGATCCCGATCACCCATCCCGAGTACTGCCGCCCGGGCGATGCGGAACGCCACGGCCGGCGTGTCAAGACGACCCTCCGCTATGCCGACACCATCCTCGTCAACTCAGGCTATACAGCGACAACGCTGGCGGCGTTCGCTCGCGAGAACGCGCTTCGGGAACCGCCAATCAAGGTCGCCCATCTCGGACTCGACCCCATCTTTCATCAGCCTGTCAGGGTCGAAGCACGCGCCCCGTACTTCGTGCATGTCGGCACCATTGAAGCGCGCAAGAACCTGGCCTTCCTTCTCACCGTCTGGCGGCGCATGGCTGAGTTGAGTGGTTCCGCCACGCCTCAGCTTGTGCTGGTCGGACGCCACGGATGGGAGAATGAGGCGGTGATGGACTTGCTCGAGCGATCTCCTCGACTGCAATCGCACGTCCACCATGTCGCTGACCTCTCGGACCAGGCGCTGGCGCGGCTTATCGGCGGCGCGCGGGCCCTCCTCGCGCCTTCGTCCGTTGAGGGCTTTGACCTGCCCTCACTTGAGGCCAGCGCCCTCGGGACGCCGCTTATCGCGTCGGACATCGATGTGCACCGCGAGCTCGTGCCGAATGCGCGCCTCGTAGATCCGATTGACGGACCCGGCTGGCTGAATGCCATACAGGCCGCCATGGAGGGGCGGCTGCTGGCGAGTCGCGCCAAGGTGCTGGATTGGGCCGGCCACTTCGAAGTGGTCGCCGGCGTGCTGAAAGTCGGGGAGTCCGGCGCGGCGCAGCCCTCCGTCGTTCGCGCTATGGCCAATGCGGCGAGCGCCCGCTACTGACGAGGGCCGCCCGGGAATGCCGACCATGAGATTGACCCTGCCCTTCGCCAAAGCCTGCGCCGTGATGGCCTGCGCTGTGCTAGCCGGGTGCGCCTCCCTGCCCGCCGACGGTCCCTCGTCACGCGCGGTCGATGGGTACGGGGGCGAGAGCTACGCCCTCGTCGACCTGACCTATGCCGCCACCGAGCGACTGCGGAACCTCGAGTCGACTCGCCCTGCTGGCCTCGCGGGGCTGCCGCCCGCGGCTCCGGTCGGCAGTATTGGTCCGGGAGATCTGATCCAGGTGTCGATTTTCGACCCGTCTGGCGCCCTGTTCGGAGGCCGGAGCGTGACGGGCCTCGCCTCAGGCGGCGCGCAGGCGCTGCCGGTCCAGTCCGTGGATGACGCCGGCGCGGTGATCATCCCGTTCTCCGGTCGCGTCACGGTGGGTGGCCTGCAACCTGCGGCCGCGGCCCAGGCGATCCAGCGCGCCTTGCGCGGGCGGGTGGCGAACCCGCAGGTGGTGGTCTCGGTGCAGGAGGCGGTGGCCAGTTCGGCACTGGTGCTGGGACAGGTGGCCCGGCCGGGGCGGGCCGCCTTGCGCCCCAACGCCGATCGCCTGCTTGACGTGATCGCGATTTCGGGCGGCGCTGACGGTCGCCCCGAGGACCTGGAGGTGGTGGTGTCCCGCGAGGGCCGCCAGGCGTCGGCGCCGCTCACCCTCGTGGCTTCGGATCCTGCCCAGAATGTCGTGCTCGGGCCGGGCGACCAGGTCGTCCTAAGGGAGGCGCCGCGTCGCTTCTCGGCCTTCGGCGCGCTCGGCCGGGTGGCCAGCGTCGATATCCCCGCGGGGCGGCTCAGCCTCGGGGATGCGCTGGCCCTCGCGGGCGGCCTTCAGACGGAACGCGCTGACGCCACCTCGGTACTGGTGTTCCGTTTCGAGACGCCTGAGGCGGCTGCCGCCCTCGGCCTGTCCCAGATTCCCACGCCGCGTGGCGTGCCGGTGGTTTATCGTCTCAATCTTCGCGATGCTGAAGGTTTCTTCACCGCGTCGGCCTTCGAGGTGAGGCCTGGTGACGTCCTCTATGCGCCGAGCGCCTCTACCGCGGAGCTACGAAAGTTCTTCGAGTTTGTTCAGTCGATCACCCGCGTCGTCTATGACATCCAGGTGGCCAGCACCCTGACCAGCGACTGACGATGTGGTGGCGCCGCCGAAATCCGGCGAGCGAGCGCAAGCCGGCACCGGCATTGCTTCGGCAGGACCACTTGCCGGGGTCTGCTGGGGCAGCGCCGGCTACGCCGCCGTCAGCCTCGACGTCCGTTGCGCTTGAGGACATTCCGTCCTGGCCGCTGGCCGGGTCTGTCGGCCCGTCGACGCCTCCGGATTCATCGGCAGAGCCCCCGTCATCAGGCACGGAGGTGACGACGGAGCAGCCCGAACTCGACTTCCTGGCCGCTGCGCCGGAGCAGGAGCCTGATCGCCCGCCGCAGGCGGGCGAAGAGCTGGTCGGAGTCCCCTTTCGAGACCCGGACGATGCCCTGGAGGATTCGGCGTGGCGTGCGCTGTATGCCGCCCGGCGACAGGCGCTGGACGTGTATGCGCGTTACAAGCTCCCTGTGTCCCCTTCCCTTTACCGGCGCAACGGCGACCGGCACGCGTGGCGTCCTGCGGACGAGAGCCTCACTGCGGAGCAACGTTGGGAATTCGTTCTCGGCGGCGCCGAAAACGGCTGGCACCTGGTTGGTCTTGAGCGTGTCGGGAGGATTGGGCGGACCCGGGTGATCGAGGTGCAGATGGCTGCGAGCATCCTCTCGCTGACCGAGGCCCTGACGCGCCGACTCGATGAGTCTGATCCCGGCGCACGTTCCGACATGGCCAAGGCATTCGAGCTGGGCCGGCTCACCGCAGCTGCCGAGGCAAGGGCAGAACTGGTGCGCCGCCGCAAGCGCCGCCGCGCGCGCCTCAGGGCGCGCAAGCCAAGCTACAGCGATGGAAACGCCTAGGTCTCAAGCTCGCGGCGGCGCCGGCTTGCAGGAAAGTTTGGCGGCTTGGCGAAGGTTGGTTCGGGTACAGACAATGCCGCGTTGTGTATGTCGCCGTTCAGCCCTGTCCGGGGCTAGCGATGGACAGGTCGGCGCCGAGATTTTCCTATGTTCATCGCCGGGCGTCGCCGAGGCGCCTGAAGCGCAAGGTCGAGGCCCGTGACTTCTTGGCCGCGTGGCGAATGGTCGGGCGAGGCCTCCGTCCCATTACGCTACGCGAGTGCGTGAATTCGCTCTCCAGCGCCTGAAAGGTTCCGTAGTATGGAGCCTGGCTCTGTCTTCATTGCGATGGATGGTCCTCCGGACAGCCCTGACCTTCGGTACTGGCGGGGGCTGCAGGCAGGGGCCTGGCCCGCGTTGACTTTGCCCCGTCAGCCGGTCCAGATGCGGCTCGTCGCATGGGCAATCGCGCGTCGAAAATTCTTCAACCAGAAGATGGAAGACATGGCTTCCGACTTGGGTTCTTCTGATCCGATCAGGCTCACTTCCGCGCAGGTCGATAGTTGGGCGCGTTCAGAGGACGATTGGCCCGAAGCGTTACAGCCCGATCAGCCTCTCCGTATGCGGAGAGAGGCTGCAGGCGAATTCGACCTTGCCAGCAGACTTGAGACCATCGCGCAGTTGTTGGGCAAGCTAAGTGGAGAATCCATTGCGGCGGATGAGGCCGACATCATCGGCGGCCTACTTCGGCTTGGCGAGAGTCTTGTCGCCAGCAGGCTCGCCCTCGCAGGCGCAGTCGAACAGAATACGCGGCTAGATGCTCGCCTCATGGAGCTGGAGGGAAACTTCCAGAAGTTGCGCGCCGAGCGCGAGCAAATGGCGAAAGAACTTGGAGGCCTGCGGACTGATTTGGCGGAGGAGCGGCGTCGGCGCGTCGACCTTCAAGCGACGGAAGATGCCCTGAGGCAAGAGGTTCAGGGATTGAAACGGAGCGGGTCAGACGCCCAGGTTCTCCTTTCTGCCCTCGAGGCGCGCGCGACTTCTCTCTCCGAGGCGATCGTGGCGCGAGATCGACAGCTTGAAAGTGAGCGGCAGGCTCGGCTCCGACTGGAAGCTCGTGTGGCAGCCAAGACCCCGAGCCCGGAAGGGGGGGATCGAGCCCATCTGGGGAAAGTCGGCTCGGGTGGTTCCTCGGCCTCTGCGGTTGAGTTGTCCACGGACGTTCTGCATCAGATCGATGACGCATTGCGAGCAGCGCAGCACTCCGCGGCGATGGTGCGAGACAGGGCGAGGGGTTTCGAGGCGCTTCTGCACGGCGCAGCGAATGCGGTCGCCGCAGCATTGCCAGACGCCGCCGCCGCCGCGCTACCGGGTGTGGCGCTGGCCCCTGGCGGAGGCTTCAAGGCGTGGATCACGGCCGCAGACGCGGCGAACCGGGACGGTCAGTGGGGTGTGGCGGCCGCCAGATATGCCGCGATCCTGAAGACTGCGCCAAACCATTCAGCGGTGTGGGTCCAGTTCGGCCATATGCTCAAGGAGCTGGGTCAGGCCACCCTGGCAGAGGCCGCCTACCGCCGCGCGATCTCGGCCGACTCCAGCGACGCTGACGCGCGGCGCCACCTTGGCCATCTTCTTGTCGATCAAGGGCGTCTGGCTGAGGGGCGAAGCATGCTGCTCACGGCGACGCATCTGGACTCCACATTCGCGCCGCCTGACCTGCAGGGGCACGACAGTGACGATGAGGCCATCGTGGTCCTTGCCGGGCTGCGCAAGCGACTCAGGTCTCTGCGAGGGGGGGCTTTCCTCAAGGCCACTCCCGATACGGCGCCCGCGCCGGTCAACGATTTCTGGCCCGCCGACACATTGCGCGAGCTTGTCCTGGAGACTTATGGCGAGGCTGCGCTCGCCCGCATCTGGCATCTGCTTTCGCTCATGGACCGGTGGCAAGACAATCAGTCGGACTTTGCCGCATCTGAAGACTGCCGAAACCTTGTTGCACGCCTGCAGGCGAGAGCCCTTGAGAAAGACGAGAGTTGCAGCGCCAACCCGTCAGCCTCCATCGTTGTTCCTGTCTACAACAATGTGCTCGACACCCTCTTATGCCTGGCCACCGTGCTCGAACTGACGGATCGTAGGGATTTCGAGATCATCGTGGCCGACGACGGGTCGAGCGATGCGACGGGCGCCATCGTGCCAGCCATAGGCGGGAACGTGCGGTATGTCCGCCAGCCCCGCAACCTTGGCTTTCTGGGAAACTGCAACGCCGCGGCGGCTCAGGCGCGTGGCCGCAATCTTGTATTCCTGAACAACGACACCCTGGTTCTCCCCGGCTGGCTGGATGCGCTCATTGACCCGATCGAGACGCTACCCGCGGTCGGTCTGGTGGGCTCGAAGCTGATCAACTGGGATGGGACGCTACAGGAGGCCGGCGGCATCTTCTGGCGCGATGGATCAGCCTGGAACTTTGGCCGCAATCAGGACGTACGGGCTCCCGAGTTCAACTACCTCAAGGACGTGGACTACTGCTCGGGTGCTTCGATAGCGGTTCCGGCGCATATCTGGCGCGAGGTCGGCGGATTTGATCCGATCTACTCCCCCGCCTACTGCGAGGACAGCGATCTGGCCTTCCGCTTGAGAGAGGCCGGTTATCGCACACTCTATAGCCCGGCGTCTGAGGTGGTGCATCACGAAGGGCGCAGCCACGGGCGGGATGTCACCTCCGGCATAAAGGCCTATCAGGTCACGAACACTGCGAAGTTCCTTGATCGCTGGCGCGACGTTCTGGAGCGCGAGCATCTGCCGAATGCGCACGACGTTTTCCGAGCTCGCGACAGATCTGTCTCCAAGACGCATGTTCTGGTGGTCGATCACTATGTGCCTCAGTGGGACAAGGATGCGGGGTCTCGCACCATGTTCAGCTTTCTGGAGGTTTTGATCGAGGCCGGCCACGCCGTCAGCTTTTGGCCCGACAACCTGCACTACGACCTGGAGTATGCGCCACGCCTGCAGGCCATGGGTATCGAAGTGATCTATGGATCCAGATTCCAAGGCGGCTTCGAGAGGTTTCTGGCTGAGCGCAGTGATCTTTACGATCTTGCCCTGCTCAGCAGACCCCATATCGCGATGAGCTGCATCGACGCCGTTAGAAAGAAGACTTCTGCGCGCGTCGCCTATTACGGGCATGATATTCATTTCCGACGCATGATGGCGGAGCGTCAGCTCGCAGGCTTGCCGGCGGACGACGAAGAGGTGCTGGCGACGAAGACTCAGGAAATCCAAGTCTGCAACCTGAGTGATGTCGTCCTTTACCCGAGCGCCGAGGAAGCAAGCCTAATGGCGGAGATGACCAGACCGGGGGTGCTGGTCCGCGCCGTGCCCGCCTACCGATACCTGCCGGAGGACCTCGATCGTGCCCGCGCGGAGATCCTGAAGCGTCCGGAAGCTCGTGATGAGTTGCACCTCCTGTTTGTGGGCGGTTTCGCGCACGGACCCAATGTAGATGCGGCGGCCTGGTTCTGCGATGCCGTCATGCCGCTGTTGCGCGAGGCGTCGCCAGTGCCGGTGCGCCTGAGCATCGCTGGCTCAAATCCGCCTTCGGAAGTGTTGGCCCTGCGGCGCAAGGACATCGAAGTTCTTGGCTTCGTGAGCGATGAACGCCTGAGTGAGCTCTATGCCGAGGCCGATCTGGCGGTGGCGCCTCTCAGGTTCGGAGCCGGCGTGAAGGGCAAGGTCATCGAGGCGATGGCGCGAGGCGTACCCGTCGTGACGACCGCGTTCGGGGCGCAAGGGATCGACAACGCCGCCGACCTTCTGTTCCTGGGAACCGCACCCGAGGAACTGGCGCAGCAGGTCATCCTGGCGGCCACGCCGTCCATTGCCCGACCTCGCGCCCTGGCCGCTCTGGATTATGTGGCGCGCCACTACTCGACCGAAACCATGCGTCAGGTGCTCGAACTCTGCCTGGCCCGCGAGCAGGATCGTCGTTGATGGCTATGGGCAGGCATGCGTTGGCGGCCAGCAATGTGCGGTCGCGCGCCCCGCTGAGGTTGGGACTGGGGGGGGGCGGCACGGACCTTCCCGCCTATTCGGATCACCATGGCGGCGTCGTGTTGAACGCCACCATCGATCGTTACGCCTATGCACATGTCACGCTGCATTCAGGCGATCATCTGCTGTTGAAGGCGGACGATCTCGAGGCTGAGGAACGGCTGCCCTGCACGCTCGATTTCGACATCAGCGACGGGCTGGTGCTCCATCGCGCCGTCTATCGTCACATGCTCATGACGTACAATGACGGCAAGGCGCTGCCGATGACGATCACGACGACGATCGACGTGCCGGCCGGCTCGGGGCTCGGCGCATCGTCTGCGCTGACGGTGGCGCTGATCGAGGCCTTCGTGCACGCCATGCAGCTTCCGCTCGGGCCATATGAAGTCGCTCGATTGGCTTTCGATATAGAACGTCGACAGCTCGGCATGGCCGGGGGGAAGCAGGATCAGTACGCGGCGGCTTTCGGCGGCTTCAACTTTATCGAGTTTCTGCCCGCGGAGACGGGGGTGATCGTCAATCCCCTGCGTCTGCCTCGTGCGGTCCTCAACGAGTTCGAATCCGCCCTGGTGGTTTGCTTCAGCGGTCAGTCGCGCCAGTCCGCCGACATTATCGCCCAACAGGTCGGCGGCATCAGTCGTATGGACGACGCGACCATGGAAGCCATGCACCAAATCAAGCAGCACGCGCATGACATGAAGGCGCACGTGCTGGCGGGAGACATTCGCGGAGTTGCCGAGATTCTCAAACAGTCGTGGCTGGCCAAGAAGCAAACCGCCAAGGCGATCAGCACAGGTTCCGTCGAGGCGCTGCTCGATGTGGCCATGGACGCCGGCGCCTGGGCCGGGAAGGTTTCCGGTGCGGGCGGCGGCGGCTTCATCATGATCATGACTGACCCTGAACGACGTCTGGACCTGATCCGTCGTCTCAACGCGGCGGGGGGGCAGGCCAGCGCCGTGAAGCTGACGTTCGAGGGGGCCGAGGCCTGGACCGTTCCGAGCCGGTTCAGACGATGATCCATCAATGCGCCATTCTGCTGGGCGGCCTGGGGACGCGGCTGGGCGAGGTGACCCGGGCGACCCCCAAGCCGCTGTTGGAGGTCGCGGGCAGGCCTTTTGTCGACATCCTTGTCCAGGAAGCTCTGAGACGCGGATTCACCGACATGGTCCTGCTCGCCGGCCATGCGTCTGCCGTCGTGGAGGACTACGTCGCCGCGCGCCGCGCGACACTGCCGTCCGGTGCGCGGCTGGATGTCGTCATTGAACCCGAGCCGCTGGGTACGGGCGGAGCGGTGTACAACGCACGGGACCGGCTGAATTCCCGGTTTCTGCTGATCAACGGCGATACCTGGTTCGACTTCAACTGGCTGGATCTCACCACCGCCGCAGCCGACGGCGGCGTCATCGCGGCGCGGCGGGCGCCCAAGGCGGATCGCTATGAGCATCTGGCGATCGACGCCTCGGGCGTCGTCACCGCCATCGTGCCTCGCGGATCGCATGAGGGGCAGGCCGTCATCAATGGCGGCCTGTATGTGTTGGACAAGGCCGACCTTGCCGGGTTCGGCGACAAGTTCTCGATCGAGGCCGATCTTCTGCCGCGGCTGGTTTCGCAAGGACGGCTGAAGGCGCGGGTCCAGGCCGGCTTCTTCATCGACATCGGCTTGCCGGACAGTCTGGCCGAGGCCCGGCGAACCATCGCGGAACGGCTGTGCCGCCCGGCGCTGTTCCTCGATCGCGACGGCGTGCTCAATCATGACGACCATTATGTCGGCAGTCGCGATCGCCTGCGCTGGATCGACGGCGCAGCCGAGGCGGTGCGTGCGGCCAATGACGCGGGCGCCTACGTCTTCGTGGTCACCAATCAGGCTGGCGTCGCAAAGGGCCACTATGGCGAAGACGATGTTCGGGCGCTTCATCGCTGGATGGGCGAGACGCTTGGCGACAGCGGGGCCCATGTCGATGACTGGCGCTATTGTCCCTACCATCCGGAGGGGACGGAGCCCGCCTATCGCCGAGCCCACCCCTGGCGCAAGCCCGCGCCGGGGATGTTGCTGGATCTGATGAGTCATTGGCCGGTCGATCGGACGCGAAGCCTGATGGTCGGCGACCAGCAGAGCGACCTGGCGGCGGCCGAAGCGGCCGGTGTGAGGGCGCTGCATTTTGGCGGGGGTGACCTTGCCGAGGCGATCGCGCCCTGGATCGCCCAGACCAGATCCGAGAGGCTCCTGGGATGCTGACCGAACGCGACGCCGCACCCGCCGCCACACCCGACCAGGCGCGGGCTTGGCTGCTCCATGTCGCCGCGCCGCTCTGGTCGGAGCGCGGCCGCACCGCCAGCGGCCTGTTCGCCGAACGCATGACGCTCGAGGCGGAGCCTGACCCGTCGTACTTCCGCGTTTTCGTCCAGGCGCGGCACATCTTCGCGTTCAGCGTGATCGGCCGGCTCGGATGGCCCGGCCCATGGCGCGCCCTCATCGGTGAGACGATCGCTGTCCTGGTCGAACAGGCGCGGCGTGAGGACGGCTTCTTCGTGCACAAACTGGGCGCCGACGCTCGCCCTCTGGACGTTCGGGCCGATCTCTACGACCAGGCGTTCGTCCTGTTCGCGCTCGCCCACGCCGGCCAGACGCTGGGCGAGCCGCGCTGGTTCGATGTGGCCGAGGAGCTGCTGGGCGCCATTGAGGCGCACTGGAGCCACCCTGCCGGCGGGTTCACCGAAGGCGAGATCGTCGACCCGCGGATCCGCCGCCAGAATCCGCACATGCACCTGCTGGAAGCCATGATGGCGCTCTCGGAGGCCAGCGGGCGCGCGCGGTTCGGCGCCACGGCCGAGACGATCGCCGATCTGGCCGCCGCCCGTTTCATCGATCCGGCGAGCGGCGCGCTGCTGGAATACTTCACGGACGATCTGCAGCCGGCCCCGGAGGTCGAGGGCCGCATCGTCGAGCCTGGTCACTGTTTTGAGTGGGCCTGGTTGTTTGAGCGTCTGGGGGCGCGGGGGCGGGATGACCGGCTGGCGGTCTCGGATGGGCTGACCGGTTTCGCGCGGGCGCACGGCCTGTGCGCCACGCGCAATGTCTGCATCAACGAGGTTCTGACCGACGGCGCCGTGCGCGACGCCACGGCGCGCCTGTGGCCCCAGACCGAGCGGATCAAGGCCGCCGCGATCCGCCATCGGCGCACCGGCGACGCGGCCGAGGCCGCCGAAATGGCCGCCGCCCTGCGCGGTCTCTCGCAGTATTACAACGTGGCGATCCCGGGACTGTGGCGAGACAAGCTCAGGCCCGACGGGACGTGGCTGCCCGAGCTGGCTCCCGGGAGCTCGCTCTATCATATCGCCTGCGCTTATGGGGAGGTTTCTGGATGAGTTGCAACGCGGCCGGGTCCAGTGCTGTCAATATCATGACGGGCTCCTCCTGCCACCAGTGAGACAGGTCGGTCATGCCCTGTGAATTCCTTTAGTGGGTCCTGAGCCTAGGTGGCTCGGCCGGTCGACGACCCCGCCCATCCCGCTTGCAAAATGCGTTGGCCTAGCCCTCACGTGTTGCAGCAGCGGCTTGAATCCGCGATACCACTTAACTGATCAGTGTTCTTCACAACCGTTTCGGTGCATGAATAGCGTCGTCTGCCTGACGGCGTTTTTGGAAGGGGATTGCTGTGGCCAACAACTCAAGCTCGGGCGGCAGCGTGCAAGGCACCCCCGACCCTCTCTCTTCGCTTGAGGAGTTAGTTTGTTGGTTCAACGAGCGGGGCGGCACGGATGAGTCCTATTTGAGAGCGCATTTTTCGCGCTTTAAAGCTTCATACGATTTCGCTGCAGCTAATCTAGACGCCCAATCGATCGTACTCGATGTAGGGGCCCACTGGCTCCACCAAGCGACATTTTTTGCTCGAGCGGGCCATAAACTGATTTGCGCCGAGGTGGCAGGTGGACCGCCAGATCTCCCAAACGTCCAGGAGCAGGCAAGGGCATTGGGGGCCAATCTGGTTCTGATCAAGCGACTCGAACTCGGTCATGGCTTAGAATCTATTGAAGACGGCACGGTCGATGCAATCGTTTTTTCGGAAATACTGGAGCACATAGCATTTAACCCAATTCCAATGTGGAAAACATTCTACGCAAAGCTGAGGGACTCAGGGAAGATCTACATTAGCACCCCTAACTCTTGCTACTTCAGATCCGTTCACCGCCAACTATTGGGCATGGGTAACTCAGGTTGCTTTGGAATAAATACGGACGATGTATTCGATATAGGGACTTACGGCCATCACTGGAAAGAGTATTCAATAGAAGAAATTCGTCATTACTTCTCCAGGATGTCGACCGATTTCGTTGTGAGTCGAATAGAAACGACTTCTTATCGCGATCATTCGGAAGAACTTGAAGATTTCGAGCGACTGGCTGCAAGTGCCTGCATTCCTCACGTCGATTTCCGCTCGGTTATTGATGGCATGGATCGCCGTGGACTTAGTCCATTTGGAAAGCAGATTTTTATAGAGGTGAGTTTGCAGAAGAGTAGCGTCGGAATTTCTATAAATCCGCCTTGGATCCCGGTTTAGTGCGGCCATATGTGATGCCGCGCCTTCGCTTTATGGTCCGTTGCATTTTGTTTGTGATTGGTCTCTTTGTTTTAACGCATGTTTCGGATTCCAGTTCTCACGCGAAAACGTGAACTTTATTGCGGCGCGTGTGATTATTGGGCGCGTTGCGCGGCAAGTGCAGATCTCTGGGCGCGTTCAGGAGCCAAAGGAAAACATTATGGCCGTCAATGAACATCTAGATGACTATCAATTACGTGTAGAGCAGCAGATTAGGCAGTATGAAGCTGTTGAAAACATGCATCAGCTTCCGGACGCGTTCCATTACTGGACCTATAACCACCTCCGGCCGGCCCTTCAGTATGTTTTCGGAACCGAATCGGTTGCCGATTTTTTCGCAAGCAGTTTTCAGAAGGCTTCGACCGGGAAGAAAAAGCCGAGATTTTTATCAATCGGCTGCGGGGACGGATGGCTAGAAATTGAGGTGGCGAGTATACTGAGGGAAAAAGGGATCGAGTTCGAGTTTATTGCTGCTGATTTATCGCCTATCATGCTCGATCGGTTCCGCGCGGCCTTACCAGAATCGCTGACTTCATTCCTGTTTCCGATGGAACACGATCTCAACGCCATTTCCATCGAGGGACGCTTTGACGGAATAATGGCCAACCATTCCCTTCATCACTTTGTGGAATTGGAACACATATTTGACTATATTAGAGACCGAATGGATGGCGTATTCGCAACAAATGACATGATCGGGCGGAACGGCCACATGAGGTGGCCGGAGTGTTTGGCAATTGTAAGAAGTCTTTGGCCGATATTGAGAGATAGCCAGCAAGTTAATGCCCAGTTGCTTCGTCACGAGCCTCGATTTCTGAACACTGATTGCTCCGGCGAGGGCTTCGAGGGAATTCGAGCCCAAGACATTTTGCCACTTTTGGTGGAGCGCTTCAACGTCGCGGGATTCGTTGGTGTGGGCGGAGTAGCCGACGTTTTTGTCGACAGAGCATTCGGCCCAGGTTTGGACATGGGTAACCCGCGCGACGCTGGATTCGTAAAGGCTGTTTGTGAGTTGAATGACATCCTTTTAGACTCTGGGCTCGTAAAGCCAACGGTCATGTTCGGCGTCTTTACCAACGGCGCAGAGCCTACTCGCGTGTATCGCGGGAGAACGCCTAAAATCTCGATCAGAAGGCCTGAAGAGGAGTTTGGTTGGACGCAGTATTACGATGTCGATAACTAGTGCGGGTGTATACCCGCGGCATGTCGCGCCTTATGTGGGCCATTGTATATGAGATATCACGATTCATAGACTCACATTATTCGCGGCAATTAGGAGTTCGACTTATTGACGTGGGGCCGGAATCGTCGGGATATCATTTTGATTATGGCCGGATGGTCTTCAGTGATCTTCCCGTGGCGGATTTCGGCGCCTTGGTAACTTGATCTCGTTGGCGATCCGATCGACTGCCTTCCTGGCGCGATAGCGGAGACGTTTGAAGTCTGGGATTTTGGAGCGGTTGGGCATGGGTTTGACTTTTCCCCAGATGCCGCCATCGACGAGGGGCTGGCGCGGTTTGTCGCTGTCGTGGGCCCGATCCGCCAGGAGGATTTTTCAAGCTCGACTGCAAGCAGCATATCCCCCACCACTGCCCTTCGTGGGCCTGGCCCTCGTCCAGCTTGAGTCCGTTTGGGCGGCCGTTGGCATCGACCATGGCGTGGGTCTTGCTGGTCCGGCCGCCGCGCGAACTCCCCATGCAACGGATTCGGTCGCTTTTGGCGTTAGCGGCGCGTCTGCCGCGAGCGCTTGCGGCGCTCAACCATTCCGGCGCGGGACATGAAGGCGCTGCAGGGAGTGAGGTCTTCGGTTGAGGACCGAGACGCCCTAACGCGGGGTGGGGGGCAAATGGTTGAGAGGGCCGGAGGCGAAGGTCGAGGCTTCACCCCCGGTCGCCCGCGCCGACCCGGGGGTAGCGTCGTGACGAGGGACGCATTACCAATCCCGATGTCACGGAACGCAGCGCGACCCGTGACCAGATCCGCCATCAGAACGCCCGGGCCGTCCCATGAAAGCGATGCTGCGAAAGCTGGCAAGACCGAAATCGTCCCGGACGGTCGTCGCCCGCAGGGACCTTCCCCGAACGCTCGGCGACGCCGCGCGGGCGCGGCGCGACTGGGAAAGCGCGGCCCGCCACTATGCTCTCCACCTCGAGGACCATCCCGCAGACTTCCCCATCTGGGTGCAGTTCGGGCATGCCCTGAAGGAAAGCGGCCAGCTGGAGCGCGCGGAGATCGCCTACAGCCAGGCCCTGCGACTGAACGGGTACTGCGCTGACCTCTGGCTGAACCGTGGCCATTTGTCGAAACTGCGAGGCGACCTGCGGGCGGCCCG
The DNA here is from genome assembly GCA_964624025.1 of uncultured Brevundimonas sp. Taxonomy (GTDB): domain Bacteria; phylum Pseudomonadota; class Alphaproteobacteria; order Caulobacterales; family Caulobacteraceae; genus Brevundimonas. The sequence continues at coordinate 20,525 of CAZUXK010000019.1, forward strand.
GGCGCGCTATGCGCGCAGCCATGCCCTGGATCGGAACGGCGCCGCCTCTGCCGAGCTGAAGACGCTGCAAGCCGCGACGGCGCCCGCGGGCATCGCGTTCAACGATGATATCGGGGACGGCCTTGCCGATGAGCCGGCGGGCGACAACACGAAGCCGATCCGCGCTCTGGATGTGTACAACGGAACCTTTCTCAACCTCTAGGGCCGGATCCGCGAGCGCCGCCTGTTCGGGGCGGACGTGGCGAGCCGGGGGAAGGGCTGCCCCCCCTCCCACCCCCCGGGGGGGCTACAGCCGGTGAGAGCTGATATGTCGCCAGGCAACCGGGATGAGGGGCTCGGCCAATGAGGAACTGGTTCACCAAGCGGTTGGCGGGATCGCGGTTTCGTCAATCTCCATCGCCTTCGATCCAGGTCGATGCGGACGCCGCGCCCAGCCATCGAAACCTCGGGGATCTCGCCCGGAACCGGGGCGATCGCGCAGCTGCGATCCATCACTACCTCGAGCATCTGCGAACGCACCCAGGTGACTTCAGCATCTGGGTCCAGGTCGGCCATGCGATGAAAGACCAGGGGCTCCTCGAAGCGGCGGATGAGGCCTATGAGCGCGCCGGCCAGCTCGAGCCGGAGAACGCCGACCTCTGGCTCCATCGCGGCCATCTCGCAAAACTCCGGGAAGATCCTGCCGCCGCCCTTGGCTTCTACGACAGGAGCTATGCGATCGATCAGAACACCGACGCCGTCATCGAAATCTATGGGCTCGGCCTGTCCCCCTCGTCCGGCCGTGGCGGCCGCGACCCGCGCAGCGCAGGGACGGGTCGGGCGACGAGGATCGTCGGCGCGGTCACCGGCTTCGACGGGACGGCCATCCGGGGCTGGGTCAGCGATCCGGAGCAGCCGGACGGCGATCCGGTGATCGAGGTGCTTCGCGATGACATCGTGATCGCCAGCGGTTCCGCGCCGCGCCACCCCGAAGCGGTCACCCCCTCCAGGGTCGCGCCCGACAGCCGTCCCTTTCAAATCGACGTCGATGGCGTGGCGGAGCCCGGAGAGACCGTCTCCCTGCGGCTGCGCCGCACAGGGGAGCCGCTCGAGGGGTCGCCGTACCGCCTGCACCCCAGCCTGGAGGCCCAGGCGTGGCTGGCGCGGCTGGGAAGCCTCGATGACGATGACCTGAAGCGGAGGCGCGCCCGGTTCGACGAAGAGACCGACGGCCTTGTCCTCAGCATCGTGATGATCGTGGACAGTCTGTCGATCCGCTGGCTCTCCGAGGCCGTGGACAGCGTCAAAGGCCAATGGTGCAGCCGCTGGGAGCTCCTCCTCGTGCCCGCCTCGAGCCTGGCGGATCCGGCCCGGGGCGCCCTGGCGGCGATCGCCGGGGGCGATCATCGGATCAGATGGGTTCCGGCTGTTGACGTGCCGGCGCAGCTGAAAGCCCACACCCTGTTCATGAGCGCTGGTGAAGTCCTTGAACCCGAAGCCGTTTTCCGGTTTCTCGATGCTGCGCGGGCCGACGTCGAGCTCATCTACTGCGACCAGATGGAGATCGCCGAACACGCCGACGACATCCGGGCGTTTGACGCTCGACCGGGCTTCTCCCTCGATCACTACCTGTCCTGTCCGGATCTGGGCGCCCTGATCTGTGTGCGCTCCGACCTGGTGCGCAGCCTTGTCCCGGGCGCCTTCGGCGGGGCAGAAACCGGGGTCCGCGATCTCTGGCTTCGGGTCCTGCCGCGGCTCGCCCACATAGCCCATATCCCGGCATTCCTGGCGCGCCGCCGAAGGTCATCGCCCGTGATCGCGGACGCCGATCACGTCCTGGACCAGCTCAACCAATATCTGGAAACCGAGGCGACCGGCGCCTCGGCGCGCGCGGGGCGTGCCCCAGGTATCTTCCGGATCGACTATCCTGACGATCCGGCGCCGACCGTCATCATCATTCCGACACGGGACAGGGTCGAGCTTCTCGAGCCCTGCGTAAGCTCCATTCTGGCGACCACGGATGAAGCCAATGTCAAGCTGGTCATCATCGATCACGCGAGTGAAGACCCACGAACCCTCGCGTACCTGAAATCGCTCGGCGGCAAGGTCGAGATCTTGCGCTACGAAGGCGTGTTCAACTATGCGAGGATGAACAACGACGCCGCGTCACGTTTTGCGCGAGAGGCCAAATACATTGTCTTCGCCAATAACGACCTCGAGTTTCCGCAATCCGGGTGGCTTGAGCGACTGAGATCGCTTGCAGCCCGGAGCGACGTCGGCGTCGTCGGGCCGACGCTGCTCTATCCGGACAATCGGGTTCAGCATGTCGGATTGGTGCTCGGCGTCGGTGGACCGGCGCACCACACGAACAAGTTCGCGCCCTTCGGCGAGGATTTGCGCCCCTTGAGACGGCGAGATGCGCTGTTGACCGCGACCCGGGAAACTACGGCCGTGACCGGGGCCTGCATGGTGATGAAGTCGCGTCTGTTCTTCGACATCGGCGGCTTCGACACCGACATGGCGGTCGACTTCAATGACGTCGATCTTTGCATGAGGCTGGCGTCGTGCGGCTATCGCGTCCTGCATGACGGCCAGACCGTGCTCTATCATCACGAGTCTGCCACCCGCGCAAAGCCTCGGCGAGTTCAACCCCACGCCGAGCGTGCGCTCTTCGTCCATCGATGGCGAGATCGGCTGGCTCAGGGCGACGCCTTCTACAGTCCGCTGATGTCCAAGGTCGCGGATCACGAGCTCGGCGACTTCACGCAGATGTACCATCCGGTGCGCGTTCGTCCGGTGAGACCCGAGCGGACGGGTCTCGATCGGGGCCGGCCGCGCAAGGTGCCTGCCGCCAGCCATTTTCCCTGACGCGTGTTCGGGGAAACTGAACGTCCTTGGCGTCCGGTGGACCTTCGCCTATGCCAAGGTTCCGGTCGCGAGGGTCGTGGCGTCTTGAGGGAGTAGAGCATGGCGGACAAGCGCCAGGCTGTTTGCGTGATCGTCGCCGGGATGCACAGGTCAGGGACCAGCGCCCTGACCCGGGTGCTGAGCTTGTTGGGCTGCTCTTTGCCGACCAATCTGCTCGCGGCCAACTCGGGCAACGAAACCGGGTACTGGGAACCTGCGAAGATCATGGAGTTGAACGACCGGCTGCTGGCTTCGGCGGGTTGCGGGTGGGACGACTGGACCGCTGTGCCCGCCGACTGGTTCCAGTCGCTGGAAGCCGCCGGTCACAGGGAGGAGGCGGCGGAGATCTTCAAGGCTGAGTATCCCAAGGCGCGATTGAGCGTTCTCAAGGACCCGCGGGTCTGCCGTCTTATGCCGTTCTGGCTCGATGTCCTCAGGGACGTCGGGGTGGATCCGGTCGTGGCCATCCCCGTACGCAATCCGTTGGAGGTCGTGAGCTCTCTCGTCGAGCGCGACGGCAGCGACCCGCATCACAATCGCCTTCTGTGGACGCGACATGTCCTGGACGCGGAGCGATACTCGCGAGGCGTGCCACGGTACTTCTGCGCGTACGACACGCTGCTGGAGAACTGGTCGGCTGTCATGAGCCAGATGTCCGAGGCGTTGGGCGTCCGTTGGCCGCGAATGTCGGCCCAGACGATCATGGACGTGGAGGCCTTCCTGAAGCCTCAGCATCGACGCCACGAGCTAGATCCTGCTCTTTTCTTGCGGGACCGCAATGAGTCGGAATGGCTGAAAACGACCTTCTCGGTCGTGTCCCGCTGGGCCTTGTCCGCCGAGGACGCCGAAGGAACCGGGGATCTCGACCGCATCGCCGCCGCCTTGGAAGAGGCAAGCGCCGCATTCAGCATGATTGCCCTGAAGCACAAGCAGGCGGCAACACGGCTGCACGATCTGGAAGCGCAGCAGGTTGGCGCGCTGGCTGAGAGCGCCGGGCGCGTCGAGGCGCTGGAAGGAGAGCTTGCCACGGCCAGGGACCAGCTGGCGGAGATGGCCTCACAGGCAGAAGGTCTGCAGGCTGCTCTGCAGACCGCTCAGCAAGAGATGGAGACGGAGCGTACGAACGCCGAAGCGATTGCTGCCCGGCTTCATCAGACTGAACTTGAACAGGGCCGGCTGGAGGAAGAAGCCGCCAGGGCGGCCGGAGTGCTTGCGGAACTCGACGCCAGTCGGGCGGAACGTGCGTCTTTGGACGCCGCCTTATCGACCGCGCGCGAGCGGCTGGACGCGCTCGAAATGCAACTGGCCGAGGAGCGTGCGGCGTCGCAGGGCGCTGTGGGGGCGGCTGAGGAAAGGTCGCGCGGGCTTGAGGCGGAACTGGCTGAGGTCCGCGCGGCGTCGCAGCGCGAGATCGCGCTTCTGGAGGGTCAGCTGGCCGAGGAGCGCGCGGCGTCGCAGGGCGCTGTGGAGGCGGCTGAGGAAAGGTCGCGCGGGCTTGAGGCGGAACTGGCCGAGGTCCGCGCGGCGTCGCAGCGCGAGATCGCGCTTCTGGAGGGTCAGCTGGCCGAGGAGCGCGCGAGGGCGGCGGATACCACTCTCCACCTGAGAACGAGAGTGCTCGAGCTTGAGGCGGTCAAACGAGAGCTTCTGACCGTTCAGGCCGCCGTCTCCACTGCAAACGGCAGCGCGGCGGAGGCGACGGCCGAGGCAGATCAGCTCCGCGCCCGGGCCGTCGAGCTGGAGAGCGGTCTGAAGTCGGCGGAACACAAGGCCGCTGGCCTCGCCGTCGCCATCGAGACCATGCAGCTTCGCCATCGCTCCGAGCACCAACTTCAACAGAGCCGGCTTGATGAACTGTCGGAGCGCGTAACGCGCATGGCCGAAGAGCTTGACCGCAAGGAAAGCGCGCTCAAGCAACGAAGCGCGGAGGTCGATGATGCCTATAGGGACATCGAAGTTTTGAAAGAGCGGCTTGAGCAGGAGCTTGAGGGGAAAGAGCAGCTGCTTCGCGCTCTAGAGGTAATGCAGGCCAACGTCGATTCCCTGGGTGCCGATGCGGCGGAAAAAGATCAGAGGGTCGTCGAAATCCAGTCGCGAGCCGAAGAAATTTCGAGGAGTTCTGAGGAACAACTCCGACGCATCGGTCAGCTTCTTTCTGACTCGCAAATTAGAATTGAAGCACTCATACGTGAAGTGATTCTTCAGCCGTCGGCCGTTGTTTCGCTTCCGCGCGCCGCCATGCGCAGAAAGATCAAAATTCTGAAGCGGGCCGGTATTGTCGACCGGGAGTTCTATACAACGACGTATCCGGAAGTGGTGGCGTCCGGTCTGGAACCGGAAGAGCATTTCCTCTTGCACGGTTACATGGAAGGTCGCCGCCCCCGGCCCTGACCGCGCGAGGGGCCGGACAGGCGAGGGCGAGGTTTTTGGCAGGTTGCGCCGCCAGCCCGGCCCCGTCTCGCCCGGTCGTTGCAAAGCCGAATAGTCGCTCGAGGAATGCTGAATGTCCGACCAGGTAGTGCTCGTCACCACGCAGAGATTTGCCGATGCGCGGGGCTGGTTCTCTGAAACCTATGCCGAAGCGAAGTGGGCGGCCAAAGGGGTGGGCGTTCGCTTCGTCCAGGACAACCAGTCCAGCTCCACGTTCACGGGGACGATCCGCGGTATCCATTTCCAGTCGCCGCCCCATGCCCAGGCCAAGCTTGTTCGCTGTGTCCGTGGACGGATTATTGATTATGCAGTCGACCTGCGTCGGGGATCTCCCACCTACGGACAGGTCGCCTTCGCCGAACTGTCCGGCGAGAACGGCCGCCAGCTGTACGTCCCTGTGGGCTACGGCCACGCCTTCGTTACCCTCGAGCCGGACACCGAGGTCGCCTACAAGGTCTCGGACATCTATTCGGCTGAGTGCGACGGCGGGGTCGCATGGGACTGCCCGGATATCGGCATCGACTGGCCATTACCGCCGACGGGTCCTGTTCTTTCCGACAAGGATCGGGCCCTGCCGCGCCTCGTCGACTTTGCGAGCCCGTTCGATTACGACGGCGTCCCGATGACGGCCCGGGGCAACCTCGGCTAGCGCGCCCGAACGGAAGAGGTCATCATGAAAATCCTGGTTACCGGCGGCGCCGGCTTCATCGGCTCCGCCCTGGTCCGGCGCCTGATCGAGCACACGGCGCACGAGGTTCTCGTGTTCGACAAGCTGACCTACGCCGGTCTTCTGAGCTCACTGGAGCCGGTCTCGGATTCCAGCCGGTACCGGTTTTTTCAGGGCGACATCTGCGACGCCGAGGCCGTGGGGGCCACGCTTGCCAGGTTTCGCCCCCAGGTGATCGCCCACCTGGCCGCCGAAAGCCACGTCGACCGCTCGATCGATGGACCTGGCGAGTTCGTCCAGACCAACGTTGTGGGCACCTTCGTCATGCTACAGCAGGCGCTGGGCTACTGGCGCGGTCTGGAGGCCGACGAGCGGGCGAAGTTCCGCTTCCACCACATTTCGACCGACGAGGTGTTTGGATCGCTCGGTGAGACCGGCCTGTTCACCGAAACCACACCCTACGATCCCCGCAGCCCCTATTCGGCGTCCAAGGCGGCGTCGGACCATCTGGTCAGCGCCTGGGGCCATACCTACGGCCTGCCGGTCCTGATGACCAACTGTTCCAACAATTATGGGCCGTATCATTTTCCCGAGAAGCTGATCCCGCTGATTATCATCCGTGCGCTGAACGGTGAGCCGCTGCCAGTCTACGGGGACGGATCGAACGTGCGCGACTGGCTGTTCGTCGACGATCACGCCCGGGCGCTCCAGGCTGTGTTCGAACGTGGTCGGCCGGGCCAGACCTATAACGTCGGCGGGAATGCCGAACGCCGGAACATCGACGTGGTCAAGGCCATCTGCGCCAGCCTGGACCGCAAGCGCCCGCGGGCCGACGGAGCTCCTTACGCCGAACAGATCACTTTCGTCGCTGACCGCCCGGGTCACGACGCCCGCTATGCCATAGACGCGAGCAAGATCCGGGACGAGCTGGGTTGGCAGCCTTCAGTCACGTTTGAGGCCGGCATCGAGCAGACTGTCGACTGGTACCTGAACAACCGCGACTGGTGGCAGGCCATCCTCGACAAACGTTACAGGACTGAACGTCTGGGCGTGGCGTAATGGCTGATGATGTCATCCATATCCTGATCACCGGCGGGGCCGGGCAGGTTGGCCTGGAGCTCTCCCGGGCCGACTGGCCCGCGCACGTTCGCCTGCACAGGCCGACGCGGGACCAGCTCGATCTGGGCGACGCCGCCGCCATTCGCGCGGCCTTCGCAACGACGCCGTTCAGCGCCGTGATCAACGCCGGCGCCTACACTGCTGTCGACAGGGCCGAGACCGAGGTCGCGAACGCCTTCGCCGCCAATGCCCTCGGGCCCGCCATTCTCGCCGAAGTCAGCCGTGCAGCCGGCATTCCGTTGATCCAGGTATCGACGGACTACGTCTTCGATGGTTCGGGCGAGAGGGCCTACATCGAAGCCGATCCTGTCGGGCCGCTGGGGGTCTATGGCGCCTCCAAACTGGCTGGCGAAGTGGCCGTGCGTACCGGCAATCCGCGTTCGGTGGTGATGCGAACCGCCTGGGTGCTCAGCCCGCACCGCGCCAACTTTCTCAAGACGATGCTTCGGCTGGCCGCCGATCGACCGGCCTTGCGGGTGGTCGACGATCAGCACGGTTGCCCGACGTCGGCGCGCGACATCGCCCGGGCATTGAAGGTCATCACGTTGCGGATGGTCGAGGATGACCAGGCGCCGACGGGCGTCTATCATTTCGTGAACGCCGGCTCGACCAGCTGGGCCGGGCTGGCGCGCGAGATCATGGACCTTTCGGGCGCGCGCGGCGGCCCCTCCGCGAGGGTCGAGGGCATCACGACCGCGGATTATCCGACGCCCGCCCGTCGACCCTCGAACAGCCGACTCGACACCCGTCTGATCACCCGCGACTACGACATTGCCCCGCGGCCCTGGAAGGAAGCGGTCGGTGAGATCGTCGCCGAACTGATACCGGAGACCACACGATGAAGGGCATCATCCTGGCAGGCGGCTCCGGCACGCGGCTGCATCCCATGACGCTTGTCACGTCAAAGCAGCTGATGCCGATCTACGACAAGCCGATGATCTACTATCCGCTGTCGACGCTGATGCTGGCCGGCATTCGCGAGGTGCTGATCATCTCCACCCCGCGCGACGTGCCGTCCTTCCAGGCGCTTCTCGGCGATGGATCGGGGTGGGGCATGGATATTCAGTACGCGGTTCAGCCCAGCCCCGACGGGCTGGCGCAAGCCTACATCATCGGCGCAGATTTTGTCGCCGGCGGGCCGTCGTCGCTCATCCTCGGCGACAACATCTTTTATGGCCACGGGATCACGGAGCTTTTCACCAGCGCCATGGCGCGGCCTCACGGCGCGACTGTCTTCGCCTATCACGTGAATGATCCGGAGCGATATGGCGTCGTCGAGTTCGACCGCGACATGCGCGCCGTGTCGATCGAGGAGAAGCCGCCGGTCCCCAAGTCGCCCTGGGCGGTGACGGGTCTCTACTTCTATGACGCGCAGGTGGTGGACATCGCGGCGAACCTGAAGCCCTCGGCCCGGGGCGAACTGGAGATCACCGACGTCAACAAGGCCTATCTCGAACGCGGCCAGCTGTCGGTGGAGATCATGGGCCGTGGCTTCGCCTGGCTGGATACGGGTACGCCGGACAGTCTGCTGGAGGCGGCGGAGTTCGTGCGTACGCTCGAGAAGCGCCAGGGTTTCAAGATCGCCTGCCCGGAGGAGATCGCATTCGATCGTGGCTTCATCGATCAGGCCCGTATGGAGGCGATCGTCGCGTCGCTCGGCAAGAGCGAATACGGAGCCTACCTGCGCAAGGCAGTGCTTGAGCGCCGCCAGGGGCTGATCGGCTAGGGTGGAGCCGCTTCGCGATCCTGTCGATGTTCTTCATCAGGCTCTCGCCTGAAACCGGACCGAAGTCCGAGTCGAGTAGACCGCTCCTGCCGGGTCAAGCTGTCCGCCATGATCCGCGCCGTCGGCCGGCGCCCGACCCCTGCCGGGTGCACGGATGGCGCCGCACTCTCGCGGGCTATTCGCCTTCGGGCGCCAGGGCGATCCCGGTCATGGCCTCAAACCGGGCCTGGTCCGGGGCGTAGAGGTCGCGCAGATAATCGCTGTCCGTCGCGGCGGGGACCTTGCGGCCCGGGCTCTGGTTGAGCCGCAGGGGCGGGGCGGGCGCGAAGGGCTCCAGACCGAGAAATCGGGCGCAGGCCCCCAGCACCCCGTCCGGGTCCCGCTCCAGCTCCGCATGGGCGAGGTAGAGAAAGTTCTCGGGCGGGAAGAGTTGCTGCATCTGCGCGAGCTGGCGCGCGTAGAAGCCCCTTTCGACGTAGCTGAAGCGACGATGCAGACCGACCGGCCCGGGACCGTCCAGGACTCTTGACCGGCCGTCGCGAATCGCCTCGGCAAAACCCAACGGTTCGTGTCCCAGACGCCGCATCATGCGCCAGTGGGAAAAGGCGCGCGCCACCGGATCTCGAAAAACGAGAATAAACTTCATGTCTGGGTTGTACCGAAAGACCCGGCAGTGCGCGGGTATCCAGTAAAGGGTGACGGGGGTCGCCTCGCCCGCGAGGCGCCCGGCTGGCTCTGCATAGTGCGTGTGCAGCGCCCCGTAATCCGGCGCGCGCCAGTTCACCCCCTCCTCGCGATCGAAGAAGTGCGTCTCCTTGGGGGTGGCCATGACGATCGAGGGGTGGGCGCGAAGATAGGCGTCGAGGGTGGTGGTCCCGCTCTTCTGGACGCCGGCGAGCATGAAGCTGAGTCTCATCCGGGGCTCACACCTCTTTCGCCTGGCGGCTGTTCGCAACGACCCGTCGGGCCAGGCGCCATGCGGTCGCATGCGGGGGCATCCGGCGCGAGGGGCGCCTGACCTGGGCCCGGGGCGAGGTCGATCGCCGGAGCGCAGCCCCGGAGGCCGCTCCGAGGCCCGGGACTTCCCAGGGAATGAACAGCATTATGACAGTTCCGACAAGATGTTGATCTTCCGCCTCGCGCCGTCTTGCGTCGTGTTGACCGGTAGTGGTTGGTGGGTATAACTCAATTTGGCACACGAACGGCGCGCGCAGCTGGGCGTGATCTGTTGCCTTGCGAAGGAGGGG
>CAZUXK010000020.1:0-30533 GCA_964624025.1 uncultured Brevundimonas sp.
TCGGCCACAGCAGGCGGCGGGCCTTGTCGAGGTTGGTGTTGTCCGGCCAGCTGTTCAGCGGGGCGAAGCGCAGGGTGCCCGACTCCGAGCCGCCGCGGCCGTCCGCGGTGCGGTAGGTGCCGGCGCTGTGCCAGGCCATGCGGATGAAGAACCCGCCGTAGTGGCCCCAGTCAGCCGGCCACCAGGGCTTGCTGTCCGTCATCAGGGCGGTCAGGTCGGCCTTCAGCGCCTTGAGGTCCAGCTTCCGGAACTCGTCGCGGTAGTTGAAGTCCCTGCCCATCGGATTGGCGGGCTCGACGTTCTGGTGCAGCACCTTGATGTTGAGGGCGTTGGGCCACCAGTCGCGGTTGGTCCGCGCGCGCCGGAAGGGGGGCTTGGTCGGCGCACCTGCGCCGGTCACCGGGCAACCGCCGCCCGTCTTGCTGTCGCTTCCGTCCATCTCGCTCTCCTGTGGGTTTCTGGCCAGGGGCGAGCGCGAACGCGGCTGCCCCTTTCGCTACTGGAGCCAACTTAGCAAGGGCGCGAGATAGGGTAAAACTCAATATTCAAGTTTTCCCCATAAGAAGTATCTATGAAAGCACGCCCGCTGGATCGCGCTGGAAGGGGTAGAATCCCCCGCCGAGTCCCAGAATGCCGGTCAGGGCGTCGAGGGCTGAGCGGGTCTCGTCCAGCAAGGTCGGATCGGCGAGATCGGCGGCCGTCAGGGTGTCGCGGTAGTGGCGGTCCGCCCAGGCGTCGAGGCGGGCGTGCAGCTCCGGCGTCAAGCGCATGGCCGGATTAGCCGCCGCCAGCTCCGCCTCGGTCATAACCACCCGCAGCCGCAGGCAGGCCGGGCCGCCGCCGTTACGCATCGACTGGCGCACATCGACGAACTCGACCCGGCCGATGGGGCCGTTGGAGGCGACCAGCCGTTCGGTCACGGCGCGGCTGCGCGAGTTCTCCTGCGTCTCCATGGGGCAGATCAGGGTGAGGCGCGACTCGCCCGGAAGCTGGATCAGCATGGAGTTGAACAGATAGCTGGAGATGGCGTCGGCCAGCGGCAGGTCTTCGGCGGACACCTCGACGAAGATCGGTTCAAACAGCCCCTTGGCGGCGGCGCGGAGGTCGGCCTTGACCGCGGTGGTGTCCTCGAACGCCAGTTCATGGAAGAACAGGGTGTCGAGCGCGCCGACGCAGACCACGTCGTTGTGGAATGTCCCGCCGGCGATCGCCGCCTTGCCTTGCCGCGCGAGCACCGGCCGGCCGGCCCCGTGGCGACGGACGATGGCCGCGCAGGCCTCGCGCGTCTGGCGGGCGGGGAAGCGGCCGTCCCACGGCTCCCAGGCCTCGCGCCCCCAGACCAGCAGATTGACGCCGGGATCGCCTTGGGCCGCGCACAGCCGGACATGGTTGGCGGCGCCCTCGTCGGCGAGGTGCGCCACAGGGGACAGGGCCTCGTGCACGGCGAACCGGTCCGGGTCGGGGAACAGGGCCTGCAGCGCCCGCCGCGTCTGGGCGTGCTCCAGCGAGCGGTGCAGGTTGGTGACGAGGTTGGCCGGGGTGAAGTGCAGACGGCCGTCGGCGGAGTCGGCCGATGGCGTCACCGTCGCGGCGTTGGCGGCCCACATGGGCGAGGCCGAGCAGGCGGCGGCGGCGAACGACGGGGCCTCCTTCCAGGCTCGCGCCAGCACGTCCGTATCGGTTCCGGCGAAGCCCAGCGACCGGAGGAATGGGATGTTCGGTCGCTCATGCGGCGGCAGGATGAACTGCGGCAGGCCGAGATCGTGCAGCAGCCGCATCTTCTGCAGCCCCTGCTTCACCGCCGCCCGCGGGTTCGACGCCTCGCCCTTGTTCAGGCTGGAGGCGAGGTTGCCGGGGCTGAGGCCGGCATAGGAATGCGTCGGCCCGATCAGGCCATCGGCATTGGCTTCGATGGCAGTGCTCATAAGCCCTCCCCCTCAAGGGGGGAGGGTTGGGAGGGGGTGTGTCCCTGACCCTCCAGAGGATTGCGCGTGAGGCGCACCGCCTCCCTCGTCCCGTCCGGATCCGTCGCGGCTCCACCCCATCCCCTGACCCCTTCCCCCTTGAGGGGAAGGGGGACTCTGGCGCGGATGGCTTCAACGATCTCGGACATCACCCCCTCCAGGTCGCCCGGGATCCTGCGGCTGTCGATCCGCATGACACGGAAGCCTTCCGTTGTAAGCCAACCGTCACGCTCGACATCCCGGAGCGCCACATCGGTTCGCGAATGAACACCGCCATCGACCTCGATAACGAGCCTGGCTCGAAGACAGAGAAAGTCGACGACGTAAGGGCCTACGGGAGCCTGTCGTCGAATCCTGACCGGATGCTCGCGGAGCGCCTGCCAAAGTCGCGCCTCGGTCCAGGTCGGCTCTGCCCTCAGGCGTCTTGCACGGCTGCGGGTCCTCGCCGTGACCGGTTTGTCCCGCTCGAAGCGACTGCCGTCCACCATCACCTCAACCCCTTGATCTCGCCCTCGATGTTGCGCACCGCGTCGGCCTCGAAGCTGGCGACCGGATAGGCGCAGTAGTCGGCCGCGTAGTACGCGGACGGCCGGTGATTGCCGCTGGCGCCGAGGCCGCCGAAGGGCATGTCGCCGGCGGCCCCGGTGGTCGGGCGATTGAAGTTCAAGACCCCCGCCCGGATGCGGCGGACGAAGCGGTCCCAGTTGGCCGGATCATCGCTGACCAGCCCCGCCGACAGGCCGTAGCGGGTGGCGTTGGCCGCCGCGATCGCCGCCTCGAAGGTCGAGACGCGCGTGACCTGCAGGAACGGCGCGAACATCTCCTCGTCGGGCACATCGACGCCGGTGACGTCGATGATCGCCGGGCGGACGAAGGCCCCCGGCAGGTTCCCGACCGGGCCCGAGGCGCGGATCACCCGCGCGCCGGCGTCGATCCGCTGCTGCAGGGCGGCGAGGGCGGCGGCGGCGGCCTTCTCCGAGATCAGCGGCCCGGCGTAGGGCTCCGGATCCGAGGTCCAGGGCGCGAACACCAGTCGGTCGGACAGGGCGGCGATCGCCTCGACAATGGCGTCGCCCTGCGGCCCCTCGGGCACGATCAGCCGGCGGGCGCAGGAGCAGCGCTGGCCGGTAGTGATGAAGGCGGACTGCACCGCGATCCCGGCGACGGCTTCGGCGTCGGCGGCGTCCCAGACCACGAGCGGATTGTTGCCGCCCAGCTCCAGCGCGAGGATCACGTGGGGGTCATCGGCGAACTTGCGCCGGAAGTGGGCCCCGGCCGCGCCGGAGCCGGTGAACATCAGGGCGTCGATAGGCTGGTCCAGCAGGGCGGCGCCGACCTCGCGGCCGCCTTGCACCACATTGACCACGCCGGTCGGCAGGTCGGCCCCGGCGAAGGCCTCGGCCATCAGGGCGCCGACGGCTGGGGTCTCTTCGGACGGCTTGAACACCACGGTGTCGCCGGCCAGCAGGGCCGGGACGATGTGGCCGTTCGGCAGGTGACCGGGGAAGTTGAACGGGCCGAGCACCGCGGCGACGCCGTGCGGCCGATGGCGCAACACCGCGCGGCCGAAGCCGGTCTCGGATGTGCGCTCACCGGTGCGCTCGTCATAGGCGCGGATCGAGATGTCGACCTTGCCCACCATGGCGGCGACCTCGGTCTTCGTCTCCCACAGGGGCTTGCCGGTCTCGTTGGCGATGGTCTCGGCCAGACGGTCGGCGCGGGCCTTGAGCACCGCCTGGTATCGCTTCACCGCCTCGATGCGGTCCTGCCGCGGCCGGTCCGCCCAGTCGGGGAAGGCTGCGCGGGCGGCGGCGACGGCGGCGGCGACCTCGGATGGCGTGGCTTCAGGGCCGGTCCAGACGGTCTCGCCGGTGGCGGGGTTGGTAGAGGTCAGTTGCATGGTTGCGCCCCTCCGGGCTTCAGGATTTCACCCGCACCCGATCGCCGGCGCGCACCTTGAGCGCCTCGGCGGTCTCGCGGGTCAGGATGGCGGTGGTGTCGGTCAGCTCGGCCTTCTGGCGCACGGCGCGGAAGCCGGCCACGGTGGCGGTCGAGATCAGTGACGGCAGTTCGGCCTCGACCGAATCGTGGATCTCGACGGTCAGGACGCGGGCGTCGCGCACGGTGCGGATGTTGTCGCGTTCGCAGGACACCGTCGGTCCGGCATCGAAGATGTCGACCAGGCCGTTGGGCCGAAAACCCTCGCTCTCCAGCAGTGCCATGGCCGGCACGCCCTGGGGATGGACCTTGCCGATCACCGCCCGCGCCGGCTCGGGCAGCAGCTGAACATAGATCGGGTGGCGCGGGGCCAGGTCGAGGATGAACTGCTTGTCCGTCGAGCCGGTCATCCGGTCGGCATCGTCAAACGGCATGGGGAAGAACTTGTGCGCCACATGATCCCAGAAGGGGCAGGCGCCATCGGGCGTGAACACGCCGCGGAGCTCGGCCAGGACGGTCTCGCCGAACAGGTCCGGCTCGGCGCCGATCAGCATGTAGCGCGACTGGCTGAGCAGGCGCCCTGCACCGCCCTTGCGTCGGTCGGCCTTGAGGAACAGGGAGCCGACCTCGCTCCAGCCGGTGCACTCGTTCACCAGCACGAGGGTCTGGTGGTCCAGCCACAGGTTCAGCGAGGGAGAAAGCTGGGTGGTGTTGACCACCCGGAACGAGAAGAACGGCCGGTCCAGCCCGACCGCCGCCTTGACCCCTCCGACGCCGTCAACGTCGCCCGTGTCGCTCTCCTCGAGCATCAGGGTGTACCAGCGGGCGGTCGGATCGATCGCCCCCCGGAAGCTGTCGCGGCTGAGGTCGAGCCGCTGGATCAGCTGGTCCGGGTCTTCCGGCAGGCTGGTGAAACCGGGGCCGGACAGGATGGCCAGCTCCAGCAGGGAGTCGAGATCGTCAGGCCCGGCCGGGCGCACCACCAGCATCAGAGGCTCTCCAGCCGTAGCTGCTTGAGCTTCGCGGCGTCGATCTCGCCCGAGGCCACCTTGCACAGGATCAGCGTCGACAGCTGGGCCCGCTCGACGAAGCTTTCGGGCCAGGCGAACTCCTGCTCCGAGTGGATCAGGCCGCCGCGGACGCCGAGGGTGTCGATGTTGGGCAGGCCGGCGGCGTGCAGGTTGTTGCCTTCGCAGACCCCGCCCGAAGGAGACCAGGCGATGGTCTGGCCCAGCAGGGCGCCGGTCTCGCGCACCGCCTCGAACAGGGCGGACTGGGCCGCGTCCATCGGTTTGGGCGGGCGGGTGAAGCCGCCGTGCAGGGCGACAGTCAGGCCTTCGAACGGCGGCGTGGCGACGACCTCGGCGATGGCCGCGGAGATCCAGTCGGCCGCGGCGCGATCCGGCACACGCACATTGAAGCGCACCACGGCGTTGTCGGCGACGACATTGAGGGCGCCGCCGCCCGAGATGCGGGCGACATTGACCGTGACCTCCTCGCGCTGGCCGTTCAGGCTGTGCAGGGCGGCGGCGATCATGGCCGCGCCGGCCACGGCGTTGCGGCCCTCGGCGAAGGCGCGGCCGGCGTGGGCGGCCCTGCCGCTGACGACGACATGGAAGTTTCCGCTGCCCTTGCGCGCCCCCGCCAGCCGGCCGTCGGCCAGCGCCGGCTCATAGGTCAGGCCCAGATGCCCGCGGGCTCCCAGCTCGGCCAGCAGGGGCGCCGAAGCCGGCGAGCCGATCTCCTCGTCGGGGGAGAGCAGCGCCGTCCAGCCGACGCGCTCGCGGTCGGGGTGGGTCTCGAAGGCTTCGAGCGCTCCCAGCAGCACGGAGATCCCGCCCTTCATGTCGGCGATGCCGGGGCCGTTCAGGGCCCCGTCGGGACGCGACACGACCGTCTGAAAGGCGCTGCCGGCCGGATAGACGGTGTCGTAATGGCCGGTCAGGACGACCTGCAGCGGCGCGTCGGGACGCACCGAGATCTTCAGCGCGTCCGGGCTGCGACGGGCGATCAGGCTGCCGTCATCGGCGACGGTGGAAAAACCCTGCGTCGGCACGCGGGAGACCTCGGCCGGCAGGCGCGACGCCTCGGTCTCAAGCAGGGCGAGGGTGGCCTCGAGGCCTTCCACATGGTCGCTGCCGGAGTTGACGTTCGACCAGCGCACGGCGCGGTCGATGAGGACCTCCGCCCCCCGCCCGACCAGGTCGAGGGCGGCATGATCCTGTTCAAGAATCCGCATGCCACGCTTGTACCCGCCCGCGCGGCGAAGGTGAACCCCGGAGGGCCGCGGGATCGCCTCGCGGGGGGCTTGTGTAAGGGTTCCTTGTCATGTAAAGGACGTTTGTCATTCTCAGGGAGGTTGATGACATGTCCGGTCTCATCGCGGGGCTCAGCCCCGCCGCGAAAATCACCAACGAAGGCGAGGCGAAGGCGTCGGCGCGCGCCAGCGCCGTGTCGATCCTGCTGGGTGTCATCTGGGGCGGGGTCAACCTCGCCTGGATGACCAGCCCGGAAGGCGCGGCGATGATGCAGCAAGCGATGTCGGCGGCCGCCACGCCGGAGACGGCGGCCATGGTGGAGGGGGCGATGGGTGCCATGATCGGCCTGACGGCCTTCCTCATCGGCCTGCAGCTGATCTTCGCCGCCATCCAGTGGTTCAAGCCGAACATGATCGTGCCGATCCTGTTCCTGCTGCTGGTGGCCTACGGTCTGCTGAGCAGCGTCCTGGGTCTGGTCATGACCGACCAGATGGCGGCCATGATGGGCCCGCAGCCGGAGCTGGCGCCCTGGCTGACCTACGGTTCGCTGGCCGTCCTCGTCATCCAGTTGCTGCTGCACATCTCCGGCATTCGCGGGGCCTCGGCCCTGTCGAAGTTCCGTCGCGAAGCCGCCTGAGAGTCGTCGACGTGAGCCTCAGTCGCGCCGGTTCGGGCGCCGGTCCGAGCGATCGGCCCCGGGCGGGCGCGACTCCCGCCGCCAGCGGATCGACAGGCTGGCCTGGCCCTGACCGCCGAGGCTGGAGGTCACCGCCAGATTGCGGCGCACCTGCCACTCGACATTGACCCCGGCGCCGCCCTCGCCGCCGCCGATGATCTCCAGATAGACGTCGTCCGAGATGTAGCGCCCGCCGGCCACGGTCAGGGCCGAGGCCTCGCCGCCGAACGACAGCCGGTCCAGGCCTGCGAGCTCGCGCAGGTTGCCGATGATGTCGAAGCCCCCGCCACCGGCCAGCGACGCCACCCCGGACGCCAGTTGCGCCGCCTCGAAGGCCGAGAGCTGCGAGGCCGACCGTCCGAACAGCACCTGGGCCAGCACCTCGTCCTGCGGCAGGGCCGGGGAGGAGGTGAGGGCGATGTCCGGCCGCGCCGCCGTGCCGGTGACCCGGATGGTCGCCGTCAGGGCCGGGTCCTCGCGCACCGCCGACAGGTTCAGCCGGATGTTCTCCGGGTTGGTCGACAGGGTGACCGAGCCGGTGTCGTCGAACACGAAGCGCTTGCCGCCGAACTCGTAGTCGCCGCGCACCACCCGCGCCGTGCCGCTCAGGTTGGGAGCTGTCAGGGCGCCCGTGACCCGGGCATTCAGGCTCAGGAAGACGTTCAGGCCGCGGCCGGTGACCTGAACCGCAGGTCCGGGCGCGCGCACTGTCACGTCGAGGCCGATGGTCGGGCCGCGCGGGCCGCGCACGGCGTCCTCGGGCGGGTCGCCGCCCGGCCGGTTGATCTCGACCACCTCCAGCGGAACGATCCCGCTGGAACCGGGCAGGTTGGGCCGCACGATCGCATCGTCGATCTCGATCCGGCCGACGAGGGCGATGTTGCCGTCCGCCCCGCGCGTCGCGGTCACGGGCCCGGACGCCTGGGCCGTGGCCAGCTCGTTGTCGATGATGGTGAAGCCGTCGAGATTGAGGGTGAAGGTCGAGCCCCCGCCCTGCCGCAGGTTCAGCCGCCCCGAGCCCTCGACCCGGCCGTCGCCCTCGTCGCGGGCGCTGAAGCTCTGGATCACCGCCGCCTCGTCATCGAAGCGGCTGTCGAGCGTCAGCTGCCGCAACACCAGGCCCGAGGCGCTGTCGCGGAAGCTGCCGTCGGCCAGCGTCAGGACCCCGTTGAGGCGAGGATCGGCGAGGGTCCCGGCAACGGTGGCCCGACCGTTGACGCTTCCGGCCAGCGTGCGGCCGCCGCCGATGAACAGATCCCACAGCGGCTGGATCTGGCCGCGGGCGAACACCTCGCCGGTCATGGGCCGGGTACGCGCCACCGCCAGCCTCAGCGGCGCTGCGGAGGCCTCGACCGGCAGGGTCAGGTCGACGCCGGCCCGCACCACGCCCTCATCGACGACCGACGCCTCGAGCATCAGGCGGTCGTCCAGCAGCTGGCCGTCGAGCCGGCCGTTGACCGAGACCCCGCCGTCGACGCTGCGCACCTGGCTGAGGGTGACGTTGGCGGCGCCGGTCAGGTCGTCCCGCGCCCCGCGCAGGGTGACGCGACCGCTGACGCGCCCGGCAAGGTCCTCAAACAGCGACGCCAGCTCGACGCTGGTCAGGTCGGCCTGCAGCAGGGTGGCGTTGGCGTCGGTGCGCAGCTCGCCCATGAGGATGCCGCCCCCGACGGTCAGGTCGAGGCGGGCGACGCGGCCGTCGCCGCTCAGCGCCAGCACGGCGGGCGTCCGCGTGGTGAAGGGCACCTCCCGCACCTGGCCGCCGCCCGAGAGGGTCAGCGTCTGGGCCGCCGCCGTGCGGGCGTAGACCCCCGACCCGTAGAGCGCCACCGGCGTCGGGCCGCCGACGCGGGCGTCGATCGTGAAGGGCAGCCGCTCCAGGCTGCCCTGGCCGTCGAGCTCGAGCGACTGGATGGTGTAGCTCGACCCGGCGAAGCGCACGTTGCGGGCGGACACGTCGAGGACGGCGGCGCCCGCCGCAGCCGTCTCGGTCAGGCGGACACGGCCCTCGGCGCGGCCGGCGGTGAGGAAGGCTCCCGGCCCGGCCGTGAAGGTCAGGTCCGCCGAAGCCGGCGTGGTCCCGCTCAGGGCGATCGCCCCCTGCGCCTGCACGCCCCCGGCGTCGAGGACCACCTCGGATAGCTGCACGCCGCCCTGCGCGAGGCGGAAGGCGCCCGAGGCGCGCGCCGGGCCGTAGTTCGATCCGCTGACCAGGGCGATGCGGCCGTCCGAGGCGTCGGGGCCCCGGCGGAAGCTGAGCGTCAGGTCGGCGTTGGTCAGGGTGAGCGGGCCGGCGGCGATCCGGGCGAAGTCGGCGGTCAGGTCCAGCCGCGGCTGGGCCAGCGGGCCGGTCAGGGCGCCCTCGCCGGCGGCCTCGCCCTCGATCTCCAGCGGGCCGATGCCGAACGGCCCTTCGGCCTGCCAGTCGAGGGCGAGGGCCAGCTCACCGGCCTCGCGGATCAGGCCGCGCGCTCCGCCGGCCACGTTCTGGCCGGTCAGGGCCAGCCGGTCGATGGTGATCGGACCGGCGCCCATGCGGCCGGCCAGTTGCAGCTGCGGCTGCTCGCCCAGCAGACGATCCAGCTCGGCGAAGCCGGTGCGGAGCGTCCGGCCACGGCCCTCGAAGCCGACCTGCCAGGCGGCGCCGGGACGCGGCGCGGTGGCCCGCAGCCGACCGCGGAACTCGCCGGCTGCGCCCGGGCGAAGCTCCGCCAGTCGGGTCAGGGTGATGTCGCCCTCGAAGGTCAGGCCACCGGTCAGGGCCCGCCCGCCGCGGCCGTCGATCTGCAGGCTGCGACTGGCCAGCTCGACCTGCTCGAGGGCGATGGCGCCCTCGCGGCTGCGCCAGACGGTGAAGTCGAGGCGCGGCGTTGGCCCCAGAAGACCGCCCACTGGCCCGTCCGCCCCGCCGGCGGCCTGAAGCTCGCCGGTCAACTCGAGACGGCCGTCGTCCGCCGACAGCCCCAGCGGCCCCGAGAGCCCGCGGGCCCGCCAGCCTGCAGCATCGACTGCAGCGACCTCGACGTCGCCCTCGATCTCCCAGCGGTCCGCGTCGCCGCGGAAGGTTCCTGTGTACCGCGTGGCGCCGGCCAGCGGTCGACCGACCACCCGCGACAACGACGGTGAGGCCAGGGTGATCTCCAGCCCGTCGGGGACGCTGCGATCGGACATCCGGACCACGCCGCGCGCGGTGGACTGGACGTTGTCGGCCAGCAGTCGCCAGGCCACGCCCTGTTCCTCGCTGTCGCGCACCGGGACGGCGGCGAAGCCGAACCGCGCCGTGCGGCCGATCCGGTCGACAAACGGGGCCAGCAGGTCCGATCCGCTGAAATCGGCGAAGCCCGACACCCGGGCCCCGTCGGGCCCGTAGGCGCCCTGCACCACCAGCGGCGTGAACCGGCCTGTGCGCACCCGGGCGAGGATGTCTCGCCCGTTGACGAGCGCACGAGCGAGGAACGGCTGATCGGTCGGGTAGCCGAGCGCGCCGGCGATCGGGCCGCCCTGCGACTCCTCGGCTGTCAGGTCCAGCCGGAGGTCTGCGGGGTCGTCGTCCAGACGGGCGTTCAGGCGCAGGAAGTCGCCTTCGCGCGACAGGCTGTCGGCCTCAAGCCGCACCTGCCGCTCGCCGCGGCGGGGCAGGGCGGCCTCGCCGGACAGGCGCCAGCGGCCATAGGTGCGGCTGAAGCCCTCCAGCAGCTCCACCTCGGCGGCGAAGTGGTCGATGTCCACCGACAGGGGTTGACCGCCCGGCGGCTCGTCCGAGGGCGGAAGGTTGGGGCGGCGAATGACGCGGATCAGCCCGGCCTCGATGCGGTCGGCATGGAAGCGACGGGTCAGGAGGGGCCAGGAGGACCAGTCGACGCGCACGTCGCGCAGCTCCAGCCAGACCCCCTGTTCGTCCTCCACCGTGACGCGCTCGAGGCTGAAGGCATCCAACAGGTCGCCGCTCAGCCCCTCGACGTGGATCCGGCCGAAGCGGCCCAGGCTCTGGCCGGTCACGACGCGGGTGACGAGCTCGCGTCCCGGGTCAGTCGTCACATACAGGCGGCCGCCGATCATCAGCACGATCACGAGGGCCAGCAGACCCCCGAGCACGCCCGCGGCGATGAGGGCTGCCAGGCGACGGCGCGACCGGCCCGGCCGCGGAGTGGCCGGCGCCGCTTCCACCTCTGTCTCGATGTCCGGGGGCAGCTCGCTCAAAACGCCTGCCCGATGCTGACATAGACCTGGAAGTCGGCGTCGGAGTCGCGCTTGCTCAAGGGCACGGCGAGGTCGGCCCGGATCGGGCCGAAGCCGAGATTGTAGCGGACGCCAATGCCGGCGGCGTAGCGCACCTCGTTGAAGGCCGGCGTCTCGCTGAAGCCGACCGAGCCAGCTTCCAGGAACACCACGCCGGCGAAGTTGCGCGGCAACTGCCGCCGCAGCTCGATCGAGGCCTCGACCAGCGAAAGGCCGCCGCGCGGCGTGTCGTCGGGCAGGCGCGGGTTGACGCCCTGGAAGCTGTAGCCGCGGACCGAGCCGCCGCCGCCGGAGTAGAACAGTCGGTCTGACGGGACAGTCAGCTCTGACCCGCCGACAACCGACCCGAAGCGCGCCCTGCCCGCGACCACGGTCCGGGCGTCAGTATCGAGAGGAACGTAGACCGAGCCGGTCGCCTCGGTGCGCAGGAACAGCACCGTGTCCTCGCCGGCCACGGCCGTCGGCTGGGCCGAGACCGACACGCGCCAGCCGCGGGTCGGGTCCAGCGGATCGTTGGACCGGTCGATGTAGGCGCTGCTGCGTCCGGTCAGGATGGCCAGGTCGCGGTCGAACCGCACCAGCTGCGGCGGGGTCACCGAGGTGTCGAAGCGACTCTCCTCATAGCGCCCGGCGTCGAGCCCGAGGCCGTAGCTGAACCAGGAGGTGCGACCCAGCCGCTGGGTGACGTCGGCGGCCAGCACCAGCGCCTGACGGCGGTAGGCGTCGGTGTCCTCGGCGACCACGGCGGATTCCAGCCTGAGGGTCCGGCCCGGGCTGCGCCAGTGGGGCAGGCTCAGCACAGCGCCGATGCGGCTGTCGATGGTCGCGAGGCGTAGCCCGAAACGCAGGGTGTCAGCGCGCCGGAAGCGATTACGGATGGTCCAGACGCCGTCCACGCCGGCGCCTTCCGCGGTCGAGTAGCTCAGACCGGCTTCCTGCCCCCGGCGGGGGCTGTCGGTCAGGGTGACGATGACCGGGCGATTGCCGTCCGCGAGGGTCTGGTCGCGCGGCGCGAGGGCGACGGCCACCCCGTCATAAACACCGGTCTCGGTCAGGCGGCGCTCGAGCTCGGCCACGGCTTCCGGGCGGTAGCGGGCGCCCGGATTCCAGGGCGCGAGACGCTCCACCCAGGCCGGGTTGGTGACGCCGCGGGTCTCGACGCGCACGCCGTCGAGCGTGACCAGGTCGCCGGCGTCGACCCGGAACGTCGGGGTCATGGTGCGCGTCTCATGGTCGACGACCACGCGGCGTGGGGCCGCGGCGGCGTCCGGATAGCCTTCTCGAGCCAACCCGGCGATGACCCGCCCCTCGGCGGCGAGGACGTCGGCGGCGCGGGCGGACGCGCCGGCCGCCAGCCCGATATCGGTCAGTACGACGCCGGCGCTCTCCGGGGCCGGTGGTGCGTCGACCCATTCGACCACGGGATCTGCGAGAATGAACCGCGGGCCCGGTTCAATCCGCACCACCGGCTCGGGCCGGGTTTCGCCCTCGACGTCAGGCGTGATCGTCGGCTGGTAGTAGCCTTCGGAGCGCAGCAGGGCCTCGGCGGCTTCGGCGGCGCCGCGGGCGCGACGCCGCGCCTCGAAGCGATTGCCGGCCGGCTCCGCCGCCGTGCCGATGGCGCGCTCGATCTGGGCGCGCAGCTCCGCGGTCAGATCCCCGAGAATGCGCGCGCGCGGGTCGGCCGCGCTCGCGGACGAGGCGAAGGCCAGCGGGGCCAGGGCGGCCGCCGCGATCAGCGCTCTCAGGGGTCGGATCAAGGGGCGGTCGGGTCCACAGGCTGGGCCGGGCGAGCGGCCGGCAGGTCGTCGGGGCGATGACCATGACATCATGGCCGGTCGGAGGCGCAGCGGGCCTTAGTAGAACAGGGTTTCGCTTTCAGGCTGAACGCTGTCGGCAGCGTCCGCATCGGCCGGCGGTGGCGCGGCCTGGGCGTCGTCCTCGACCTCCGGAGCCTCCGGCGCCACCTCGGCGGCGGCGTCGACGGCAACCTCCTCGGCGGCCTCCGCCGACGGCGCTTCATCTTCGTAGACGTCGCTTGAATCCCGGGGCCCGTCACAGGCCGCCAGCCCGAGCGCCAGCGCCAGGCCGACAGTGATGGAAGCCAGCCTGCGGCCGCCCCGCCCAACGTATTCCATCTGCTGCTATCCTCCGCCGAATGATCGCTGCTCAACGCCCCGGGGGCGCCGCCGTTCCGGCGGGCCGAGGCGCGGCAACCAATCCTTTCCTCTTCTTCCTGTAGCTTAAGGGACGGGAGGGGCAAGGCCATGACCGAGTCCGGCTACTGCGTCGTTTTTATACCCGCTGGCGAGAGCTGAAGACCCGCATCTGGATGGCGACGATCCTCGCGGCGATCGCGCTCTTCCTCGCACCCGGCTGGGCCCCCGCCCTCTGGTTCGTGGCCGTGCTGGCGACCCAGGCGCTTGATTTCGCTCTGGCCCGCTCGGCGCTGCGGTCAGGCGCTGGCTGGCAGCCGACCCCGACCTTCCGCGCCCTGGCGGTCGGCAGCGCCTTTCTGGCGGCGATCGTCTACTCCGGCATCGGGGCCTACATGTGGTTCTACGGCGGCGACGCGGGGCGACTGTTCGCCCTGATGCAGTTCGCCGGCGGCCTCCTGCATGTCAGCATGCATATGCATAATGCGCGCGTCCTGCTGGGCGGAGCCCTTTCCGCCCATGGCGCCTATATGCTCGGCATGCCGCTGTACGACGTGGTGGTGCGTGGCGAGCCTGCCATGATGGTCGTCGTTGTCGCGGGCGTGCTCTATCTGGCCCACCTCGGCGTCTCGGTGCGACAGGCCTCCGACCGCGACCAGGCCCTCCGCCAGGCCGAGAGCGTCAGCCGCGAGGCGGCGGCCCAGGCCGAGCGCGCCAGCGCCGCCAAGTCTGAATTCCTCGCCGTCATCAGCCACGAGGTCCGCACGCCGATGAACGCGGTGGTGACCGCCGCCGGTCTCCTGCGCGACAGCCGGCTGAGCCGCGCCCAGGCGGAGCAGGTCGACATGCTGGTCGACGCCAGCGATGTTCTGCTCGGCCTGCTCAACGATGTGCTCGACTTCTCGAAGATCGAGGCGGGCAAGATGACGCTCGAGCGGATCGCTTTCGATCCGGGTGAGAAGCTGGACGCCCTGATCCGCATGTGGCGGCCGCGCGCCGAGGCCAAGGGGCTGACCCTCACCCTTGAGGTCCGCGGGAAGCTGCCGGCCATGGTCGACGGCGACTCGCTCCGCCTGCAGCAGGTGCTCTTCAACCTGCTGTCGAACGCCGTGAAGTTCACTGACCGGGGCGGCGTCGCCGTGCGCGCGGCCTGGAGCGACAGCCGGTTGATGGTGGAGGTCGAGGACACCGGCTGCGGCATTCCGCAGGACCGCCTCGAGCAGGTGTTCGACAGCTTCGAACAGGCGGATGTCGGCACCACCCGTCGCTACGGCGGCACCGGTCTGGGGCTGGCCATCAGCCGCCGTCTGGCGGCGCTGATGGAGGGAGGGCTCGAGGTCGAGAGCGTCCCGGGACGTGGCTCCCTGTTCCGTCTAGAGGGACGGTTCCCCCAGATCGCCGCCACCGCGCCGAGGCCCGAGACGCAAACCGCCGACGCCGCGGGTCTGGACGGGCTGCAGGTGCTGGCCGCCGAGGACCATCCGGTCAACCGTCGCATCCTCGCCCTGCTGCTGGAGCCGCTCGGCTGCCGGCTGACGGTGGTCGAGAACGGCGCCGAGGCGGTGGCGGCGGCCGCGGAGCGGCCCTTCGACGTGATCCTGCTCGACATGCAGATGCCGGTGATGGACGGGTTGGACGCCGCCCGCGCGATCCGCTCGGCCGCCGGTCCGTGCCGCGACACGCCAATCGTCGCCCTGACCGCCAACGCCCTCGACAGCCATCGTCAGGCCTGGCTTGCCGTCGGCGCCGCCGGCTTCCTGACCAAGCCCATCGATGCGGCGGCCCTCGCTGCGACGCTTGCGGAGGCGGCGCGCGCCGCGCCGGCTCTGGCCGCGACCGGCTAGCGACTGGCCCAGGCCGCGATCGCCGCCGCGAGCGTCATCCCGCTGGCGGCCTGCGCAACGCCTGTTGCCCCGTCGAAGCGGGGCGCCGGCGCCGGGGCGCCGTCGGCGGTGAAGGCCTGACGCTCAGTCGCCTGCGGGTGATGGCGCGCCTCGGCGAAGGTCAGCACCGGCGTGACGCAGGCTTCCGTTCCGGCGAAGTGCGCCGCCCAGGCGTCCCGGTCGCGCGCGGCGAACAGGCCCTCGAAGCGCGCCTGCAGCGCCGGCCAGCGGTCCCGGTCGTACTGGTTCACCTCCGCCGCCTCGATCCCCAGTCCGGCCAGCAGGGCGGCGAAGAACCTCGGCTCCAGCGCCGCGACCGCGACGAAGCCGCCGTCGGCGCAGGCGTAGCAGCGATAGAAGGGCGCGCCCCCGTCCAGCAGGTTGCTCTCCCGCGCCGGCGACCACAGGCCGCGCGCCCCGAGGGCGTGGAACAGGGACGACAGCACGCCGACGCCGTCGGTCATGGCGGCATCGACGACCTGGCCCTCGCCGGAGTTGCGGGCCCCGATCAAGGCCCCCAGCACGCCGCTGACCAGCAGCATGGCCCCGCCGCCGTAGTCGGCCACGAGGTTGAGCGGGGGCGACGGCGGCCGGTCGGCTGACCCCATGGCGTGCAGCGCCCCGGTCAGGCCCAGATAGTTCAGGTCGTGGCCCACCTGGTCGGCCAGCGGCCCTGTCTGGCCCCAGCCGGTGATCCGGCCATAGACCAGCCGGCGGTTCAGCGCGCGACAGACGTCCGGGCCCAGCCCGAGCCGCTCCATCACACCTGGACGAAAGCCCTCGATCAGGGCGTCGGCGCCGGCGATCAGACCGCGCACGGCCTCAAGATCAGCTGGCGACTTGAGATCCACCTCAACCGCCGCCCGCCCCCGGTGCAGGATCGCGCCGCCGACCTCCTCGAACGCAACCGCCGCCCCGGCCGGCCGCTTCAGCCGCAGCACCTCGGCCCCCATGTCGGCCAGCATCATCCCGGCCAGGGTGACCGGCCCGAGGCCGTCGAACTCCACGATGCGGGTCCCCGCCAGCGGCGCCGCCTTTGTCATCTCGTCCTCCCCTGACGCCGTCCATTCCCCAAATCATCACCTATGGACTGCGCTTCGCCGCGGGGCGAGCCCGAGCCTTCCGGCCCGCCCGCCGGCGCCAAAGTCGTCCGCATTCAGGCGTCCACGGAATGAGCGTCTTCGTGGCGTCAGCCTGCTGCGATCGGCGGGTCATCCTCCCGTCGCCCTCGCGTCGCCCGATTCTGTTAACCGCCAAGCTTGGCCCGGGCCGGATTTCCGAGCGCCAGGTGCAGGGGAAAATCAATGAAACTCGCTCTCTATATCGGGGTCGCCGCCGCGCCCCTGATGCTCGCTCAGCCCGTTCTGGCCCAGTCGGCCAATCCGGCGACCACGGTGGAGGAAATCGTCGTCACGGGCCGTCGCCCGATCGCCGAATCCGAAGCTGCGGCTATCCAGATCCAGCGCGAATCCGACAGCCTGATCAGCGTCGTCGCCGCGGACTCCATCGGCCGCCTGCCCGACCAGAACATCGCCTTTGCGGTCGGCCGCCTGCCGGGCGTGGGCATCCAGCGCGACCAGGGTCAGGCCCGCTACGTCAACCTGCGCGGCGCCCCGACCAACTGGACCACCCTGTCGTTCGACGGCATCAATGTGGTCAGCCCGGAAGGCCGGTCCTCGCGCTTCGACAACATCCCGTCGGCCCTGGCCTCTCAAATTGTCGCCAACAAGGCCATCACGCCGGACATGTCGGGCGAGAGCCTGGCCGGCAACATCGACGTCATCACGCGCAGCCCGTTCGACTATGACGGCCTGCAGGTGCAGGGCAAGATCGGGGCCGGCATCGGCTCGCTGGGCAATGGCGAGGAGTTCGACGGCAACTTCGTCGTCTCCAACCAGTTCATGGACGGCCGCTTCGGCGTGCTGCTGTCGGCGTCCTACTACAGCCGCGAGATGGCGACCGATAACATCGAGACCGACTGGGAGCCGGTCTCCCAGGACGCCGGTCTGCCCGGCGCCGCGGACCGCCCGCTGTGGGGTCGCGAGCATGAGAACAAGCTCTACCGTCTGACCCGCTACAACCGCTCCCTGAGCGGCCGTCTGGCCTGGCGTCCGGACAACAACAACGAGTTCTTCCTGAGCTCGGTCTACACCGAGTATCGCGATGACGAGCTGCGCTCGAACATCAAGATCGACCTCGACGACCGTCAGTCCAGCACGCCGACCACCGCCTGCTCGGCCCGCGCCAACGCCGGGGCCACGGTTTCCGGCGGAAACTCCGGTTACGCCGACGTCTGCACCGGCAATACGCCCCTGCTCGGCACCGTCTACGGCGTGGATTTCGACAACAACTTCAACGATCTCGAGTCGGTCGAGTTCATCCACACCACCACCCTCGGCGGTGATCACCTGCTCGGCGGCTGGGACCTCAGCTGGCGGCTGAACTATACCCAGACCGAGGACGGTTCGGACGCCCCGGCCCTGACCGACTATGACAGCCCCAGCTCGCGCACCCTGCGCCCGACGGTCGTGTACGATTTCCGCAACCCCGAGAACCAGCGGATGGAGTTCTACCGCACGCTGCAGAACGCGGACGGCAGCTACGCCCGCGGTGAACGGGTGCTGGCCGACGAGGGCTTCGCCACCGAGCTGAACCAGCTGCGGCGTCGCTTCGGCGGCGCCGAGACCGAAGCCTACAGCGCCATCTTCGATGCAGAGCGCGAGGGCAGCCTGTTCGGTCAGCCGACCACCTTCAAGTTCGGCGCCCAGTACGCCGATCGCACCAAGCGGTCGGAGAACACCCTCTACGACATCACCACGAACGACATCATCGCCGCCGGCCTGCCGCGCACCTTCTCGGCCATCGCCATCGACAAGCCCTACAAGGGCGACCTCTCGCTCGGCTATGACTTCCGCTATCACGGCTCCACCCTGGCGCGGCAGCTGCTCGATCGCGCCATCGCCTCGGGCCGCGGCACGACCACCCGGAACTTCCAGTATGAAGTGACCGAGCAGGCCATCGCCGCCTACGGCATGGCCACGGTCGACTACGACTGGGGCAATGTCGTCTTCGGCCTGCGCGTCGAGAACACCGAGAACACCGGCGAGGCCCCGACGACCCTGCGTCCGGTGGGCGGCCCGACCCAGACCGTGATCACCACCTCGGCCAGCGACGAGACCCTGCTGTTCCCGAGCATCCACTTCAACTGGGACCTCGCCGACAACAAGCGTCTGCGCTTCTCGGTCAACACCGGCGCGGCGCGTCCGGACTACGACGACCTGCGTCCCGGCTTCTCGGTCGATGACGCCCTGCAGACCGCCTCCGGCGGCAATCCGGCCGCGACCCCCGAGAAGGCGGTCGGCGCCGACCTGTACTTCGAGTGGTACTTCAACGGCGGCGGCCTGTTCCAGGCGGGCGCCTTCTACAAGGACATCCAGGATGTCCTGTTCGACTTCACCACCACCCTTGGCCCGGTGACCTTCCCGGACGGCCTGGACCGTTCGGACTATACCCTGTCGACCCTGGTCAACGGCTTCGAGGGCGAAATCAGCGGCTTCGAGATCGCCTACCAGCAGACCGCGGAAGGCCTGGTCGACTACCTCGGCCTGCCGGGCTGGATGGCGGGCTTCGGCATCCAGGCCAACGCCACGGTGACCGACAGCGAGGCGGTCGCTCCGGACGGTCGCACCGTGCGTCTGCCGGGCACCTCGGACCTGATCTACAACGTCATTCCCTACTTCGAGACTGACAACCTCTCGGTGCGGCTGAGCTACCAGTACCGCAGCGAGTGGCTCGACTCCGTGGGTCTGGGCGGCATCGCGGCCTCGAACGGCGGCGATCAGTACTGGGACGCTGACGAGGAGGTCGACCTCTCGGTGCGCTATTCGATCAACGACGCGCTGGAGTGGTTCTTCGACGCCTCGAACCTGACCAACGGTCAGGGCCTGCGCTATTCAACGGACAAGCGCTACACGATCGAGAACGAGACGTTCGGCACGCGCTACATGATGGGCGTCCGCTTCCAGTTCTGATCCGGAAAACCTTGCAGGAAGGGCGCGGGGATCACCCCCGCGCCCTTTTCTGTGTCCGGCGCCCGGCCGTCGGGTGCGGCCCGGCTCTCACGGGCGAAGCCGCGCTGGCGTGGCGGCCTCAGTCGTCGACGCTCTCGTACCGCGCGCTGTTGGCGAACCGCCGCTCGTCCGTGGCCGGGGCCTCGTCGAGCAGTTGCCTGGCGCCCGCCGCGTCCTTGACCAGACCGAAGCGGTCATACAGCTGCCCGTCCGCGGTCCAGGCCTCGTAGTTCAGGCGGTCGCCGTCGATGCGGATGATCTGGAAGAACTGGGTGTTTTCCGCGCGCCGCTGCAGTTCGACGCCGGTCGCGGCGTAGTCGCTCCAGCCCGCCTCGCGCCAGACGTACTGCTTCGGGCCCGAGACGGAGTTGATGAACATGGGGCCGATGCTCTCCGGTCGGCCGGGGCCCGACACCCGCTCGGGCGTCTGTGCCAGCCCGCCGCGCGCATAGGTGTGGTCGTGGCCCTGCAGCACCAGATCGACGTCGTGCCGCTGCAGGACTGGCAGCAGGATCTCGCGCCGGCGGACGTCGTCGCGGTCGGCGCCCGACGAGAACACCGGGTGGTGGAAGGTGGCGACCCGCCAGCGGGCGTCCGAGGCGGCAAGGGCCCGGTCCAGCCACGCCGCCTGGGCCGCGAGGTCACCGCCCATGGTGTCGAGGACGAACACATGCAGGTCCTCGCTGTAGCGGATGTCATAGGCGGTCTCGCGCAGGTCCTCCGCCAGGTCGGCGACCACCGGCAGGCGCCACTGCGGTCTCCAGAGTTGCGACAGGGCGCGGCGCTGCTCGCCCCTGTCAGCCGTCACGCGCGAGTACTCGTGATTGCCGGCGACGGGCACTGCCGGCACCATGCCGTGGATGAACCCGACGGCCTTGAACCACTCCGCCCATTCATAGTCGCGGGAGCCGGTGTTCACGAGGTCGCCGGCATGGATGATGAAGCGCGCCTCGGGGGCGGCTGCATAGGCGGCGCGGATGGTGCGCGACCAGTGTGAGAGGATGCCGTTCTGGGCGTCGCCGAGATAGAGGAAGGTCACGGGACCCTCGAGCGGCGCGGTCCGGACCTGGAACCACTCGCTCCAGCGGCCATCAGCGCCTTCCACCCGATAGGCGTACAGGGTGTCGGGCTGCAGGTCCCGGAATACGGCGGAATGGTAATGGACCGTCGCGAGGCCGGCGTTCTGGGGGACATCAAACATCTGACCGGCGAGCGGGATGCGGGTCGGGTCGAGGATCTCCGTGTCCGCAACCACGGAAATGGCGGCGAGGTCGAAGCGCGCGTCGGACGTCGCCCGGGCCAGCTGGGCGCGGGCGGTCGGCGCACTGGTGTCGGTGCGCCAGTTCACGGCCAGCGATCGCGCCGGATCCTCCGCGAGCGTGACCACGATACGGTCGGGCCAGGCCGAGGCCGTCTGCCACGGCGGCAGGGGGTCGTGCCGGTGCCCGTCGTGCGCCAGGGCGCTGCCTGCGAGGGCCAGAGCCACCGCCGTCCCGATCATCAACCGCCGCATCGCAGACCTCCCCAAGTATAGTGACGCGTCCTACCTCCGGCAGGCGTCAGGACGGTGTCAGCGAGGCCCCGCTATTGACCTGTCGGGGCGAATAAAACAGAACCGCAGGCGTGTACGCGGGAGCGCGCATCGACCTGGCCCACCGGGCGTCGCCATCCTCGGCATGAGCCCCTAGCTCAGTCGGTTAGAGCATCTGACTTTTAATCAGAGGGTCCTGGGTTCGAGTCCCAGGGGGCTCACCATCCTGCCGCCGCGCGGCGGCGAACCATCGCCGTAGCGGCGCGTTAGGCGGCCATGATTCTTTTCCGACACACTCCGGCCATAGCCGCTTTCGGTCTTGTCGCCCTCACGCTCGGCGGCTGCGCCGCCATGCGCTCGGTCGGGGAGGGGGTCGGCACGGTGTCCGCCGGCCTCGGTGACGCGGCGTCAGCGCCGCTCGAGGACCTGAACCTTCGGCGCTTCGAGATCCCGACCGTGCTGCTGCAGGCGCAGGCGGCGCCCTATGACACCCGCAACCTGACGCGTTGCACCTCGATCGCCGGCGAGGTCCGACGTCTGGACGAAGCCCTTGGCCCGGACGCCGACGAGCCGCCAGCCCCCGACGGCCGGCTGATCAGTGAGCGCGCCTCGGACGCTGCTGCGGACGCCACCCTCGATGCGATCCGGGACACCGCCACGGACTTCATTCCCCTGCGCAGCTGGGTGCGTCGTCTGTCCGGGGCCGAGCAGCACAGCCGCGAGGTCCAGGCGGCGATCCAGGCCGGCCGGCTGCGGCGCGCCTATCTCAAGGGCGTCGGCATGCAGCGCAACTGCGCCCCGCCGGCGGCGCCCAGCTGGTTTCAGCCGAGCCGTCGGCCGCGCTAGGCCTTGAGGTGGCGGGTGTGGAAGTCGCGCCGGAACGCCTCGAACCGGCCTTCGGAAATGGCCGCGCGCATGGTGGCGGTCAGCGTCTGGTAGAAGGCGATGTTGTGCCAGGTCAGCAGGATCTTGCCGAGGATCTCGTCGGCCCGGACCAGGTGATGCAGATAGGCGCGTGAATAGTCTTGGCTGGCCGGACAGGGGACGTCCGGGTCCAGCGGCGTGTCGTCCTCGGCGAAGCGGGCGTTCTTCAGGTTGACGGGGCCCTCCCAGGTCCAGGCTTGGCCATGGCGGCCGGCGCGGGTGGGCAGGACGCAGTCGAACATGTCGACGCCGCGCCACACCGCCTCGACCAGATCAATCGGCTTGCCCACGCCCATCAGATAGCGCGGCCGGTCCGCCGGGAGCATGGCCGGCGCGTAGTCCAGCACCTCGCACATCGCCTCGTGACCCTCGCCGACCGCCAGGCCACCGATGGCGTAGCCGTCGAAGCCGATCTCGATCAGCCGGTCGGCGGACTCGCGACGGAGGTCCTCGAAGGTCGAGCCCTGCTGGATGCCGAACAGGGCCTGGCCATCGCGCGTCCCGAACGCCGCCTTCGAGCGCGCCGCCCAGCGGGCGCTGAGCTGCATGGCGGCCTGCGCCCGGTCGCGCTCGGCCGGCCAGGACACGCATTCGTCCAGCTGCATGACGATGTCAGAGCCCAGCCGGTCGGCCTGGATCTCGATCGACCGCTCGGGCGTCAGGATGTGCTTCGAGCCATCGATATGGCTGGCGAAGGTCACCGCCTCCTCGGTCACCCTGGAGATGCCCGACAGGCTCATCACCTGGAAGCCGCCGGAGTCGGTCAGGATCGGCTTGTCCCAGCGCATGAAGCGATGCAGGCCGCCGAGCCGCTGCATCCGCTCCGGCCCCGGGCGCAGCATCAGGTGATAGGTGTTGCCCAGCAGGATGTCGGCGCCGGTCTGGGCCACCTGGTCGACGGTCAGGGCCTTGACCGTGGCAGCGGTGCCGACCGGCATGAAGGCCGGCGTACGGATGTCCCCATGCGCGGTTTTCAGCACCCCGGTACGGGCGCGGCCGTCGGTGGCCGAGATGTCGAACGCGAGGGCCATCAGGCGCTCCGGAACAGCAGGCTGCCGTCCCCGTAGGAGTAGAAGCGATAGCCGTCCGCCACCGCATGGGCATAGGCGGCCTTCATGGTCTCCAGACCGCAGAAGGCGCTGACCAGCATGAACAGGGTCGACTTCGGCAGGTGGAAGTTGGTCATCAGCACGTCGGCGGCGCGGAAGCGGTAGCCCGGCGTGATGAAGATGGCGGTGTCGCCATGGAAGGGGCGCACCACGCCGTCCTCGCCGGCGGCGCTCTCCAGCAGGCGCAGCGAGGTGGTGCCGACGCAGACGATGCGCCCGCCGGCGGCGCGGGCGGCGTTCAGCGCGTCTGCGGTTTCGGGCGAGACCTCGCCCCATTCCGCATGCATGCGGTGGTCGGCGACGTCGTCGGCCTTGACCGGCAGGAAGGTCCCCGCGCCGACGTGCAGGGTTACGGCATGGGTCGAGACGCCGCGCGCCTTCAGCGCGGCCAGCAGCTCCGGCGTGAAGTGCAGGCCGGCGGTGGGGGCGGCGACCGAGCCGTCGTGGGTGGCGAAGACGGTCTGGTAGTCCGACCGGTCCCGTTCATCCTCAGCCCGCCGCGCGGCGATATAGGGCGGCAGGGGCATGTGGCCGGCGGCATGGATGGCGTGGTCGAGCGCCGGACCGCTGAGTTCGAAGTCGAGGTCGATCAGACCATCCTCGTGCTTTGCCGCCACGGTCGCTGTCAGGCCGGTGAAGCGGACCTCATCGCCAACGCGCAGCCGCTTGCCCGGCTTCATGAAGGCCGACCAGCCCCCCGGCCCGCGCCGCTGGTGCAGGGTGGCCTCGACCGCCACCTCCAGACCGTCGCGCACGCGCACGCCGTCGAGCCGGGCCGGGATCACCCGCGTGTCATTGAACACCAGGGCGTCTCCGGGCTGAAGCAGGTCGGGCAGCTCGCGTATGATATGGTCGGCCAGCGCGCCGTTGCGGACGACCAGCAGGCGCGCGGCGTCGCGGGGCTCGACCGGTCGCAGAGCGATCCGGTCCTCGGGCAGGTCGAAGTCGAAGTCGGCGGTCTTCATGGGCGGCGGCAATGGTCATGCCCGCCCTGAGCCGTCAAGCGCTGGTCCTGCGGGCGACAGCTCGCCGCGGCGGCCTGCAGACAGGAGAACGGCCGCGCTCCTGATCGAAGCGCGGCCGTCACTCCGGTCCCGGGGAGGGACGTCAGGACCGGTAGTGCTGGATCCGGGTGGTGCGCAGGCCCTGCATGCCCCACTTGTCAATCGCCTTTTGCCACGCGAGGAATTCCTCGGCGGTCAGGCGGTAGCGGGTCAGGGCGTCCTCAAGGGAGATCAGTCCGCCGCGCACGGCGGCGACGACCTCGGCCTTGCGCCGGATCACCCAACGATCGGTGTTGGGCGGCGGCAGGTCCGCCAGGGTGAGGGGCGTGCCCGTAGGTCCGACCACGTATTGTTCGCCTTTGCTGTTCAGGCGCCGCTCTTGCAGCATGGGCTTTTGCCTCATTCACCACCACCAACTTGGTCGTGAACATAGGGCCCGCCGCCTAAAGGCCGTTTAAGCGTCGTGGTGAAGGAACGCCTAAGCCGGCGCCCTTCACGACGCTTTGCCTTCATCAGTATTGAGCGACGATTCATTGCGATGAACGAAGCGTTACTCGCGGATCAGCGTTTGATCCGGATCAGCTCCTCCAGCATCTCATCTGCCGTGGTGATGATCTTTGACGAGGCGGAATAGGCCCGCTGGGTCGTGATCAGGCCGGTGAACTCCGACGACAGGTCGACTGTGGAGGCCTCCAGCTGCGACGCGGCGATCTTGCCGGCCCCGCCGCCGCCGGGCGGCTTGAGGTTGAAGGTGCCCGAGCTCTGGCTCACCTGGTAGGCGTTGCCGCCAACCTGCAGCAGACTGTCGACGCTGGGGAAGGTGGCGAGGGCGACCTGGGCGATGCGGCGGGTTACGCCGTTATCGAATATGGCGGTGACGAAGCCCTGGTCGTTGATCTGGATTTCGCTCAGATTGCCGAAGGCCGTGCCGTTGGTCAGGGTCGCCTGCACCACCGACGAGCTGTCGTACTGGGTCAGGCCGCCTGCCGCGGCGACGAGGTCGAACGAAATCGTCTGCTCGGCGATGCCGAGGTCGACAGCCCAGTTCACCGCCGGCAGCGTCGGCGCGGCAGCGGCGGAGCCGCCGATCTGGATGGTGATGTCGTTGTTCTGGTAGTCGAACAGCCACGGATCACCCGCGGCGTTGACGGCGCTGGCGGCCATGGTCGTCACGTCCAGCCGCCCGCTGGGGGTGAAGGCCAGAACGCCGGACTGGATCAGGCCGTTGGCGGCGGCCGGCACGATGTCGCCGGCGTCTGCGGCGCGGATTTCCACGAACCATTCATTCGGCACGTCGCTCTTCAGGAACGACATGGTCAGGTTGCGCTGACCGCCCTTGGAGTCGGACACCGGCACCGAGATCTCGAAGTCCGGGATGAATGTGCCGGCGGCCATGGCGCCCGCCGCATAGGTGCCGATCGCCGGGTTGGCCGGATTAGCCGTCTGGCTCGACTGCAGGTTGGCGTTGACCTGGGCGCGGGTGGTCGGCTCGGCGGCGCCGCCGACCGAGCCAACGTTGATCGAGGCCAGGCGGCCCATATCCGAGGGGTCGTAGTCGACGTTGCCGTCGCTGTCGGCCGGCCAGCCCTGCAGGTACAGGCCCGCCGAGTTCTTCAGATAGCCGAGGCTGTCGATCTGGAAGGCGCCGGCCCGGGTGAACATGCGGCTGTCGGTGCGGCCAGTGCCCTCCGGGCGATCGGTCACAACGAAGAAGCCCTGGCCGTCGATCGCCAGGTCGGTGCCAGAGCTGGTGCGCTGCAGCTGGCCCAGCTGGCTGGTATAGTGCCGCGCCGTGGCCATGACGCCGCCGGCGTAGTAGCCGGCCCCGCGCACCTGGGCGTTGATCACAGTCTGGAACTCGGCCTGGCTGCGCTTGTAGCCGACAGTGTTCACATTGGCGATGTTCTGCGAGATCGCGGCGAGGGCGGATGAGTTGGCGGTGAGACCGGAGACTCCCGCCAGCATGGCGCTGTTGATGCTCATTGGATGATCTCCTGCGTCAAGAAGCGTTGGACCGGGTTTGTGTGGAGGTATTGGTGTTGGCGTTGGCGCCGCTGATCGACGCCGTCGCGGCCTGGCTGAGAGCGAACACCGCGGTCAGGGGCAGGACCGAGCTGCCGACGACGAGGTAGGGCTCGCCCTCGTAGAGCTCGACGCCGGTGACCCGGCCGGTGATCAGGGCCTGGGCGTCGATGCTCTGGCCGCTGGCCGTCTTGGCTGTGACCTTAAGGGTGTAAACGCCGCCTTCGGCCACCTGTCCGCCGGCGCTGGTCTTGCCGTCCCAGCTGAAGCTGTGCAGGCCGGCGGCGGTTTCGGGCGCCGGGCCGGACCAGACCGTGGCGCCGGCGCTGTTCACAACGCTCAGCGTGACCTCGGCCGCGTCGGCTCCCAGTTCGTAGTTCCAGCTGGCGGCCCCGTCCTCGAAGCGCGTCGCGGCCCACGCGGCAGTGACGTCCTGGCCGAGATAGCTCGCCGCCGGCCCGAGGCCGCCCTCGTTCTGGGCTAGCAGGCTGGTCAGCAGGTCGTTGGTCAGCAGCTGCTGCTCGACCCCCGCCATCTGCGTCAGCTGCGCGGTGAACTCGTTGGAATCGAGCGGCGACAGCGGGTCCTGGTTCTTCAGCTGCGCCGTGAGCAGCTGCAGGAAGGTCTCGAAGTTCGACACGAGACTGGACCGGCTTGAGGTCAGGCGGCCCGCGGCGTCCGCTGAGGTTACGGCGTCGACCATGCGTCAGATCCTCACGTCAAGGCGGCCGTCGGCCGTGATCATGCGGTAGGCCCCGACGCCGGCGTCGGCGTCGGCTTCAAGTCGGGCGGCCCCGGCGAACGCTTTCGCCCTACGCCGGTCGCTTCCGCTGTCGTCGCGACGGGCGTCGCGCTCGGCGAACTGCAGGCCGTCGCGGCCGACGTTCAGGCCGGCGGCCTCCAGCTCGCGTCGCAGCTGGTCGGCCTGGGCGCGCAGTTCCGCCGCCGCCGCCGGATTGTCGAAGGCGAGACGGGCGGTGACGGCGCCATCGCCATCGATCTCCAGCATGACGTCGACCCGGCCGAGATCTTCCGGCGTCAGGGCCAGCTCGAACCGGGTCGTCTGGCCCTCAAGGCGACGCAGGATCTGCGCTGAGATCTGGGCCACGGCATTGAAGCGGCCGTCATTGACCATCGACTGCAGCACGATCGACGAGGCGGTCGGCAGCAGCGTCTCGGGGAGCCGCGCCGTCTCGCCCGCAGGCAGGTCGGTCGGCGCCTCTAGCGAGATCAGCTCCACACCCGCCTCGGCCAGAACGGCCACCGGCTTGGCTTCGGCCTTGGCCGCGGCAGCGCCCGCCGCCTGCGCCGGGGCGCCCGGGACGGCGCCCTGCTGCGGGCCGGCGGCGGCGGCCTGTCCGTTCAGGGTCAGGGCCCCGCTGGAAGAGGTCACGGGCGTGGCCGGCTCAGGCTCCACCGCCAGCTCGGCGCTGTCGGCCGAGCCGGCCGGTACAAGCGCCATCGTCGATTGCGCGGCTCCGGAGGCGGCAGGGGCGTCCGTCCGGCGAGCCGTTGGCTTCGTGGCCAGACCTGCTCCCATGGCGGCCAGCTGGGCCTGGACGGCCCCGTTCGCGGCGGGAACACCCCGCGCGTCCGCGACAATGGCGGCGGCGGGAGCCGCAGAGGCGCTGGTCGTCAGACCTTCGGGCGCGGTCGCAACCGGGCTCGATCCTGCCAAGGCCGGCGCTTCGGTCAGGGGCGCGTCGGCCTCGGGCGGCTCCGAGTCGCCGGCGGCCGCGACTGGCAGACCTGCAGCGGCCGGCAGGTCCCCCGACAGTGACGGCATCGGGGCGACCAGAGTCGGAACGACCGCGACCGGCGTCAGCCCCGCCTCGGCGGACGTCGGCGCTTCCGGGGCCGTGAGGTCGGCCGGCGTCGTCAGGCCCTCACCGGCTTCAGCAGGCAGCAGGCTATTGATCACCACTGCATTGGCGGGTGCGGGCGCAACCGCCGGCGCTGCTGCCTCTGCAGGGGCGTTGGCCGGATCCCCGCCAGCCCCCGCCACGGCCGCCGTCGCGTCGGCCAGAACGCCCGCGAAGTCACCGTCACCGGACAGCAACGGCCGCGCCGGATCGACCGGGGCGGCGCCGTGCAGCGGATTGAGCAAAAGGGCGGCGGACATGACGCGGACGGAGCTCGCGGGCCGGGCGATGCCGGCGCTGGAGGGATCGGCGCATGCTGCGCCTGGCCATTCGCAACCGCCCCCGCAAGGCTTGGGCCAGATGCAGATGTGACTTCAATGCATTGAAAGAAATGGTGTTATTTGGCCTGCCCCGGTCGGGATTGGATGTCCCGGCGGCGATTTCTGCCGGGCTTGCCGGCCCCCTTTCTGCCCATCCGGCCGGTTGGCCCGTCGCTTGCGTCGTTCGCGACAGAAGCCTCGAGGTTCGCTGCGATGCGACATAGAATCAAAGAGTTGGGCGGAGCGCCTGTCCGGAGCGCCGGGCAAAAGACTCCTGGCGCCGCGCAATCCTTGCCGCTGCGGGAGGTGTTGTCGTGTCCCTGAACCTGATCATGAACACCTCGACGTCCGGGCTGATGACCGCCCAGACGCAGCTGCGCGTGGTGTCGGACAACGTCGCCAACGTCAACACGCCCGGCTACGTCCGCAAGATCGCGGACCAGGTGGCGATGACCAGCCAGGGCATCGGCTCCGGCGTCGATGTCGTGCGGGTGCGCCTCGCCACCGATCGCTTTCTCCAGGCGGCGGCGATGAGCGCCAGCTCGGAGGAGGCCCGGCAGGGCGTTCGCTACGAGCTTTATGACAGGGTGCAGTCGCTGTTTGGCGATCCGGGCGGGACCTCGGGCTTTTTCGCCCAGGTCGACGACGTGTTTTCGGCCTTCATCAGCCTCGCCGAGGAGCCCACGTCCACGCCGCGGCGTCAGGACGCGCTCTACAAGGCGCAGGCGGTCTTCGATGAGGCCTCCCGAATCTCCACCCAGATCCAGTCGGTACGGGCCGATGCGGACAGCCGTCTTCGCAGCGGCGTCGCACAGGTCAACGACCTGCTCAGCCAGATCGAGGCGCTCAACGACGAGATCGCCCGTTCCAGGGCGACGGCCAGCGACGCGTCCGGGGCCGAGAGCGCCCAGGCGGCCCTGCTTGGCGATCTTGGCAAGCTGATGGACATCCGCACCTCGGTGCGGGACCTCGGCGGCGTCACTGTTCGTTCGGGGTCCGGCACCCTGCTGGCCGGGCGCGGGCATGCCGTGCTGGAGTACGGCTTCTCCGGGGAAGTGCAGGCCGAGACCATCTTCGGCGACATCTTCATCACCGAGCCGCGCGGGGCGAAGCGCTCGTTGATGGATGATCTGACGTCCGGCGAACTGCGCGGTCTCGTGGAGGTGCGTGACACCGAGGCCCCGGCTGCCGCCGAGCGTCTGGCCGAGCTGATGACCCGGGTCACGGACGAGCTCAACCGGGCCCACAACGCCAATTCGGCGGCGCCGCCGCCCAACAGCCTGACCGGCCGCAATGTCGGCCAGACCTTCGAGACGGCGATCGCGGGATTCACGGGCAACAGCAGCGTCGTCGTCACCAACGCCGCCGGCATCGTTCAGGCCCGGGCCGACATCGTCTTCTCCGGCGGGACTATGACGGTCAACGGCGTCGGAGCCGCTCCGGCCACCTTCCTCGCGACCCTCAACGCCCAGCTGGGCGGGACGGCCACCGCCAGCTTCAGCAACGGCGTGCTCAGCCTCCAGGCGACCGCTGCCGCCAACGGCGTGGCGGTGGTGGATGATCCGGCCGCGCCCTCCAGCAAGACGGGCCGGGGCTTCTCGCACTTCTTCGGCCTCAACGACCTCGTCACAAGCAGCGCTCCGGCGCTCTATGAAACGGGCATGACGGCGGCGTCCCAGCATGGCTTCGCGGCCGGTCAGACGCTCAGCTTCCGCTTCTACGCCAGCCATGGCGGCGTCATGCGCGATATCCAGGTGACCGTGCCGCCGGGCGGCGACATGGCCAGCCTGCTGGCTCATCTCAACAGTCCGGTGAACGGCGTCGGTCGCTTTGGCAGCTTCACCCTCGACGCCAACGGCGCCCTGACCTTCGCCAATGTGCCCGGCGGCGACTGGCGCATGGCCGTCGCATCGGACCAGACGGAGCAGGCCCCGTCGGGCGTGTCCCTGACCGCCCTGTTCGGCATCGGCGGCGGCACGCGCGCGTCGCGCGCCGACAGCTTCTCGCTGCGCTCGGATGTGCAGCGCAATCCCGCCCTGCTGGCGCTGGGTCAGGTCGATCATGCTGCGGCGGTTGGCGGGCTGGCCATCACGCCGGGCGATGGACGGGGCGCCCAGCGCCTCTCGCTCGCCAGCCAGAACAATGTGCGTTTCGAGGCCGCCGGCGGCGGGATCGGCGGGGTGCTCTCCGTGTCGCGCTATGCCTCGGAGCTTTCCGGCGAGATCGGCGGCCTGGCCGCGGCGATGAAGCGCCAGAAGGACGCGGCGGCCTCGGTGTCCGCCGAAGCCAAGGCCCGCCAGGTCGCCCAGGAAGGGGTCAACCTCGACGAGGAGCTCGTCCTTCTGACCACCTATCAACAAGCCTTCAACGCTTCCGCCCGGATGATCCAGGCGGCGCGTGAGATGTACGACGCGCTTCTGGGGATGGTGTGATGACCCGCATCTCGACCTACGGAAACTACCATTCGGCCCTGCTGGACCTGATGCGGGCCCAGGAGCGCCAGCTCGACGCCAATCAGCGCGTATCGAGCCAGAAGGTCGCCACGGACCTGCGCGGTTTCGGTCGCGGCGCCGAGAC
>CAZUXK010000021.1:0-1996 GCA_964624025.1 uncultured Brevundimonas sp.
ATTTCGCCCACCCCATCCAGGTGGCGGGCATCCTCACCGGCTACCGGCTGGACACGGCGACGATCGTCACGGCGCTCCTGCACGACGTGGTCGAGGACACCTCGGCGACCAAGGCCGACATCGCCGAGATGTTCGGCGACGAGATCGCCGAACTGGTCGAGGGCGTCACCAAGCTGAGCCGGCTGGAGCTGCAGGCCGAGCACACGCGCCAGGCCGAGAACCTGCGCAAGTTCATCCTTGCCATCAGCCGCGACGTGCGGGTGCTGCTGGTCAAGCTGGCCGACCGTCTGCACAACATGCGGACGCTCCAGTACGTCAAGCCGGAGAAGCGCGAGCGCATCTCCCGCGAAACGCTGGAAGTCTATGCCCCGCTCGGCCGCTCGATCGGCATCCACTCGATCGCCTCCGAGCTGGAGGAACTGGCCTTCGAGCATCTCAACCCGACGGCCCGGGATGCGATCGCGCGGCGTCTGGAGGCGCTCAAGCTTGAGCACGGCGGCGCCGTCGGGGGCGTGGCGCGCGAGATCGAGCGGGTGTTGGCCGAGGCCGGCATCCCGGCGCGCGTGTTCGGCCGCGAAAAGACCCCCTATTCGATCTGGCGCAAGCTGCAGCGCAAGGCCGTGGGCTTCTCCTCGCTTGCCGACATCTTCGGCTTCCGGGTGATCGTCGAGGCCGAGGACGACTGCTATCGCGCCCTCGGGGTCGTGCACCGGATCTGGCCGATGGTGCCCGAGCGGTTCAAGGACTTCATTTCCACGCCCAAATCGAACAACTACCGCTCGCTGCACACCACGGTGGTGGGCCCCGGGGGGCTGCGCATCGAGATGCAGATCCGCACCGAAGCGATGGACCGGGTCGCCGAGGACGGGGTGGCGGCGCACTGGCGCTACAAGAACCAGTCCTACGGCTTTGACCGCGAGCAGATGGAGCAGGACGGCGGACGCGATCCGCTCCAGAACCTGCGCCATCTGGTGCAGGTGATCGAGCACGGGGAGGGCGGCGAGGACTGGGTCGAGCACGCCAAGCTCGAGATGTACCTCGACCAGGTGTTCGTGTTCACACCGAAGGGGCGGCTGATCAGCCTGCCGCGCGGGGCCATGCCGCTGGACTTCGCCTATGCGGTGCACACCGAGGTCGGCGACAGCGCCGTCGGAGTGAAGATCAACGGCGAGCTCAAGCCCATGCGCACCCGGCTGCAGAACGGCGATGTGCTGGAGATCATCCGCGGGGCCAAGCGCGATGTCCCGTCCGACTGGCGCTCCCTGACCGTCACCGGGCGGGCCCGCTCGGCTATCCGGCGTCACATCCGCACCTCGGAGCGCTCGGAGTTCCAGAAGCTCGGCAGGGTGGCGCTGGAGCAGACCCTGGCCCGCGTCGACAAGGCGCTGGCGGATGTGGCGCTCAAGCCGGCGCTGGAAACCCTGGCCATCGCCGGCGAGGACGAGCTGTTCGAGGCCATGGGACGGGGCCAGGTGGCGCCGGCGCGGGTGATCGAGACCCTGTTCCCGCAGTTGAAGGGAACCGTCACCAGCGCAGCGCCCGAGCGACGCCGCATGGTGGACGAGGCGGCCCGGCTGTTCATTCGCGGCGGCGGTCTGACTCCGGGCGTGTCGATCCACTTCGGGGCCTGCTGTTCGCCCCTGCCCGGGGATCGCATCGTCGGCATCCTCGAGCTGGGGGCCGGCCTCACCGTGCACACCATCGACTGCCAGCGACTGGCCGATGTGGCTGATGACGACTCGGTCTGGCAGGATCTGCAATGGACGGCCGAGGCCGAGGACGGCGCGCTGGCGCGGACTCGCCTGCGGGCCACCATGCGCAACGCGCCGGGGGTGCTGGGCCAGGTGGCGACGGTGATCGGCGAGGCTGGCGGCAACATCCTCAACCTCGCCCTGCAGCACCGGCAGCAGGACTTTTTCGACATCGATCTCGATATCGAGGTGTCCGATCTCAAGCACGCCACCGCCATCATCGCCGCCCTCCGGGCCAATCCCTC
>CAZUXK010000021.1:2096-9734 GCA_964624025.1 uncultured Brevundimonas sp.
GACGTGCTCGACGAATTCCGCGCCGCAGGCGCCCTGCGCGAGGGGCACTTCGTGCTGTCCTCGGGGCTGCACAGTCCGGTGTTCCTGCAGAAGAACCTGGTCTTCATGGACGGCGCCCGGTGCGAGCGCCTGTGCCGCGCCCTGGCGGCGAAGATCACCGCGCAGGTCGGCGCGGTCGATGTCGCCATCTCGCCGGCCGTCGGCGGCATCATTCCCGGCTACGAGACGGCCCGGCACCTCGGGGTCCGGTCGATGTATGTCGAGCGCGAGGGCGGCGAGTTCCGTCTGCGTCGCGGGTTCCAGGCGGAGCCCGGCGAGCGGGTGGTGATGGTCGAGGATATCGTCACCACGGGTCTCAGCTCGCGCGAATGCATTGCGGCCATCCGCGCCGCCGGCGGGGACGTGGTCGCCGCCGCCTGCATCGTTGATCGCTCCGGCGGTCGGGCCGATGTCGGCGTGCCGCTGGTGGCGCTGGCGACCCTCGACGTGCCGGCCTGGCCGGCCGACGCGCTGCCGCCGGAACTCGCCGCCCTGCCGGTCGAGGATCCGGGCAGTCGCCGGCTGGCGAAGGCCTGAACATGACCCGTCCCCTGCGCCTCGGCGTCAACATTGATCACGTCGCCACTGTAAGGAACGCCCGCGGCGGGACGCACCCTGACCCGCTGCGGGCCGCCGAGGTGGCTCTGGCGGCTGGGGCCGACGGCATCACGGCGCATCTGCGCGAGGACCGGCGGCACATCTCGGACGCCGATATCGACGCCCTATCGGCCCTGTTGAGGGCCCAGGCGCGGCCGCTCAATCTGGAGATGGCGGTGACCCAGGAGATGCTCGGCATCGCCCTGAAACACCGGCCGCACGCGGTCTGCCTGGTGCCCGAGAAGCGGGAGGAGCGCACCACCGAGGGTGGTCTGGACGTCGTCGGCGGTCACAACTGGATTACGCCGATGGTGGCGCAATTGAGCCAGGCCGGCGCGCGCGTGTCGCTGTTCATCGGCGCGGACCCGGCCCAGATCGACGCGGCGCATCGCGCCGGCGCCGCCGTGGTGGAGCTCCACACCGGGGCCTATTGTGATGCGGTCCGCGAAGGCCACGAAACTGCGGCGGTCGAGGAGCTGGCGGCGCTGCGGGCCGGGGCGGCGCGCGCCGCAGCGCTCGGGCTGGAGGTCCACGCAGGCCATGGCATCGACTACGACACGGTGGCGGCGATTGCGGCGATTCCGGAAGTGGTCGAGCTGAACATCGGCCACTTCCTCATCGGTGAGGCAGTGTTCGTCGGCCTGGCGCCGGCCATTGTCCGCATGCGCGAGCTGATGGATGCAGCGCGGCCCCCGGAGCCTGCCCGGTGATCATCGGCATCGGCGCTGACATGACCGACATCCGGCG
The DNA here is from genome assembly GCA_964624025.1 of uncultured Brevundimonas sp. Lineage (GTDB taxonomy): Bacteria > Pseudomonadota > Alphaproteobacteria > Caulobacterales > Caulobacteraceae > Brevundimonas. The sequence goes on from CAZUXK010000021.1 coordinate 3,480, forward strand.
CATCGAGGCCTCGCTCGCCCGCTTCGGGGAGCGCTTCAAGCAGCGCTGCTTCACCGAGACAGAGCGAATCCGTTCGGATCGCAAGCCGGACGCGTCGTGGAGTTACGCCAAGCGCTTTGCCGCCAAGGAAGCCTGCGCCAAGGCGCTGGGCACCGGCATGCGGCGGGACGTCTACTGGCGGGACATGGGGGTGGTGAATCTCGCCAGCGGCCAGCCGACCCTGCACCTTACGGGGCCTGCGGCGGCGCATCTGGCGCGGCTGACGCCCGCGGGGCACGCCCCGCGCATTCACCTGACGCTGTCCGACGAACACCCTTACGCGCTCGCCTTCGTGGTGATCGAAGCCTTGCCCGTGTCATGATCAGGCTATACCGCTCGGGCGATACAGATCGCGACCACGCGGCCGGGGGACGAGACAAGGCATGAGCGACGCGCAAAAGCCCGTGAACGAGGACGGCCTGTCGCCGACATCGTCGGCGGATACGCCCGACAGCCTTGAGAGCCCGCACAGCGACGCCTCCAGTCAGGCCGGAGCGGACGCGCCGCTGCCCGATCCGGTTGCGGAGCCGCTGGCCACGGCGCACATCAGCGACAACCGCCGCAAGGTCTGGAGCGACGAGGGCGACATTCCCTTCGACGATGGCGACCGGCGTCTCGACGACGGCGGCGACGCCGCGCCGGGCGACAAGGACGGCGGCAACGAGCTGCTGGAGATCGTCAAGACGGTCGTCTTCGCCCTGCTGATCGCCCTGGTGCTGCGCACCTTGCTGTTCCAGCCCTTCACCATTCCCTCGGCCTCGATGGAGCCGAACCTCTACGAGGGCGACTACATCGTCGTCTCCAAGTGGAGCTATGGCTATTCGAAGTTCTCCAGCGGGCTGCCGATCAACCTGCCGCTCGGCGACGACCGTCTGTTCGGCAGTGCTCCGGAACGCGGCGACATCGTCGTGTTCAAGCTCCCGCGCGATGACCGCACCGACTACATCAAGCGCGTTGTCGGCCTGCCGGGCGACCGCATCCAGGTGATCAACAACCGCCTGCACATCAATGGCCAGCCGGTCGACAACCGCGAGATCAGCCGTGAGACGGTGCGCGACGTGTTCGGGCCGCGCGACACGGTGCAGCTGCGCGAAACCCTGCCGGGCGGCCGCAACTATGTCATCCAGGACTTCGGGCCGGGCAACGAGCTTGACGACACGCCGGTCTATGAAGTGCCCGTCGGCTACTACTTCATGATGGGCGACAACCGGGACAATTCGATCGACAGCCGCGTCGACGAGATGAACGGCGTCGGCCTGGTGCCGGACGAGAACCTGGTCGGGAAGGCGCAGATCATTCTGTTCTCCTGGTCCCCCGGGGCATCCCTGTGGAACCCGATCAGCTGGTTCGCCAACCTGCGTCCCAGCCGGTTCTTCAAGCCCCTGAACTAGGCGCATGACCAACCTCCGCGCCGAGGCCGTCGCGGCCCTGACGCAGCGGCTGGGCCATCGCTTCCGGAATCCGGCCCTGCTGGAGCAGGCGCTGACGCACCCCAGCGTGGGCGAGGGGGCGGGGCAGGGCGCCCGCACGCCGCCGGACAACCAGCGTCTGGAGTTCCTCGGCGATCGGGTGCTCGGGCTGCTGGCGGCCGAGAGCCTGATGCGCCGCTATCCGGAGGCCGACGAGGGCGATCTGTCGGCGCGGCTGCACGCGCTCGTCGACAAGCCGGCCTGCGCCCGCGCCGCCGGGTCGCTCGGCATCGGCGCGGCGCTGCGGCTGTCGCCCGGCGAGGCGAAGTCGGGCGGGCGCCGCCGCGAAGGGGCGCTGGGCGACGCCATGGAGGCGGTGCTGGCGGCTCTCTACCTCGACGGCGGGCTCGAGGCCGCGCGCGTCGTCTTCGAGTCGGCCTGGGCCGCGATGCTCGACAGCCCGCCGCCTCGCGCGGTTGTGAACCCGAAGTCGGCGCTGCAGGAATGGGCCATGAAGCAGGGCCTGCCCCTGCCGGCGTACCGGATCCTCGGCCGCGCGGGCTCGGATCATGCCCCGACCTTCACGGTCGAGGCCGCCGTTGAAGGCTATCCGCCCTTGACCGCTGAGGGGCGATCACGTCAGGACGCGGAGAAGGCGGCCGCCACGGCCCTGCTCAAGCGTGAAGGCCTCATTTGACCGAGACAGACGTCCCGACCCGCGCCGGCTTCGCCGCCATCATCGGCGCGCCCAACGCCGGCAAGTCGACGCTGGTGAACCGGCTGACCGGGTCCAAGGTCTCGATCGTCACCCAGAAGGTCCAGACCACGCGCTTCCCGGTGCGCGGCATCGCGCTCGCGGGCCCGGCCCAGATCGTGCTTGTCGACACCCCCGGCATCTTCAAGCCGCGCCGCCGGCTGGACCGGGCCATGGTCGCCTCCGCCTGGGGCGGGGCCGGCGAGGCCGACGCCGTGGTGCACCTCGTGGACGCCCAGGCGGAGCTGGCGGCCGAGGACCGCGCCGGCTCGGCTGCGGACCGGCGCTCGGCCGAAGACACCGCCACGATCATCGAGACGCTCAAGGCCAATGGCGCGCGGGTCATCCTCGCCCTGAACAAGATCGACGGCCTGCGCCGCGACACCCTGCTGGGCCTGTCGCAGCGCCTCTTCGACAGCGGCGTCTACGAGGAGGTCTTCATGATCTCGGCGGCCAACGGCGACGGGGTCGAGGATCTGCGCGCCCGCCTCGCCGGCCTGATGCCCGAGGGGCCGTGGCTCTATCCTGAGGACCAGAGCGCCGACGTCCCGATGCGGGTGCTGGCGGCCGAGATCACGCGCGAGAAGCTTTATCTCCGGGTCCACGAAGAGCTGCCCTATGCGGCGGCGGTGGAGACCACGGCCTTCGATGACAAGCCCGACGGTTCGGCCCGGATCGAACAGACCATCTATGTCGAGCGCGACAGCCAGCGCCCGATCATCCTCGGCAAGGCCGGCCAGACGCTGAAGTGGATCGGCCAGAAGTCGCGTGAGGAGCTGATCGAGATCCTTGGCCGACCCGTGCACCTGTTCCTGACGGTGAAGGTCGATGCCCGCTGGCAGGAGAGCCGCGCCCTCTACGCCCAGTTCGGGCTGGAGTACGACGTCTGATGTTCGAGGTTCCGCGCCGGGGGCCGCGGGCCTGGCTGCTGCCCCTGCTCGCGCTTGTGGTGACGGCCGGGACCGGCGCCGCCCTTGGCCTGCGCTCGGTCACGCCGGCGACCCCCGCGGCGGCCGCCGAGGCCCCGCCGGCGCGCCCGCCGCTGACGGCGGAAGCGGAACTGCCCCTGCTGGCGGCGCGGCTGGAGACCGCCGCGGCCCGGGGCTTCATGGGCGGCGTGCTGGTCGCGCGGGGCGATGAGGTGCTGTTTCGCCAGGTCTATGGCCCGGCCGACGTGCGCACCGGCGAGAGGCTGAAGCTCGACAGCCGCTTCCTGCTGGCCTCGGTGTCGAAGCAGTTCACGGCGGCGGCCATCCTGCGGCTGCAGGACGAGGGGGTGCTGAAGGTCAGCGACCCGGTGTGCCGGTGGATCCAGCCCTGCCCGACGGCGTGGGCGGGCATCCGGCTGGAGCATCTGCTGACCCACACCTCGGGGATCCCCGACCTGATGGCGCGGCCGGGCTGGGGCCAGGCGCGGATCACGCCCAAGGCGCTCAGGCAGCTCACGGCGGAGTCCGCAGCCTATGGCCTGCAGTTCGCGCCCGGCGAAAACGTCCGCTACGACAACGCCGCCTACAATCTGCTGGCGGACGTGGTCGAACGGGCGTCGGGCCGGCCCTACATGGCGTTCCTTGAAGAGGCCTTCTTCCGGCCGCTGAACCTCAACATCGGCTATGGCGAGGGGCTGACGGCGCAGGACGTCGTGACCGGTCACGCCCGTTTTCCGGCGGGGTTGACGCCGCAGACCCAGCCGAACCTCAGCATCGTGATCGGGGCCGGGGCTCTGGCGGGCGATCTGGATGACCTGTTCGTCTGGACCCGGGCCCTGCACGATGGTCATGTGCTGTCCCGGGCCAGCCATGCGGCCATGACCTCGGGCCACGTGTCCGCCGGGCCCACGCGTCGGCGCGACTGGGGCTATGGCCTGGCCATCGGAGAGCTCGGGAGCCGGGTCTCACCCGAAGTGCCCGGTCAGCAGATCTACCATACGGGCAGCTGGTCGGGGTTCCGCAACCTCGTCACCTATCACCCCGGGAGCGAGGTGACGGTGGTCGTGCTGACCAACAACTACCACCAGCGCGACGACGTCCTGCTGATCACCCAGCAGGCGCTGGCCGAGACCCTCGGCTTGCCGGTTCCCGGCTTCCGCTGATCGCCACAGCGGCCTAGGCTGGTCGCATGATCGTCGCTCTTGCGCTTGCCCTGTCGCTTCAGGCCGCCCCCGAGCCGGATCCGGCGGAGGCCGAGGTTGCTGCGGTGCTGGACGCGCTCAACGCAGCCTCATCCGCGGCGGACGGGGACGCCTATTTTGCCCTGTTCACGCCGGACGCCCGCTTCGTCGGCACGGATGCGACCGAGCACTGGACGCTTCAGGCGTTCCGCACCTACGCCGCCCCCGTGTTCGCGAGGGGCCGCGGCTGGTCCTACCCGGCCACGGACCGGACCATCACCATCGCCGACATCCCCTGCCGCTGCATCGCCTGGTTCGAGGAGCGTCTGAGCAACACCAGCTATGGCGAGACGCGCGGCTCGGGCGTGCTGCGTCTCACTGACGACGGCTGGAAGATCGAGCAGTACGTCCTCAGCTTCGCCGTGCCCAATGACCGTGCGCAGGCCGTGGTCGAGACGATCCGCGGCGACGCCACGCCGTGATGGAGTTCCACGACGACGCCTTCGTCCTGTCCGCCAGGGCGCATGGCGACACCGGGGCTGTGGTGGATCTTCTGACCGAGCGTCATGGTCGAACCGCCGCCTATGTGGCCGGCGGGGCGTCCCGGCGCATGAAGCCCTTCCTGCAGCCGGGCGCGCGGGTCGTCGCCGACTTCCGCGCTCGCACCGCCGAGCAGCTGGGCGCCGCCCGCCTCGAACCGGTGGGGGAGGGGCCCGCCGCCCTGTTCGACGATCCGCTGGCCCTCACCGGTCTCGCCGCCGCCGCCGCGGTGGCCCAGGGCGCCTTGCCGGAGCGCGAGCCGCATCCGGGCGCCTTCTACGGCTTCGAGGCACTGATGGCGGCCTTCGCCCTCCCCGAGGTCTGGCCGGCGGTGTTCGTGCGCTTCGAGGCGGGTCTGCTGGAGGCGCTCGGCTTCGGGCTGGATCTCAGCCGCTGCGGGGCCACGGGTGTCACGGACGACCTCGCCTGGGTCAGCCCCCGCACCGGCCGGGCCGTCAGCCGCGAGGCCGGGGCCCCCTATGCGGATCGGCTTCTGCCCTTGCCGCCGTTCCTGTTGGGAGCCCAGGCAGGTCTGGGCGAGGGCGATGTCGGGGCCGGCCTCGCCCTGACCGGCCACTTCCTGGAGCGCAACGTCTTCCACGTGCTGAACCGGCCCCTGCCGCCGGCGCGGGTGTGGATGATCGACAAACTGGGCGAGACGGGGCGGCTGTGAGCCATAAAGCGTGGCCGGCACGCCACGGCGCAGCGAAATCAGCAGCGCCACGGAGCGTGTCATGCGGCGGTCGCCCGGTTGTAGCTGCCGTGCTGCTCCGTGCGTCTGCCCGCGGCCCCGGCCAACAGTGGCCGACAGGATTTTGAGGCGATCATGAACTTCCATCGTTTCACGGCGAGCGCGTCGACGCTCGCCCTCGCGCTGACGGGCGTGCTCGGGGCCGGCGTGCTGGTCGCGGCGACGGGCGGCAAGACGGTGGTGAACACGCCGGAGACCCTGTTCCGCGCCGAGCTGTCCTATGACGACGGAGCCCTGTTCGGCACGCTGGCGGCCGCCTACACCGGCGAGCGTTTCTCCAGCTACCTGAACGACGAGAGTGTCGACGCCTACACCCTGTTCGAGCTGACGGGCGGCTACCGGTTCGCGGACACCGGCGGCTGGCTGGACGGGACCGAAATCCAGGTCAACGTCACCAACCTGCTGGACGAGGACCATATCTCGACCGTCGCGTCGGGCGGGTTCCAGAACACGGCGGGTCGCCAGACCTTCCTGCCGGGCGCGCCGCGTCAGGCCTTCGTCACGCTCCGTCGCCGTTTCTAGGCGACGGTCGGCTGCAACCTGCGGGGCGCGCTTCCGGGCGCGCCCCGTTTCGGCTTTCGCGGAGGGAGACCCGGATGAGCCAGCTTTCCAGACGTGGCCTGATGACCGGAACGGTCGGGGCAGGGCTCGC
>CAZUXK010000021.1:9834-29461 GCA_964624025.1 uncultured Brevundimonas sp.
TGAGCCAGCTTTCCAGACGTGGCCTGATGACCGGAACGGTCGGGGCAGGGCTCGCCGCAGGCGCGACCGGGGCCCTCGCGGCCCCGGACCGCGTGATCGCCCGACCGCTGACGCGCATCGCCTTCGGCTCGTGCGCGCGCAGCGACAAGCCGCAGCCGATCTGGGATGCGGTGCTGGCGGCCGAGCCGGACCTGTTCATCTTCCTCGGCGACAACGTCTACCTCGACACCCGCGACCCCGAGGTCATGCGGCGCAAGTACGCCGAGCTGGCGGCCCAGCCGGGCTTCCGGCGGCTGCGGGAGTCCGTGCCGATCCTCGCCACCTGGGATGACCACGACTACGGCGAGAACGACGCCGGGGCCGAGTATCCGATGAAGGAGGAGAGTCGCCGGCAGTTCCTCGACTTCTTCGGCGAGCCCGCAGACAGCCCGCGCCGCACGCGCGACGGCATCTACACCTCGCTGGTGTTCGGCCCTGTCGGACGCCGGGTGCAGATCCTGTTGCCCGACCTCCGCTGGAACCGCACCCCGCTCGTCCCTCTGGAGCTGGGCGGGCAGGACTATGACGCCTGGGTCGAGGCCCGGGCCGAGGCGGGACAAAGCACCCCCGGGCCCTACATGCGCAACCCGGAGCTGACCGCCACCCAGCTGGGCGAGACCCAGTGGCGCTGGCTTGAGGACCAGCTGGCGGCTCCGGCCGAGGTGCGGCTGCTGGCCTCCAGCCTTCAGGTCGTGGCGGACTTCGCCGGCTGGGAAGGCTGGATCAACTTCGCCCACGACCACCAGAGGCTGATCGCCGCGATCCGGGAGCGTCGCGCCAACGGACTTGTGTGCCTGTCGGGAGACACGCACTACGGCGAGATCTCGCGCCTCGACGTGAACACGCCCTATCCGCTGTGGGACATCACCTCGTCAGGCCTGACCGAGACCTGGCCGGTGACGCCACCCAACGCCCTGCGGGTGGGCGAGGTCTATCGCGAGCCCAACTTCGGTCTGCTGACCCTCGGTTGGGACGGCGAGGCGCCGACGCTGCTGGCGCAGATTTGCGGCGTCGACGGCGCGGTTCATCTGGAACAGCCCATCCGGATCGCCGATCTGACCGTGTGACCCCGGTCAGCGGGCAGGAGGCTCTGGACTTCGGCCTCGAACCAGCCGATTCGCAGGGCCATGACCGTTCACACCCCCACGCCCGAGGGCGGGCGCATCGTCGAGGAGCCGCTGATCGAGGCCCTGTCGCGGCGCTATCTCGCCTACGCCCTGTCGACCATCACCAACCGGGCGCTGCCGGACGTGCGCGACGGCTTCAAGCCGGTGCACCGCCGCATCCTGTACGCCATGCACCAGATGCGGCTGAACCCGCAGGCGGCGGCGCGCAAGTGCGCCAAGGTCGTCGGCGAGGTGATGGGCGGCTACCACCCGCATGGCGACGCCTCGATCTATGACGCCCTGGTGCGTCTGGCCCAGGACTTCTCCCAGCGCTATCCGCTGGTCGACGGCCAGGGCAACTTCGGCAACATCGACGGCGATAACCCCGCCGCCATGCGCTACACCGAGTGCAAGCTGACGCCGGCGGCGCAGCTGCTGCTCGAAGGCATCGACCAGGACGCGGTCGACTTCCGCCCCACCTATGACGACCAGGACGAAGAGCCGGTCGTCCTGCCGGCCGGCTTCCCCAACCTGCTGGCCAATGGCGCCTCGGGCATCGCCGTCGGCATGGCCACGTCGATCCCGCCGCACAATGCGGGGGAGCTGATCGACGCCTGTCAGCTGCTGCTGACCAATCCCGAGGCCACCTCCGCCGAGCTGGTCGAGCGGGTGCCCGGGCCGGACTTCCCGACCGGCGGCGTCGCCGTCGAGAGCCGCGCCTCGATCCTCGAGGCCTACGAGACCGGCCGGGGCGGGGTGCGCCTGCGCGCCCGCTGGGAGACCGAGGACCTCGGCCGCGGCCTGTGGCGCATCGTCGTCACCGAGATCCCCTACCAGGTCCAGAAGTCCAAGCTGATCGCCGACCTGGCCGAGCTGATCGAGCAGAAGAAGGCCCCGCTGCTGGCCGACGTGCGCGACGAGTCGGCCGAGGACATCCGTCTGGTGCTGGAGCCGCGTAGCCGCACGGTCGAGCCCGAGGTGCTGATGGAGAGCCTGTTCAAGCTCTCCGACCTCGAGATCCGCTTCCCGATCAACATGAACGTGCTGGATGGCACGGGCACGCCGCGCGTGCTGGGACTGAAGGCCTGTCTCGAGGCCTTCATCGCCCACCGGCGCGAGGTGCTGATCCGGCGCGGCCAGTGGCGCATCGAGCGCATCGAGAAGCGCCTGCACCTGCTGGAAGGCCTGCGCATCGTCTTCCTCAATCTGGACGAGGTGATCCGCATCGTCCGCGAGGAGGAGCAGCCCAAGGCGGTGCTGATCGCCCGCTTCGGCCTGACCGAGCTGCAGGCCGACTTCGTCCTCGACACCCGGCTGCGTCAGCTGGCGCGGCTGGAGGAGATGGCGATCGAGACGGAATTCAAGGCCCTGTCCGAGGAACTTGCGGGGCTGAAGGCGATGATCGCCTCGCCGGCGCAGCAGTCGAAGCTGATCTCGGTCGGCCTCGAAGACGTGCGCAAGGCGCTGATCTCGCCGCGGCGCACGACCATCGGCGAGCCGGTGGACGTCTCGGGCCTGGCCCCGGTCGAGGCCTTCATCCCGCGCGAGGCGATCACCGTGATCCTGTCCGAGCGCGGCTGGATCCGGGCGGCGAAGGGCAAGGTCGACGACCCGTCCGAGCTGAAGTTCAAGGAGGGCGACCAGCTGGGCTGGCTGGTGCCGGCCTTCACGACGGACAAGATCCTGATCGCCGCCACCGACGGGCGGGTGTTCACCGTTCCGGCCGACAAGCTGGCCTCGGGGCGTGGCCACGGCGAGCCGCTGCGGCTGATGATCGATCTGGAGGAGGGCGCCGGGATCGTCGGGGTGCTGGCGCACCAGCCCGGGGCGAAGGTGCTGGTGGCCTCGAAGGCCGGCTACGGCTTCGTCGCGCCGGAGGACGACCTGATCGCCCAGAAGCGCGGCGGCCGGCAGGTGCTGAACGGCGAGATGCTGGCCCTGCTGCGCGTCACCGGCGACCACGTCGCCACCATCGGCGAGAACATCAAGGCGCTGATCTTCCCGATCGCCGAGCTGCCCGAGATGGGCCGCGGCAAGGGCGTCAAGCTGCAGGCCTTCAAGTCGGGCGGCCTGGCCGATGTGGCGGTGTTCGCGGCCGAGAACGGGCCGGAGTGGGTCGACGGCGGCGGTCGCCGCCGCAACTGGCCCGACTGGAATGACTGGCTCGGCAAGCGCGCCGCCGCCGGCCGCCAGGGCCCGCGGGGGCTGAGGAAGTTCAGGTAGGGATATGCGTCTCCTTCCCATCCTGATGGGGAGGGGGACCGCGGAGCGGTGGAGGGGCTTCGGCGCGCCCCCTCCGTCATCCTCGGGCTTGACCCGAGGATCGAGCCTTCAGCGGCACGACGCCGGCCGTGTCTGTCGCGCCGCCGTCGGAAACCGCCCCTTTGCCCCGACCCCCGATCCTCGGGTCAAGCCCGAGGATGACGGCGGTGGAGAGAGTGTTCAGCGCCTCGCGAACGGCCCTTCCGTCCCGTCGGCTTCGCCGCCGATCCACCACCCCATTGCATGGGGAGGAGAAGTCCATTCCTCCCCACGGCGTGGGGAGGGGGACCGCCGAAGGCGGGGGAGGGGCAGCGGCGCTGATCCCTGACGAATGGCCTGTCCCGATCAAGGGATCACAGCGGGCACAACGAAAGGCACAACGGGCACAGCGACGTCGCGGAGCTGCGCCGAAGGCGCCGTCTTGCCCCGGAGGATAGAGAAAGGCGCTGCGCGCGCCGCTGCCCAGGTCCCGTCGTGGTCGCCGTGACCTCGCTGTGGCCGTTGTGATCCCTTGAGGCCGGTCTGAACGGCGGCGGACGCTACAGCCCCGCGCCCTTCGCCGCGTTCCACAGGGCGTCCATCTCGGCGAGGTTGGACTGGTCGGGGGTGCGGCCGGTCTTCGCCAGTTCGGCCTCGATGAAGTGGAAGCGGCGCACGAACTTGGCGTTGGCGGCGCGCAGGGCGTCCTCGGGCTCGACCCCCAGCTTGCGGGCCAGGTTGGCGAGGACGAACAACAGGTCGCCCATCTCCTCGGCGGCCTTCGCCGCGTCGCCGGCGGCGATCTCGGCCTTCAGCTCGCCGACCTCCTCCTCCAGCTTGGCGAAGACCTCGTCGGTGGAGGGCCAGTCGAAGCCCACCCGCGCGGCGCGCTTGGTCAGCTTGGCGGCGCGGTGCAGGGCCGGCAGGCCGACCGGCACATCGTCCAGCACCCCCGTCTGGGCCTTCGCCTGACGCTCGGCGGCCTTGAGGTCCTCCCAGCGCAGCTTCTGGGCGGTTCCGTCGGCCTTCGCCGCCTCCCGGGTGTTTTCCGGGCCGAACACATGCGGGTGGCGGCGCTCCAGCTTGTCGGCGATGGCGGTGGCCACGTCGTCGAAGGCGAACAGGCCATGCTCCTCGGCCATGCGGGCGTGGAACACCACCTGGAACAGCAGGTCGCCCAGCTCGCTCTTCAGGTCGTCGAAGTCGCCGCGGTCGATGGCGTCGGCGACCTCATAGGCCTCCTCCAGCGTGTAGGGGGCGATGGTGGCGAAGGTCTGCTCCACGTCCCACGGGCAGCCGCGCTCGGGGTCGCGCAGCCGCACCATGATGGCCTTCAGGCGGTCAAGGGGGGCGGACATGGCTCAGGCTCCGTCGCGGGCGGCGAGGCGGGTGCGGATCTCCGCGTGCCGCTCGGGCGTCAGGGGGTAGATGCGCAGCACCAGCGCCGACAGGGCCAGCAGCACGACCGGGGCGGCGATGAACAGCCACTGCAGGCCGAGGATCACCTCGGGCGTATTGACCGCGCCGGGGGCCGGGTCGAAGCCGATGGCCTCCAGCACGGCGAAGGCCCCGACCGAGATGGCGTAGCCCAGCTTGGAGGTGGCGTTGAGGATGGAGAAGAGCAGGCCGGTCTGGTCGGCCTCCGTCTCGAGCCGGATGGCGTCCGAGGCGTCGGCCATCATGGCGCGCAGCAGCAGGTCCGAGGCCCCGAAGGCCAGGCCGACCCCGAACAGGGCGGCGATCGCGGCCGGGAAGTTGCCGGCGGGGACCAGCAGGGTGGCCGCGGCGAAGCTGCCGGCGAAGTAGAGGCTGGCCACCGCCAGCGCCCGGTGCTTGCCGATGCGCGTGGCCAGCCAGGCCCAGACGGGAGCGCCCACCAGGCCGGCGACGAAGTAGACCAGCAACATCAGCGAGGTCTGGTCGCGCTCGAAGCCGCGCGCCTGCTCGAAGAAGTAGAAGAACAGCACCCCGATCAGGCCGCGCGCGGCGCCCAGCAGCAGGTCGCTGAGCAGCAGCCGGCGCAGCACCGGCTTCGCGATCAGGCCGAGCGTCGCCTTCAGCCCGCCGTGGGGCGGCGGCGCAACGCCGCGCGGCTCGGGCGTGAAGCGCAGGGTGACAAACAGGGCGATCGGCAGCAGGACGATGATGAACAGCCCCTGGGCCCGCACCGCCTCGACATAGTCGCGGCCGGCAGCCTGGACGATCGGCGGGATCAGCAGCACCGCCAGCACGCCGAGGATGTTGGCCGCCTGCCACCAGGCATAAATCCGCGACCGCTGGTCGTAGTCCGGCGACAGCACCGCCGCCCAGCTGGTCTGGGACAGCAGGCTGATCGAATAGCCGAGGTACATGACGACCAGCCACAGGGCGAGGTGGCCGGCCCCGGCGCCCGGCTCGACGAGGAACAGCAGACCGACCGAGAGCATCAGCACCGGGGCCGCCGCCGCCATCCACACCCGGTAGCGGCCGAAACGCGTCGAGGTGCGGTCGATCAGCAGGCCCAGCGCCGGATCGACGACGATGTCGGCCAGCCGCACCAGCAGGAAGATCAGGCTGACCGCCGCCAGCGAGACGCCGATATGGCTGGCGTAGAACTCCGGCAGGGTGACGTAGACCGGCAGGCCGAGCGCCGCATAGGGCAGGCAACTGGCGGCGAAGGCGGCCAGCACCCGGTTCGGGCGACGAGAAGAGGTTCGGGCAGGGGCTTGGGCAGGGGATGGGGCGGCGGACATGGGCGATCCGATCGGGCAGCCGCTGAGTCGGCCGGGACGCATCCTGCCGCGCCAGCCCTCGCCTTGCGAGCCGGCGGTTGCAGCGGCGCGCGGGTTCAGGCTTCCTTGGCGGGTGAAGCACCCGTCCGTCCTGTCCGCGATCCGTGTCGTCGCCGTCGCTTGCGTCGCGGCGGTCGCGGTCGTTGCGGCTGCGCCATCGGCCCGGGCGGAGGAAATCTGTGACGCCGGCGGTGAGGTCTGGGGCGCGGCGGCAGCGCAGAACGGGACGTCGGTGTCCGCCCTCGTCTGGGCCCCGTTCGATCGCGAGGAGTACGGCTGGCTGGGCTATGTCCCGCTGATCCAGCATGAGCTGGGCACGCTGTGTGATCCCTCCAGCCCGGCCTTCGCCGCGAGACTGGCGGCCTTCCAGACCCGGTTCCAGGTGCCGCCCACGGGCCTGTTCGACCCGGCGACCTTCCAGGTGTTCCGCGGTCTGTGGCAGGAGCGCCGGCCGTTTGTGATGGCGCGGGTCGCCGGCGTCTGTCCGGAGCCGCCGCCGCTGCGCGAGCTGGGCTATCTGGTGGCCGAGGAGGAGCACGCCGATCGCCTGACCCGGCTGCTGCGACGCGACACGCTCGAGGCCTACCGGCGCATGGTCGCCGCGGCCCGGGCGGAGGTTCCCGAGATCGCCGCCGATCCCGAGCTGCTGCAGATCTTCTCGGGCTTCCGCGATCCGGAGGCGGACGCCGCCCGTTGCGCTGCCGAGCGCAACTGCGACGGCCTGCGCCGGGCCGTCTGCTCGCCGCACCGCACCGGCGCGGCCGTGGACCTCTATGTCGGCCACATCGAGGGGTTGGGCGTCGACTCCACCCATCCCGACAGCCGCCGGCACATGAGCCAGGGGGCGGCCTACCGCTGGCTGGTGCGCAACGCCGGGCGCTTCGGCTTCGTCCCCTACGTCTACGAGCCCTGGCACTGGGAGTATGTAGGGGAGGGCGGAGCGGCCGCGCCATGAGGCCCGGGCGGCCGCTGACGACCGGGGAGCGCGCCCTGGCGCGGGCGGCGCTAGGGCCAGCGCCGAGCCTGTCGCGGGTGCGGCTGTTGCCGTTGCCGGGTCTGCGACGCGCCTTCGTCGCTGGGCGCTGGGGCGGCTCTGACTGGATCGTCTGGCCGGCGCGAACCCTGACCCCGGACCTGTCGCAGGCCCCGCTGGCGCGGCAGGCGGTGCTGGTGCACGAGCTGACCCATGTGCTGCAGGCGCAGGGCGGCGTGTCCCTGCCGGTGGCCAAGCTGAAGGCGGGCGATGACGCCGCCGCCTACCGCTATCCGGTGCACGCCGCCTGCCGCTGGGGCGACCTGAACATCGAGCAGCAGGCCATGGTGATCGAGGATCGCTTCCGCGCGGCCCGCGGTCAGGCCGTGCCCGCGGACGCGGCCTTCTACGCCCGTGTCTGCCCCTGAGAGGCCGGCCCTGAGCCGCGCGACACCTCGCCCCTTGTGAGCGTCGTACGGCAGCCTATATGGCAACCGTGTCTGTTACAGACGGGCGGTTCGATTCACAGGAGGCCGACATGGCGAAGGTTCTGGTGCTGTATCATTCCACCTACGGCCACATCGAGGCGATGGCCGAGGCGGTGGCGGAGGGGGCGCGTTCGGTCGAGGGCGTGACCGCCGACCTGCGTCGCGTGCCCGAGCTGGTGCCGGACGAGGTGGCCCGGCAGAGCGGCTACAAGCTGGACCAGGCCGCGCCGATCGCCACGGTCGACGAACTGGAGCACTACGACGCCATCATCATCGGGGCCGGCACCCGCTTCGGCACCGCCGCGTCGCAGATGCGCAACTTTCTCGACCAGACCGGCGGCGTCTGGTTCCAGGGCAAGCTGATCGGCAAGATCGGCGGGGCCTTCACCTCGACCGCCACCCAGCACGGCGGTCAGGAGACGACCCTGATCGGCCTGATCCAGACCCTGCTGCACCACGGCCTGGTCGTCGTCGGCCTGCCGTACAGCTTCCAGGGCCAGATGAACATGGACGAGATTGTCGGCGGCAGCCCCTATGGCGCCACGACGATCACCAAGGGCGACGGCTCGCGCATGCCGAGCCAGATCGACCTCGACGGCGCCCGCTTCCAGGGCCGCCACATCGCCGAGATCGCGAAGAAGCAGTTCGGCTGATCCGGTGCGCCAGCCCGCCATCTTCTTCGGTCACGGCTCGCCGATGAACGCGCTGGGCGGTCCGCATGCGGCCGCCTGGCGCGAGCTCGGCGTGGCGATCGGCAAGCCTGCCGGCGTCGTCGTGGTCTCGGCCCACTGGGAGACGCGCGGGCCGGCGGTCACCGTTCAGGAAAGACCGGAAACGATCCACGACTTCGGGGGCTTCCCGGCCGAACTTCACGCGTATCAGTATCCCGCGCCGGGCTCCCCGGCGCTGGCGGCGCGGGTCTCGGCCCTGACGGGCGCGATCCCGCTCGAGGACTGGGGCCTCGATCACGGGACCTGGTCGGTGCTGACCCATGTCTGGCCCGAGGCGGACGTGCCGGTGGTGCAGCTTTCGCTGGACCGGACCCTGTCGCCGGAGGCGCACCTGGCCCTGGCCCGGCGGCTCGCGCCCTTGCGGGACGAGGGCGTGGTGATCGCCGGCTCCGGCGACTTCGTCCATAACCTGCGGACCTGGAAACGGGCCGGCGGCGAGCCCTACGCCTGGGCCGTGGCGTTCAACGACGCCGTCAAGGCGGCGCTGGTGCGTGGCGACACCGCGGCGCTCGCCGACTGGGTTGGCCTGGCCGAGGACGCGCAGCTGAGCGTGCCCACCGACGAGCACTACCTGCCGCTGCTCTACGTCGCCGCCCAGCGCCTGCCGGGCGACGACGTCCGCTTCTTCAATGACGTCATCGAGGGCGGCTCGATCTCGATGACCGGCGTGCGGATCGGCTGACCTGCGTCAGGCGGCCCGGTCCATCTCGACGAGCTGCTGGATGGTGACGTAGTCGGTCTTGCCCGTCCCCAGCACCGGCAGCTCCGCCACCTTGACGATCTTCTTGGGCACGGCCAGCTCAGGCGCGCCGTGGCTGCGCGCCCATTCCGCCAGACGCGCCACCTCGGCGTCATTGCGGTCAGTCACCAGCACCAGCTTCTCGCCCTTGCGGGTGTCCGCCACCGCGACCACGGCGTGGCGTCCCTCCGGCCAGACCGCCGAGGCCAGACCCTCGACGGCGGCCAGGCTGACCATCTCGCCGCCGATCTTGGCGAAGCGCTTGGCCCGCCCCAGGATGGCGATATAGCCCTCCGGGTCGAGGTCGACGATGTCGCCCGTGTCGTGCCAGCCGCCAGCCAGCGGCTCGACCCGCTCGGGAAACTCGGGGTCCAGATAGCCGGCCATCACGTTCGGGCCGCGCAGGTAGAGACGCTGCCCCTCGTCGATGCCCTCGATCGGCTCCAGCCGCCATTCCATGCCGGGCAGGACTTGGCCGACCGTGCCCGGCCGGTTGCGGTCGGGGTGGTTCTCCGCCACCACCGGCGCCGCCTCGGTGGCGCCGTAGCCCTCCAGCAGCTTCAGCCCGTGGAAGCGGGTGTTGAACAGGTGGTGCGTCTCGTCGCGCACCCGCTCGGCCCCGGCCACCACGAACTTCAGGGTGCCGAAGTCGTCCGGCCCGGCGACGCGGGCGTACTGGTTCAGGAAGGTGTCGGTGGCGAGCAGGATCGAGGCCTTCGCTTGCGGCAGCAGCTCCACGATCTGCTTGGCGTGCAGGGGGGAGGGGTACTCGAACGCCTTCATCCCCTGCAGGATCGGCAGGAGAACCCCGCCGGTCAGGCCGAAGCAGTGGAAGGTCGGCAGCGGGTTGAACATCACCCACTCGGGCTTCAGGTCGATGTGCTGGCCGACCTGGCGGGTATTCGACACCAGGTTCCACTGGGTCAGCACGACCCCCTTGGGCGCGCCGAAGCTGCCCGAGGTGAACAGCAGGACGCCGGGACTGTCGGGCGTGGTCGGCACGAGGAAACGCCGCGGCATCATCCCGGCCATCAGGCCGTACAGCTTGTCCGCCAGGCCGATGGAGGTGCGCACATCATCGAGCCAGACCACCTCGGCCACCTCGCTGATCGCCGTGACCAGCTCCTCGAGCTTGGCCTGCTCGATGAAGCGGCGGGCGGTCAGCACCTTGCGCACGCCGGCGGTCTGGATCGCCGCCTTCACATTGCGCTCGCCGGCGGTGAAGTTGAGCATGGTCGGCACGCGGCCGTGGGCGTGCAGGCCAAAGAAGGTGACCACCACCCCCATCGACGAGGGCAGCAGGATGCCGACCCGCTCGGCCGGCTCGGTCATGGCCGCGATCTTGCGCCCGAGCACGAAGGCGGCCCGGATCAGGCCGGTGTAGGTCAGGGGCTTGCGGTCCTGGTCCTCAAGGATCTCCTTGTCGCCAAAGCGGTCCCGGGCCTCGATCAGGGCCTCGAACACGGTGGCGGGGGTCCCGTCCGTCAGCGGTACGCGCAATCGTTCCTCCGCGGCCGCGTGTCGCGCGGCCATTGTCGTTGTGGCCGGGAACCCTAGCCAGCGCCCGGGCGGATGAAAAGGCGCGTTACGTCGCGTGAACCTCACGGTGGCGAGGTGCGCTTGCCTTCCCGTGCCAAAACGCCGACATACCGGGCGAAATGGTCACCCTGATCGACACGCTCGCGGCCCGCCCGGCGGACCTGCGCCACCCGGAAAAGCGCAACCGGCCGGAGAGCCCCGTCCTGCGCAAGCCGGACTGGCTGCGCGTCAAGGCCCCGGGGTCGGGCCAGTACAACGCCACGAAGGCGATCGTGCGCGAGAAGGGCCTGCATACGGTCTGCGAGGAGGCCGCCTGCCCGAACATCGGCGAGTGCTGGAGCCAGAAACACGCGACCCTGATGATCATGGGGGATACCTGCACCCGGGCCTGCGCCTTCTGCAACGTCAAGACGGGGCTGCCGCAGCCGCTCGACCCCGAGGAGCCGGTCAAGGTCGGCCTGGCCGTGGCCCAGATGGGGCTCAACCACGTCGTCATCACCAGCGTGGACCGCGACGATGTCGAGGACGGCGGCGCCGCCCACTTCGCCGAGACGGTGCGGCAAATCCGCCTGCAGGCTCCGGGCACGACCATCGAGGTGCTGACACCGGATTTCCTGCGCAAGGACGGCGCGGCCGAGGTCATGATCGACTCGCGGCCGGACGTGTTCAACCACAACCTCGAGACCGTGCCGCGGCTGTATCTGAAAATCCGGCCCGGCGCCCGCTACTTCCACTCCCTGCGCCTGCTGCAGAGCGTCAAGGAGCGCGACCCCAACCAGTTCACCAAGTCCGGCATCATGGTCGGCCTCGGCGAGACCAAGGAAGAGGTCATGCAGGTGATGGACGACATGCGCTCGGCCGACGTCGACTTCATCACCATCGGCCAGTACCTGCAGCCGACCCGCAAGCACGCGCCCATCGACCGCTTCGTCACCCCGGACGAGTTCAAGGCCTATGAGGCCATCGCCCGGGCCAAGGGCTTCCTGATGGTCTCGTCCAGCCCGCTGACCCGCAGCTCGCACCATGCCGGGGACGACTTCGCCAGGCTCAAGGCGGCGCGGGCGGCCCAGCTGTCCGCGGCGCGCTGACCTTTCCGCCTTGGCTGTCCACCGCGTCACCCGCATCCTGCCCTATGCGCCCGACCAGCTGGCCGGGCTGGTGGCGGACGTGCGCGCCTATCCGGACTTCGTGCCCTGGGTGACCGGGATGCGCGTCTGGAACGCGCGCACAGAGGGTGACACCGACCTGCTCGACGCCGAGGCCTCGGTCGGCTTCTCCTTCCTGAAGGAGCGCTTCGCCACCTGGGTGCGCCACGACCGGGCCGCGCCGTCGGTCGAGGTCGGGCTGATCCGCGGGCCGTTCCGCCACCTGCGCAACCGCTGGGAGTTCCATCCGCACCCCGAGGGGACCCGGCTGGAGTTCATGATCGACTTCGCCTTCCGCAGCCGCCTGCTGGACACCATGCTGCACGCGAACTTCGAGCGCGCGGTCGCCGCCCTGATCGGCTGTTTCGAGGGCGAGGCCCGGCGACGGTTCGGGAGCGCCTGAGCGGTTTGCCTGCGACGGATCGCATCGGGCTGAAGGGCCTGACTTTACGTTGTCGGAGTCGGGCGGCATCAAACGCGGGTTGTCCCACGGAGGTTGAATGCGTCGCACGTCCCTGATCCTCCTCGCGACAGCGGCCAGCCTCGCCGCCTGCCAGACCGCTCCGGTGGCCGACTCCGGCTTTCTCGGCGGCTACGACGGCCTGACGCCGCGCACCGACACCCTGCGCGCCTCGATCCGCGAGCGCCGTGACGAGGCCCTCGCCGGCGGGGTCGAGCGCCTGTTCATCGCCCCGACCGTGGCGGTTCCGGGCGCGGCCCCGAACATCTCGCCCGCCGACGTCGAGCTGGTGTTGGGCGAGATCGATCGTCAGGTCTGCTTCGAGCTGAGCGAGCGCTTCACCGTGATTCCGGCGCCGGAGCCCGGCGCGGGGACGGCGCGGGCCGCAGTGACGGCGATCCGGCCGACCAATCCGGCCGGGTCTGGCATTTCGGCGGCGGCCAACTGGTTCGTTCCTGGCCCGATCGGGGTGCGTCTGCCGGGCTCGACCGGCGGGCTGGCGGTGGAGGCCGAGCTGCTGACAGGGGACGGGCGTCAGGCCGCGGCCCTGGCCTGGGCGCGCAACGCCACGGCGGTCGGCACCGACGATCCATCCCTGTCGCCGGTGGGAGACGCCCTGCAGTTCGCCGAGCCGTTCGGCGACCAGGTTGGGGACAGCTTCGCGCCGGCCGATCGGGCCGTGCGGCCGATCGCCGATCCGGATCCCTGCGGGCGATTCGGCTCGCGCAGCCAGGTGGGCGGCTTCGTCGCGGGGGCGGTGACGGGGCTTTATGTGCCGCAGGCGGACGGGGTCCGGGCCCGGCCGGCGGAGCCAGCGCCCGACAGCCCTGAAGACCGCTAGACCGGCTTCACCAGCACGATCTTCTTCTTGCCGGCGGCGAGCTTGAGCACGCCGTCGGCGTTGAGATCGGCCTCGCCGATCAGCTGTGCCCCGTCGGACACCGCCGCATCATTCAGACGCAGGCCGCCGCCCTGGGCGAGGCGGCGGGCCTCGCCGTTGGAGGCGGTCAGGCCGGCCCGGGTGGCGGCGGCGGCGATCATCTGCCCCAGCACCTCGTCGCGCGGCAGCTCGACGGTCGGCAGGTCGGCCGACAGCCGGCCCTGTTCGAAGGCGGCCTCGGCGGCGGCGCGGGCCTTCTGCGCCTCCTCCTCGCCGTGCAGCATGGTCGTGGCGGCGTCGGCGAGGGCCTTCTTGGCGTCGTTGATCTCCGCCCCCTCAAGGGCCTCCAGCCGCGCGATCTCGTCCAGCGGCAGGTCTGTGAACAGCTTGAGGAACCGGGCCACATCGGCGTCGTCGG
The DNA here is from genome assembly GCA_964624025.1 of uncultured Brevundimonas sp. GTDB lineage: Bacteria > Pseudomonadota > Alphaproteobacteria > Caulobacterales > Caulobacteraceae > Brevundimonas. The sequence continues at coordinate 23,365 of CAZUXK010000021.1, forward strand.
CGTTGCGCCAGAACTGCCAGTAGTCGTAGGGCGAGAGCTGGTCGGCGTTGAGCCAGATCGCGCCCTGGGCGGTCTTGCCCATCTTGCCGCCCGAGGCCGTGGTCAGCAGCGGCGTGGTCAGGCCAAAGGCAGTGCGGCCCTCGTTGCGCCGCACGAGATCGACGCCCGAGACGATGTTGCCCCACTGGTCCGAACCGCCCATCTGCAGCGTGACGTTCAGCCGGCGGTTCAGCTCCAGAAAGTCCACCGACTGCATCAGCATGTAGTTGAACTCGAGGAAGGTCATCGGCTGCTCGCGCTCAAGGCGCAGCTTGACCGAGTCGAAGGCGAGCATGCGGTTGACGGTGAACTGGGTGCCGAACTCGCGCAGGAACTCGATGTAGCCGTAGCCGGACAGCCAGTCGTCGTTGTCGACCATGACGGCGTCGGTCGGGCCGTCGCCGAAGGTCAGGAACTTCGCGAACACGGTCCGGATCGAGCCGATGTTGGCCTGGATCGTCGCGTCGGTCAGCTGCGGCCGCGAGGCGTCCTTGCCGGTCGGGTCGCCGACCTTGGTGGTGCCGCCGCCCATGAGCACGACCGGCTTGTGGCCGGCCTGCTGCAGCCGTCGCAGCATCATGATCTGGATCAGGCTGCCGACGTGAAGGCTGGGCGCCGTGGCGTCGAAGCCGATGTAGGCGGCGATCACGCCGGAGGCCGCCGCCGCATCCAGCTCGGCCGGATGGGTGATCTGGTGGATGTAGCCGCGCGCCTGCAGCGTCTTGAGGAAGTTGGACTTGAAGACGGGATCGGTCATGGCGTCAGCAGGCTTGGCGTGGGGAGGAGGGGGCGTGTAGCACGGGCGGAAGCTGTGGCGAACGGGGGGCAGGTCTTCCTCTCGTCATTCCGGGCGGAAGCGCGCAGCGCTGCAGACCCGGAACCCATGAGCATCGCAACGAAGCAGCGCTGGCAAACGCTGGGTTCCGGGTCTGCGCTTCGCTTCGCCCGGAATGACGACGGGAGGGAACGGTGGCGATGTGTTCGGTTGATCTTGTGCAACATCCTTCGTGCGCGGCGGCCGTCGTCGATCGCGTGAATGTCGTTGTCGATTCCGGACCGGGCCGGATCCTCCTGACCTACACGATCGAGGGTGACATTCAGGGACTCGTGATCCCTTCGCCCCGCCCGGCGGGTCGCGCGGACGAGCTCTGGCGAACCACTTGTGTCGAGCTGTTCGTGAAAAGGCCTGAGGGCGGCTATCGCGAGTTCAATGTCTCGCCGTCCGGCCTGTGGGCCAGCTATGATTTCTCGGGGTACCGGGAAGGCATGGTGAACGCCGACACACCGTCGCCCGAGGTGGCCGTCCGGCAGACGGACCGCCTCCTGATCGTCGAGGTCGGAATCAGGACCTTGCAGGGGAAGGCCGCCCTGTCCGCCGTGATCAAGGCGACCGACGGGACCCGCACCTACTGGGCGCTGGCGCATCCGTCGGATAAGCCGGACTTTCATCATCCCGACTCCTTTGTGCTGGACCTCCCATGATCTTCGGCATCGACCGTCTGCTCGCCGATCCCGCGCTTCTGGGCCAGCTGAAGGGGCGGCGCGTGGCCCTGCTGGCCCATCCGGCCTCGGTGACGGCGGACCTGACCCATGCGGTCGACGCCCTGATCGCCGCCGGGGTGACGATCAGCGCCGCCTTCGGCCCGCAGCACGGGATGAAGGGCGACCTGCAGGACAATATGATGGAGAGCCCGGACTACCGCGATCCGGTGCACGGCTTTCCGGTGTTCAGCCTGTACGGCGAGGTCCGTCGGCCGCGCGATGAATGGATGGACGCCTTCGACATCCTGCTGGTCGATCTGCAGGACCTCGGCTGCCGCATCTACACCTATGTGACGACCCTGCTGTATGTGCTCGAGGCGGCGGCGCAGCATGGCAAGGCGGTGTGGGTGCTGGACCGGCCCAATCCGGCCGGGCGGCCGGTCGAGGGCACGACGCTGCAACCGGGCTGGGAGAGCTTCGTCGGCGCCGGACCCATACCGATGCGGCACGGACTGACGCTGGGTGAGATGGGCCTCTGGTTCATCGACCACTTCCGGCTCGACGTTGATTACCGCGTCATCGAGATGCCGGGCTACGACCCGGACGCCGCCCCGGGCTTCGGCTGGCCGCTGGGCCAGCGGGCCTGGATCAACCCCAGCCCCAATGCCCCGAACCTGTCGATGGCCCGGGCCTATGCCGGGACGGTGATGCTGGAGGGCGCGACCCTGTCCGAGGGGCGGGGCACGACCCGGCCCCTGGAGCTGTTCGGCGCTCCCGACATCGACGCCCGGGCGGTCATCGCGGAGATGCAGCGGTTGGCGCCGGAGTGGCTCACCGGCTGCGTGCTGCGCGACATGTGGTTCCAGCCGACCTTCCACAAGCACGTCGGCCAGCTGTGCTCGGGCGTGCAGATCCACTGCGAGGCGCCGCACTATGACCACGCCGCCTTCCGGCCGTGGCGGGTGCAGGCCGCGGGCTTCAAGGCCATCCGCCGCCTATGGCCCGACTACGACCTGTGGCGGGATTTCCCCTACGAATACGCCTTCGGCAAGCTGCCGATCGACACCATCAACGGCGGGACAGCCCTGCGCGAATGGGTCGACGACCCGGCGGCGACTCCGGAAGATCTGGACGCTCTTGCCGGCCGGGATGAGGCGGCGTGGATCGAGGCCCGGAGACCGTTCCTGATCTACTGAGCGGCAAGCGTGAGCCGGCCGCAGTCGACGGATCAGGCCGGGTTGGCTTCCAGCCGCTTGTCGAGATAGGCGCCGACGCGGCGGTCGACGGCCTCGATGTGGTCTTGCCAGAAGTGGCTGGCGCCGTCCTCGAGCTCATAGTCGATGACGATGCCCTTCTGGGCGCGCAGCTTGTTGACCACGCGCTCGACCTCGATCGGCGGCACGATGGTGTCGGCCGTCCCGTGCAGGAACAGGCCCGAGGCGGGGCAGGGGGCCAGGAAGCTGAAGTCGTACATGTTCGACGGCGGCGACACCGAGATGAAGCCGTCGGTCTCGGGCCGGCGCATCAGCAGCTGCATGCCGATGTAGGCTCCGAACTGGTAGCCGGCGACCCAGGTCTGGCTGGCGGCCGGGTTCTGGGCCTGCAGCCAGTCCAGCGCCGTGGCGGCATCCGCCAGCTCGCCGATGCCCGAGTCGAACTCGCCCTGGGATTTGCCGACGCCGCGGCTGTTGTAGCGCAGGGTGGCGAAGCCGCGCTTGACGAACAGCTGGTAGAGGGTGACCGCCACCGGATTGTTCATGTGCCCGCCCGCCTTGGGGTGCGGGTGCAGGATCAGGGCGATCGGGGCGTTGGGGCGCTTGCCGGGGGAATAGCGGCCCTCGATGCGACCGGAGGCGCCGGGCAGGATGACTTCAGGCATGGACGGGCGGAAATCCTGTTCAATCTCGGCCGAAACGGCCCGGAGAATACTTGACCGCGCTAGTCGGACTTTCTAAGTCCCGCTGGCGCGCTCGCCCCCGGTCCGGAGCCGGGGGCCATAGCAGACCGCTTCGCCCAGCGCACGGATTTTGAGGTCATCATGCGTCTGTCGACCAAGGGAAGGTACGCTGTCATGGCCATGGCCGACCTGGCCCGTCATGCGCGCGCGCCCGGCGGCGGCGAGCGGGCGGTGTCCCTGGCCGAGATCGCGTCGCGGCAGGAAATCTCGCTCAGCTATCTGGAGCAGCTGTTCGCGCGGCTGCGCAAGGCCGGGCTGGTGCGCAGCGTGCGCGGCCCCGGCGGCGGCTACCGGCTGGCCCGCGCGGCCGGAACCACCATGGTGTCCGAGATCGTGCTGGCCGTGGACGAGCCGATCCGCGCCACCCGCTGCGAGGCCCACGCCTCGCCGCGCGGCTGCATGCTCAGCGGCGAACGCTGCATCACCCACAATCTCTGGGAAGACCTGGGCGACGAGATCCACCGCTACCTGTCCAGCGTCTCGCTGGAGGATGTGATCGAGCGGCGGACGCGCCGGGCCCCGGCGTCGCCCGTCCTGGCCGCGGAGGCGGCGGCATGAAGGTCTATCTGGACTACAACGCCACCGCCCTGGTGCGCCACGAAGTCCGGGCGGCGGTGCTCGACGCCATCGACGAGGGCGGCAACCCCAACGCCGTCCACGCCCTCGGCCGGCGCGCTCGGGCACGGGTCGAAAGCGCCCGGGCCGAGGTGGCGGCGCTGGTCGGCGCCGACCCGACCGCGGTGATCTTCTCCTCCGGCGGGACCGAGTCCAACGCCCAGGGCATGGCCAGCGCCCTGGCGGCCGGCTGCGAGCGGGTGATCGTCTCCGCCACCGAACATCCCTGCGTGGCCGAGGCCGCCGCTGTGTGCGGCCGCCCCGTCGAGGTGCTTCCGGTCGACGGCCAGGGCGTGGTCGATCTGGACTGGCTGAAGGCGGCGCTGGCGCGGCCGGGCCGGGCCTTTGTCGCCCTGCATCACGCCAACAACGAGAGCGGCGCGATCCAGCCGGTCGAGGCCGCCGCGGCGCTGGTGCGCGCCGTCGACGGCTGGCTGCACATTGACGCCATCCAGTCGGCTGGCAAGATCTCCGTCGATATCAGCGCGCTGCAGGCCGACAGCCTGACCCTGTCGGGCCACAAGCTCGGCGGGCTGCAGGGCGTGGGCGCCCTGGTGCTGGGCGCCGGCCGCGCGGCGGTGCGCATCGTCCACGGCTCCGGTCAGGAGCGCGGCCTGCGCGCCGGCACCGAAAACACGCCGGGTATCGTCGGCTTCGGCGTGGCGGCGACCTGCGCCGCGCGCGATCTCGCCGCCCATGGCGACCAGGCGGGCTGGCGCGACGCCGCCGCCGCGCGGGTCAAGGCCGCCGGCGCCACGGTCATCGCCGAGGGCGCGCCGCGCCTGCCCAACACCCTGTTCCTCGCGGTCGCCGACTGGGAGAGCCCGCAGCAGCTGATCGCGCTGGATCTGGCCGGCATCATGATCTCGGCCGGTTCGGCCTGCAGCTCGGGCAAGACGAAGCCGTCCAAGACGGTGCTGGCCATGGGGCTAGAGCCGCTGGCCACCGGGGCCGTGCGCGTCTCGGGCGGCTGGGGCACCACCGCAGACGATTGGTCGCGCTTCGCCGAGGCCTGGGCGACCACATATGAGAAGCACCGCGCGCGGATCACGCAGCGCTCGAAGGAACTGGCGTAACCATGGCCGCTGTCAAGGAAACCATCGACACGGTCGCGGAGCTGGAGCGCTACAAGCACGGCTTCGTCTCCGACATCGAACAGGAGTTCGCGCCCCCGGGCCTGAACGCGGACATCATCCGCTTCATCTCGGAGAAGAAGGGCGAGCCGGCCTGGATGCTGGAGTGGCGTCTGGCCGCCTTCGAGCGCTGGCAGGCGATGGAGGCCCCGACCTGGGCCGCTGTCTCCTATCCGCCGATCGACTACCAGGCGCTCAGCTACTACGCCGCGCCGAAGCAGAAGGTCGCGCCGAAGAGCCTCGACGAGGTCGATCCGGAGCTGCTGGCGATCTACGAGAAGCTGGGCATCCCGCTGCGCGAGCAGGAGGTGCTGGCGGGGGTCGAGGGCGCGCCGCGCGTGGCCGTCGACGCCGTGTTCGACAGCGTCAGCGTCGTCACCACCTTCAAGGCCGAGCTGGCCAAGGCCGGCGTCATCTTCATGTCGATCTCCGAGGCCCTGCGCGAGCACCCGGAGCTGGTGCGGCAGTACCTGGGTTCGGTGGTGCCGGTCTCGGACAACTACTTCGCCGCCCTCAACAGCGCGGTCTTCTCCGACGGCTCGTTCGTCTATGTGCCGCCGGGCGTGCGCTGCCCGATGGAGCTGTCGACCTATTTCCGCATGAACGCCTCGGGCACGGGCCAGTTCGAGCGAACCCTGATCGTCGCCGCCGAGGGGGCCTATGTCTCCTACCTCGAGGGCTGCACCGCGCCGATGCGCGACGAGAACCAGCTGCACGCGGCCGTGGTCGAGATCGTGGCGCTGGACGACGCCGAGGTGAAGTACTCGACCGTCCAGAACTGGTACCCCGGCGACGCCGAGGGCAAGGGCGGCATCTACAACTTCGTTACCAAGCGCGCCGATTGCCGCGGCGACCGCTCCAGGGTCAGCTG
>CAZUXK010000022.1:0-28983 GCA_964624025.1 uncultured Brevundimonas sp.
TCAACGAGCACGGTCTCCAGCCCCAGCTGGCCGCAGCGGATGCCCGCCACATAGCCGCCGGTCCCGGCGCCGACGATGAGGACTTTGGTCTTGATCTGCTGCATTCGAAACCTGTCAAAGAGTGTAGGGCGCGCGAACACCCGGGTCGTGGGCCGGGAAATCCCTGGTATTGCGGGTGACGAGCAGGCGGCCGGTTGTTTGCGCCGACGCCCAGATGACAGCATCCGGCAACTTCAGCCTGCGCGACTGGCGGATAGCCACCGCCTGATCCGCGATGCGGTCATCAAGCCCGATGATCGTATAGCCGCCGAGGTAGACTCGCGTCCCTTCCGCCAAATCGACGCCAGCTCCAGCCATGACTTCGATCCAGGTGACGATGCTGATCGCGCGATCGTCGTAGCGGTCGATCTCGAGGTCCGCCTGCGGGGCCCCGTTGAGATGATCGATCAGGATGTTGGTGTCGAAGAGCGCCGCTACCATTCGCTGCGCAGCCGTTCCTGGTAGGCAAGGCCGTCCTCGCCATCCTTGCCCCAAAGGCCGAAACCGTCCTTCACTACCTGGCGCTTGTTGCGCGCCACGTAGTCGTCGATCGCGGCGCGGATGATGGCGGCGCGAGGCCGCTTCTCCCGCTTCGCCAGTTCGTCCAGCGCCGCCACCTGGGCTTCGTTCGCGTCCACCAGGATGCGCATCTCAGACCTCCATGATATGCAACATGCATATCAAACGCGGGCGTTCACATCCACAGCGTCGCGGGCTGTTCGAGTAGGCCCTTGATGCGCTGGACGAAGACCGCCGCGTCGTGGCCGTCGACGATGCGGTGATCGAAGGACGAGGACAGGTTCATCATCTTGCGCACGACCATCTGGCCGTCGCGCACCACGACCCGCTCCTGGATCTTGTTGGGGCCGACGATGGCCACCTCGGGGTGGTTGATGATCGGGGTGTGGACCACGCCTCCGAGCGTGCCCAGCGAGGTGATGGTGATGGTGGAGCCGGACAGCTCGTCCTTCGCCGCCTTGCCGGACTTGGCGGCGGTCGAGACCCGGGCGATCTCGTTGGCGGTGTCATAGACGTCGCGCGCTTCGGCGTGTCGCACGACCGGCACCATCAGCCCGTTCGGCGTCTGGGCGGCGATGCCCAGGTGCACCGGCGCGTGCTGGGTCAGGATGCCGGCCTCGTCGTCGTAGTGGCTGTTGATCTGCGGCTGGTCGCGCAGGGCCACGATGATGGCCCGGGCGAGGAAGGGCAGCAGGTTCAGCTTGGGCCGGTCCGTCCCCTTGTTCTGTGCGTTCAGATGGGCGCGCAGCTCCTCCAGCGCCGTGACGTCGATCTCTTCCACATAGGTGATGTGCGGGATGCGCCGGACGCTCTCGGCCATCTTCTCCGCGATCTTGCGGCGCAGGCCGATGATCTTGACCTCGGTCGTCCCCTCGGCCCGGGCGAAGGCCGGCGCGCCGCCGGCCAGCGGAGCCGGGCGCGCGCCGCCGGCGAGGAAGGCGTCGAGGTCGCCGTGTTCGATGCGGCCGGCCGGGCCCGAGCCCGTCACGAACTGCAGCTCGACGCCCAGCTCCCGCGCCCGCCGGCGCACGGCCGGGGAGGCGAGGGGCTTCTGGTTGGGGTCGCGCGCGATGGCGGGGGCGGCATCCGAGCCCCTCCCCCTTGAGGGGGGAGGGGTTGGGGTGGGGGTGACCCCGGCGGCGGGTTGAGGCGGCGGTTTGGCGGCGTCGGCAGGCGTAGCCTCCGTGGGCGCGGACTCTTCGGAGACGGTGTCACCCTCACCCCCGGCCCCTCTCCCCTCAAGGGAGAGGGGAGCCGGTTGAGGCTCCTCCGCCGCCGCATTCCCCGCGCCCTCGACCTCGAACTCGACCAGCGGGCCGCGGACGGCCAGCATCTGGCCGGGCTCGCCGTGCAGTTTCGACACCACGCCGGCGACGGGGGCGGTGATCTCGACCGTCGCCTTGTCGGTCATGACCTCGGCGACGATCTGGTCCTCGGCCACCGGGTCGCCGACCTTGACGTGCCAGGCGGCCAGTTCGGCCTCTGCCGTGCCTTCGCCCACATCGGGCAGCTTGAAGACGAAACGACCCATCAGCGGCCTCCCGACATGACGGCTTTCAGCGCCTCGGCCACCCGTTCGGGGCCGGGGAAGTATTCCCACTCGAAGGCGTGGGGATAGGGCGTGTCCCAGCCGGTGACGCGCATCACCGGCGCCTCGAGGTGATAGAAGCAGCGCTCCTGCACCAGGGCGCTCAGCTCGGCGCCGAAGCCCGAGGTTTTCGGCGCCTCGTGCACCACGACGCAGCGGCCGGTCTTCTTCACCGAGGCCTCGATGGCCTCGATGTCCAGCGGAACGAGGCTGCGCAGGTCGATCACCTCGGCGTCGACGCCGGCGTGCTCGGCCCCGGCCAGCGACACCCAGACCATGGTGCCATAGGCCAGGATGGTGACGTCATTGCCCTCGCGCATCACGCGCGCCTTGCCGATCGGCTCGACCAGCTTGCCGGTGGGGACCTGGGCCAGTTCCTGGGCCTTCCAGGGCGAGACGGGTTTCTCGTGCCAGCCGTCGAACGGGCCGTTGTAGAGGCGCTTGGGCTCGAAGAAGATGACCGGGTCGTCGTCCTCGATCGCCGCCGTCAGCAGGGCCTTGGCGTCATAGGGGTTGGACGGGATCACCACCTTCAGGCCGGCGATGTGGGTGAACAGGCTCTCGGGGCTCTGGCTGTGCGTCTGGCCGCCGAAGATGCCGCCGCCATAGGGGCTGCGGACCACGATCGGGGCGGTGAACTGGCCGGCCGAGCGGTAGCGCAGCTTGGCCGCTTCCGAGACGATCTGGTCGTAGGCCGGGTAGATGTAGTCGGCGAACTGGATCTCGACGACCGGGCGCAGGCCGTAGGTCCCCATGCCGATGGCCGCGGCGACGATGCCGCACTCGCTGATCGGGGCGTCGAAGCTGCGGGTCAGGCCGTGCTTCTGCTGCAGCTTGTCGGTGACGCGGAAGACGCCGCCGAAGTAGCCGGCGTCCTCGCCGAACGACAGGACGTTCGGGTCCTCGGTCATCTTCACGTCCAGCGCCGAGTTCAGCGCCTGGATCATGTTCATGGGCGCGACGGCGGGGGTGTCGGTGGTCATGGCGGGCGCACTCATCCTCAGATCCCGACCTCGCGGCGCTGTTCGACCAGGCGCCAGTCCTCGGTGGCGTAGACGTCCTCGAACATGGTCTTCACGCTGGGGCGCGACTGGCCGAGGGTGCCGACGGCCTCGGCCTCCTTGCCGGCGGCGCGGACCTTCTCCTCTGCGGCCTTGAGCTCGGCCTCGTGCTGCTCGTCCGACCATTCGCCGAGCGCGATCAGGTGCTGCTTCAGGCGCGCCACCGGGTCGCCCAGCGGCCACTTCTCGAACTCGTCGCCCGGCCGGTAGCGGCTGGGGTCGTCCGAGGTCGAGTGCGGGGCGGCGCGGTAGGTGAACAGCTCGATCACGGTCGCGCCGAGGTTGGCGCGGGCGCGCTCCTCGGCCCAGCGGGTCGCCGCCCAGACGGCGAGGAAGTCATTGCCGTCGACGCGCAGCGCCGGCAGGCCGTAGCCGATGGCCTTGGAGGCGAAGGTCGTCTCCAGCCCGCCGGCGATGCCCTGGAAGGAGCTGATGGCCCACTGGTTGTTGACGATGTTCAGGATCACCGGGGCCCGGTAGACGGCCGCGAAGGTCAGGGCGTTGTGGAAGTCGCCCTCGGCCGTGGCCCCGTCGCCGATCCAGGTGACCGCCAGCTTGTCGTCGCCCTTGTAGGCGCTGGCCATGGCCCAGCCGACCGCCTGCGGCACCTGGGTGCCGAGATTGCCCGAGATGGTGAAGAAGCCGAACTCCTTCGACGAGTACATGATCGGCAGCTGGCGGCCTTTGATCGGGTCCGCCGCGTTCGAATAGATCTGGTGCATCATGTCGACCAGCGGATAGTCGCGGGCGATCAGCAGCCCCTGCTGGCGATAGGTCGGGAAGCCCATGTCCTCGCGGCTCAGCACCATGCCCTGGGCCACGGCGATGGCCTCCTCGCCGGTGCACTTCATGTAGAAGCTGGTCTTGCCCTGGCGGTGGGCGCGATGCATGCGGTCGTCGAAGGCGCGGGTCAGGATCATCGCCTTCAGGCCGCGACGCAGGGTCTCCGGGTCGAGCCGCGGGTCCCAGGCGCCGACGGCCCGGCCCTCGTCGTCGAGCACGCGCACCAGCCGGAAGGCCATGTCGCGCAGGCTGGCGGGCGTGGCGTCCGTTTCCGGCCGCGCCACGGCGCCCGCGGCGTCGAGGGTGATGTGGCTGAAGTCCGGCGTGTCCCCCGGACGGCCGGAAGGTTCCGGAATCCGTAGGGAAAGCGGTTGGCTGTTCTTCGTCATAGGGTCCTGCCCTCGGTTGATCCGACCGGCGTTTCTCTCCAGCGGCGGCAATAGCATGACGCCGTCGGGAAGGCTCGCTCAAATCCGCCTTGCCAAATGCCGATTTGAGGTATTTTGTTCTACGAAACAAAAGTTGGAGGAATGATGCTCGCGGAAGAGCTGGACGCCATCGACGCGCGGATCCTCGACATCCTGCAGAATGACGCCGGATTGTCGGTCGCCGAGGTCGCTGACCGGGTCGGTCTGTCGGCCTCGCCCTGCTGGCGCCGCATCAAGCGGCTGGAAGACCAGGGGCTGATCCGCAAGCGGGTGACGCTGCTGGATGCGGGCAAGCTGGGGCTCGACTTCGAGGTCTACGCCATCGTCAAGCTGAGCCTGCCGTCGACCGAGAACCTCAACGCCTTCGAGGCGGCTGTGCAGGGCTGGCCCGAGGTGGTGCAGTGCGCCACCATCACCGGCCGCGAGGACTATGTGCTGCGCATCGTCACCTCGGACATGCACGCCTTCGACAAGTTCCTGCGCGAGAAGCTGCTGGCGCTGGCGGTGGTCTCCGACTGCGAGAGCCACATCGTCACCCGCGGGGTGAAGAACGTCACCACCCTGCCGCTCGGCATCGTCACCCCGCATCTGGGCTGACCTTGATGCTCCCGTTCCGACACGCGCCGCGCACCGCAGCGCGCGCTGTCGCCTGCGCCCATGCCTGCATTCTTGCGGGCGGGGGCCTGATGGCCTCGCCGGCCCTCGCTTTCCAGTCGACGCCCGCCGCGATCACGGCGGCAGAGACCGACCTGCAGGCCTTTCGGCGTCTGAGGGCCGAGGGGATCGCGGCCGCCGGGGCGGGTGACCTCGACCTGGCCGCCAGCCGTCTCGCGGAGGCGGACACGCGGATCGCCAACCATCCGGGGCTCATCCAGCTGAGGGCGCGCATCGCCGCCGCGCGCGGCCAGACCGACGAGGCGCTGGCGCTCGTGCGTCGCTACGCCGCCACCGGCCTCGCCTTCAATCTGGACCGCGACCGCGCCCTGTCGGCCCTCGCCGGCGCCCCCGGCCATGCCGAGGCCGCCGCGGCGCTGGCGGCGAATCTGACTCCGGTCGGCGAAGGGCGCCTGTCGTCGATGGGCCGGCTCGAGGGGGCGGTCATCGCCGAGACCCTTGTGCGGGATGCGGCGCGCGGACGCTGGCTGGTGTCCTTGGTGCGGGGGCGCGCCATCGTCGCGCTGGCCGACGATGGCGCGGTGGCGCCCCTGCTGTCCGGCGACGCCAGCGTCGGCGGGGTGATCGGCCTCGCGCTCGATCCGGGGACGGACACGCTGTGGGCGACCACCGCTCCGCTGGCGCCTGCGGTGCACGGGCTGCCGGAGGGGGCGGCCCGCCCGGAGCCGGCCCTGCTCCAGATCGACGCCGCGACGGGGGCGGTACGCGCCCGTTTCGGCGCGCCGGCCGGCGTCACGGCCTTCGACCCCGGCGATCTGCTGCGCGCGCCGGACGGCACGCTCTATGTGGCGGACTCGACCGGCGGCGCGATCTACCGCCTGTCGCCGGGCGGCGGCGCCCTCGAGGTCTGGCTTCCGGCCGGGCAGCTCGGCTCGCCGCAGGGCATGGTCACGACGCCCGACGGCGCAGCCCTGGTCGTGGCGGACTATTCCTCGGGCCTGTGGCGCATCGACCGGAGGTCGGGCGATGCGACGCGGCTGCCGACTCCGGCCGACGCCAGCCTGATCGGGCTGGACGGGCTGATTGCGGACGGGCCGGTGCTTTACGCCATCCAGAACGGGGTCACGCCGCAGCGCGTTCTGCGCCTGACGCTCGCCCCTGACGCCGCCCACGTGGCGACGGTCGAAGTGCTGGCGGCCAATCTGCCGCAGCTCGACGCCCCGACCACGGGGCTGGTTCACGACGGCGAACTGGTGTTCGTTGCTCGCTCGCAGTGGAGCGACTTCGCCGCGGACGGAGTGCAGGCGACGCCCGACCCGGCCCCGGCGATCCTCGCCCGGCTGGCGCTGCACTGAACGGGAGCCCGACATGATCGAGATGGTGATCAATGCCCGCCGCAAGGATCTCGGCGGCTTCGAGGTCGGGCGGGTGCTGCCGTTCCACCGCCGGCGCATGGTCGGCCCCTTCATTTTCCTGGACCAGATGGGGCCGGCGGAGTTCGCTCCCGGGGCCGAGGCCATCAATGTGCGGCCGCACCCGCACATCGGCCTGTCGACCCTGACCTATCTGTTCGAGGGCGAGATCATGCACCGGGACAACACCGGCGCGACCCAGGCGATCCGCCCCGGCGAGGTCAACTGGATGACCGCCGGCAAGGGCGTGGTGCACTCCGAACGCACGGACCCCCTCAAGCGCAGCCGCGGCGGCCCGATGCACGGCATGCAGGCCTGGATCGCCCTGCCGCTGGAGGCGGAGGAGGTCGATCCGTCCTTCCACCACCATCCCGAGGAAGACCAGCCGAGCTACGAAAACGGCGGCCTGTTCGCCCGTCTGGTGGCCGGCGAGGCCTATGGGGCGCAGGCCGGCGCGCCGGTGTCGTCGCCCCTGTTCTATGTGCACTGGGAACTGGCCGAGGGGGTGCGCACCACGCCGCCGCCGGGCCGCGGGGCCGGCGGCTATTCCGAGCGCGCCCTCTATGTCGTGCGCGGCGAGATCGAGGTGGGTGACCAGCGCTTCGGCGAGGGGCAGATGGTCGTGCTGGCGCCGCACGCCGAGCCGACCGTCACCGCCCTGCAGCCCTCGACGGTGATGGCGCTGGGCGGCGAGCCGGTCGGCGAGCGAATCATCTGGTGGAACTTCGTGGCCTCGACCCAGGCCCGCATCGACGCCGCCAAGGCCGACTGGAAGGCCGGGCGCATGACGCTGCCGAGCGAGGACGATCTGGAGTTCATCCCGCTGCCGGACGTGCCGTCCACGCCCGAGCCGGCGCCGCCCGGCGCGTAAGCCGGGCCCCGCCGGGGTCAGGCCCGGTCGCGCTCCAGCTCCAGCCGCAGCAGCTCCAGCCGCAGCTGGCGGATGTGTACGACCGGGTACATCGCCATCTTGATGACGAGGGCGGCGAGCACGGCGACGGCGGCGGGCAGGCCCCAGCGCAGCGCCTCCAGAGCGTCCGTGGCCTGGAAGAAGCGCCAGGCTGCCCAGACGCCGGCGATGAACAGGGCGGACTGCGCCAGCATCATCACCAGGTTCACCCAACCCATCCGCCCACGAAACAGGCCGACCATCTGCGGGATGGCGCCGGGCTCCTCGCCGATGCGGCGGAGCAGGTCCCGCTCCTCGGCCGTCACGGCCGCGTCGAGCTGGCGGTCGAAGTCAGTCATCTCGGTCTCCTTCCAGAGCGGCCTTCAGCTTGCGCCGGGCATGCATGAGGCGGGTCTTCACCGTGCCCGCCGGGACGTCGAGCGCGACGGCGGTTTCGGCCACGGACAAGCCTTCGAAATGGAACAGCGCGATGGCCGCGCGCTGCTCGGGCGGCAGGGTCCTCACCGCGGCGCGCAAGCGTACGTGATCGTCAACCGCCTCCGGCCCCGGAGGCGGCTCCGGCATGAGGTCAGCCTTGCGCGTCAGGCCGGCGGTGAGCGCCCGGTCGCGGCGGCGTCCGCCGATCGTCGCTGCGCAGCGCCGGGTGACGATGCGATACGCCCAGGCTGGAAAGGCGGCGGGATCGCGCAGCCGGTCGAGGCCGCGCACGATCTCCACCCAGGTGGACTGCACCGCGTCCCGGGCCGGTTCGGCCTCGCCGAGCAGGCGGCGTGCGTGCGCCGTCAGGCGCGGCTGCCACCGCCGCACCAGACGCTCTAGCGCCGCATGGTCGCCCAGCCGGGCCGACAGCACCAGCCGGGCGTCCAGCGCGCGATCATCCACGGGGGCGGCGTCTTCGGTCATGATGCGGTCAAGGTGCGCGCGTCGCGCAGAACGGTTCACGCGGCGACGTCGATTTCCGCGAGGAAGGCCAGCAGGTGCGCGTTGACCTCGTCGGCGCGCTCCTGCGGCAGCCAGTGGCCGGCGCCCGGCAGGACATGCTGGCCGCGCAGATCGGTCAGCCAGGCGGCCTGGCCCGCCTCATGTGCGCCGGCGTAGTGCCGCACCGGATCGCGCTCGCCGACGAGGAACAGGGACGGCTGATGAATCCGCTGGTCCTGCAGGAAGGCGGTCAGGGCCCAGTTCAGGTCCAGGCAGCGGTACCAGTCGACCGGGCCGCGAAAGCCGCTCGCCGCGAAGGCGGCCACGTACTGTCCGAAGTGCGCCTCGTCGAGCCAGGGGGGCAGGGGAGCGTCGTCGCGGATGGTCGACAGGAAGGTCTCGCCCGGGGCGAGGAATCCGGTCGACTGGTCTGCGTCCGGCGTGGCGCCGTCATAGCCGTAGAAGGCCTTGCGCAGGGCCGACGCCACGTCGGCCTGAAACGGCAGGTGAGCGTCGTCGGCCTGGAAGCGGGTGATGTAGAGGTCGCCGCGTCCGGCCCGCGCGGCGATCGCCTTCATGGCGGCGATGGGCGGGCCTCCCGGGCGGCGCGGCTGGAACGGCACGGCAAGTCCGGCGACGGCGCGGAACATGTCCGGGCGAAGCAGGGCGCAGTGCCAGGCGACCGGCGCGCCCCAGTCATGGCCGATCACCACCGCCGAGGTTTCGCCCAAGGCCCGGACCAGGTCCACCACATCGCCGACGAGGTGCAGGATGGTGTGTTGGTCGCGGCCCCCCGGCCGGTCCGTGCCGCCGTACCCGCGCATATCCGGGGCCACGGCGCGATAGCCGGCGGCGGCGAGGGCGGCGACCTGGGCGCGCCAGCCGATGGCGAGGTCGGGGAAGCCGTGCAGCAGCACCACCAGCGGCCCTTCGCCCGCTTCCAGCACCTGCTGGGTCAACCCGTCCGTCTTCACCCGACGCGTCTGCATGGCACGATCCTTCCAGCGGCGACGCCGCATCTGCACACTGTTCAGTGTTCAAGGCGTCGGGAAAGCCTATTCTGTGCCCATGAACGCCCGTTGGACCCCTGAAAGCTGGAGAACCCGACCCGTCACCCAGATGCCGACGGACTATCCTGACGCCCGCGCCCTTGAAGCCGTCGAGGACCGCCTGCGCGGCATGCCGCCGCTGGTGTTCGCCGGCGAGGCGCGCCGCCTGACCGAGCGTCTGGCCCAGGTCGAGGCCGGCGAGGCCTTCCTGCTGCAGGGCGGCGACTGCGCCGAGAGCTTCAAGGAGTTCTCGACCGACAACATCCGCGACACCTTCCGCCTGATCCTGCAGATGGCGGTCGTGCTGACCTTCGCCGGCAAGAAGCCGGTGGTGAAGGTCGGACGCATCGCCGGTCAGTTCGCCAAGCCGCGCTCCTCGCCGGTCGAGAAGGTCGGCGACGTCGAGCTGCCCAGCTACCGCGGCGACATCATCAACGGCATGGCCTTCACGCCGGAGGAGCGGACACCCGATCCGGAGCGGCTGATCCGCGCCTATCACCAGTCGACGGCGACCCTGAACATGCTGCGGGCCCTCGCCGAGGGCGGCTTCGCCGACCTGCGCAACGTGCACCGCTGGACGCTGGAGTTCGCGGCCCAGAACCCGTCGCAGGCGCGCTACCGCGAGGTGGCCGAGAAGATCGCGGACGCGCTGGAATTCATGGACACCCTGGGCCTGACCCAGGAAAGCCACCCGATCCTCGCCCGGGTCGAGATGTTCACCAGCCATGAGGCGCTGCTGCTCAATCTCGAGAGCGCCCTGACGCGGCAGGACGGGGCCACCGGCGAGTGGTTCGACACCTCGGCGCACATGCTGTGGATCGGCGAGCGCACGCGCCAGCCGGACGGCGCCCACGTCGAGTTCATGCGCGGGATCCGGAATCCGATCGGTCTCAAGTGCGGCCCGACCATGGAGCCGGACGACCTGTTACCCCTGATCGACATCCTCAACCCGGACAACACGCCGGGCCGGTTGACCCTGATCGGCCGGTTCGGGGCCGACAAGGCCGCCGAGCGCCTGCCGCGCCTGATGAAGGCGGTGAAGGCGCACGGCAAGCGCGTGGTCTGGTCGATCGACCCGATGCACGGCAACACTCTGAAGGCGGGCAACGGCTACAAGACGCGGCCGTTCGAGCGCATCCTTGGGGAAGTGCGGACCTTCATCGATGTGGCCGAGGCCGAGGGCGTCCACCCCGGCGGCGTGCATCTGGAGATGACGGGCCAGAACGTCACCGAGTGCCTTGGCGGGGCCCATGCGGTGACCGAGGACGACCTGTCGAGCCGCTACCACACCCATTGCGACCCGCGCCTCAACGCCGACCAGGCGCTGGAGCTGGCTTTCCTCGTCGCCGAACGCCTCAGCGCCGGCCGGGTCAACCGGTCGCAGGCGGCCTGACGCTCAGGCTGCGAAGACGGCGGCGGCGCGCAGGATGGCGTCCTCGGCTTCAAGGGTGTCCGGCGTTTCGTCGTCGACGCCATAGCCGAACATGTCGCCGGCGATCCGCTGCACGCCGAGTCCGTCCGGCCGCGACATGACGGACACCCCGTTGCCGTAGAAGCCATAGCGCACCTCCGGCTGGGGCGGCAGCCAGGCGATCTGGCCGCGCACGGGAACAAGGCTGTCGTCCCCGAACAGGGTCCGCGCCCCGTAGCCGGTGCAGTTGACGATGACCGGCTGGGGGAGGGGCGTCAGCTCGGACGGGGCATGGAAGGTCCGCGTCGCGATCCGCCCGCCGTCGGCCTGGAAGTCGGCGATCAGTCGACGCGAGAGTTCGGCGATGTTGAACTGCATCTCGGGCGCGAGGCGGACGCGCTCGGCATCGAAGGCGTGCTGGTCCGGCGGCAGCAGCCGGGCGCGCGGGGTCAGGCCGGCGAGGCGCGCATTGTATGCGGCGAAGGGGATCTCGACCGGCGGCGCGGCCGGCTGAGGCTGAAAGTCGGTGTCAGGGGCGTCTGCGCGCACGCCGCCGAGGCCGTAGCGGTCCAGAAACGCGACCGGCTCCGCGGGCTGTCCGACGTAGGTCTGGTGCATCGCCCAGGAGGCGCGCGCCATCTGCTCCCAAAGGGCGGGAAAGGCAGGGTCTACGCGATCGGCGTCGGCGATACGCGAATCCGGCGTCCACAGGCCCGTAGCGCGCGCGGACCGCGCATGGGGCAGGCGCTCCGAGGCGTAGACGGTGACCGTGGCGCCGGCGCGCTGAAGCAAGGTGGCGGTGGTGATGCCCATGGCTCCGCAGCCGATCACGGCCACGTCGCCGACGCCGCCCGCAAGCGCCAGATCGCACGCGATTTCGGCCGAACCCCACGACAGGGACCAGCCGCTGCCGCCGTGCCCGTAGTTGTGGACCACGCGCTTGTCGCCGACCGTTTCGACCTCGATCCGCGGCCCTGCCGGGCGGAACGGGCGACTGCACACCGTGACGCGCACGATCCGGTCGCTCGACAGGCGCATGGGCGGCAGCGGCGGACGGACCAGGGTGGTCGGCGGCGGGGCCATCGCGGTGGAGGAACAGGCGCCGAGCCCGAGCGCGCCCGCGCCAAGCAGAAGGCTTCGGCGCTGCATCAGGGTCATGACGTCGTCCTCTGTGCCCTGTCGCCAAGCCTTGTGCCCGACGCTCCCCCCCGGGACAATGCGGGTCCCTGTCCGACACGCCGCCGACCCGGTTTCCATGAACCACGCTGACAAAGCCGCAGAGCCGCCCGCCTCGGGCCGCGTCGCCTACCAGGGTGCGCCGGGGGCCTTCAGCCACGAGGCCTGTCTGGCCCTGCGCCCGTGGGACACCCCGGCTCCGTTCGCCACCTTTGCCGACGCCCTTGAGGCGGTGCGGAAGGGGGACTGCGATTGCGCGCTCATTCCCGTCGAGAACACCACCATCGGCGTGGTCGAGCCGGCGGCCTCGCTCGTCGCCGCCAGCGGGCTGGAGGTCGCGGCGGACGTCTGGCGGCCGATCCGGCTGGCCCTGATGGCGGTCCCCGGTGCGCGGCTGTCCGATCTGAAAACCGCAGAGAGTCATCCGGCGGCGCTGGGTCAGTGCGTGGCGTCCCTGGCCGCGCTCAGCCTGACGCCGGTGGAGGTGTTCGATACCGCAGGCGCGGCGCAGGCGGTGGCCGAGGCCGGCGATCCCGGCCGGGCCGCCATCGCCCCGTCCGCGGCGGCGGAGATCTATGGCCTGTCGATTCTGCGCAACGATCTGCAGGATTCGGCCGACAATCGGACCCGATTTCTCATCCTGACGCGCCCCGACGCTTGACGGCGCACGAAGTTTGCGTGTTCTGGAAGGGTGCGGGACGGCGTTCGTCCTCGCTACGGAACCGGACCATGTCCTCGCTGCGCGCCGACAACCTGTCGCTTTCGACCCGCTCGCGCGCGGCCGGCTTCTATTTCGGCTATCGCTTTTACGGCTTTCGATACGCCGGCTGAGGCGTCGGGCTTGCTTCGTCCCTGACCGCCTCGCCGGCGACCGCTCCTCCGGAGCGGCCCCGCGCCAACGCGCCGCGACCCCCCTCGAAATCCGTATCTGATCGAAAGTCCGTCCCATGTCCCCCGTGTCTCCCCTCAAGCAGATCTGGCCCGAAGCCGCCGAGATGACCCCCGAGCAGATGGCGCTGGCCGCGCTGCGTCAGGAAATCGACGCTCTCGATGACGCCCTGCTGGACCTGTTCCAGCAGCGTCTGGCGCTCGCCTCGCGCGTCGGCCAGGCCAAGGACGCCCCCGCCGGCCCCCACACCAAGCTGCGCCCGGACCGGGAGCAGGCGGTGCTGTCCCGCATGATGGCCCAGGCCACGCCTGACACCGCTGAGGCGGTGGAGGCCCTGTGGCGCGAGATCGTCGGCTGGGGCCTGAACCGTCAGGGCCGCCTGCAGGTGCAGGTCTGGGCGCCGACCGATCCGACGAAGGCCTGGGACGGGGCGCGGTTGCGCTTCGGCCGCGCCGCCGACCTGCGCCTCGTCCACGACCCCGAGGCGGCCCTGCGCTTCGCCGCTGACGGCCACGGGGTGGCGGTGCTCGGCCTGAACGGCGACTCGGCGTGGTGGACCGCCCTGCGCCGCGAGTGGTCCAGCCTGTCGGTATTCGACGGGTTCGGCGGCGACATTCCGACCTCGCTGGCGGTGGCCAAGATCGATCCGGCGGCGCTGCCGAAGGGCCGTCGGGTGGTCGTCTCGGCCGGCGGCGACGCGGGGGTCGGCTCCAGCGCCCGGCGCTGGGGCCTGGCCACCCACCACGGCTGGAGCCTGTCGCTCACCGACGCCGAGCTCGCTCCGGGGGAGATCGAGGGCTGCGTCGGCGCGATCGGATAGGGCGGGGTCCCATCAGGTGCTGCTAACGCAGGGTTGGATGGGTGAAGTAGCGCCCGGCGGCTACCCAGGGCGAACAGTGTGCGAGGCGGGAGGAGCCGGAGCAGGTATGGCCTCGGCGTCGAGCCCAGCACGGACCCGGTCCGCGATGGCGCAAGCACCCGCATAGGTGATCGGGTAGGCCGTCCCCTGAACGTCCAAAGTCATCGTCTTGGATGAGCCGACCAGGTGGAGGATCCTGATGAGTTCGTGAGGCCAAAACGGCGTCATCAAGCGCCCTGTCTTGGCGTGAATCCTGGGTGGTGCGTGTAAGGCAAGCCAGTTGTTTACGCTTCTCATGGGGTAGGCGCGAATCTTCCCTGTATGAATTAGGAAGTGAAGCGGTATCTGATCCGAGAAAAATCTTTCTTCCCGATTGCTCATATTGTTCTTGATGTCATCAAGAATATTGCGCCATTTATTCCAAATCTCTGAAGAGCCGCGGGCAGCGAAAACGCCAGCATTGAACATTGGCCGATGCGACATCTTATCTGCAACGTCTCTCCCGAAAATGCTATTGTAGACCTTGATGGTGTAGCTGTCGGGGTACCGGCAACTGAAGTAGGCCCGGTCGAGCTGAGGATTGATGCAGACATCCGCCAGGGCTGCTTGGGCGACGATTTCGTCGATGGCGTCAGCCTCCTGTAGCCACGTGTCACCGTCCATCCAGACATATGTGTCGTAGCCCGGAAAGAGGTCTGGCAGTCGGGCCTTGAGGCCCATGGCTGCGAGCAGGAACCCCTTGCCGCCCCAATCCCCGGGGTGGTGCGGGATGAGCGTTCTGTGATGGTCGATCGCCGCCAGGATCGATGCGGGAGCGGGGTGTTTGTCGAGCTGGATGAAGCCGATGTCGAACTTGCGGTCGGCGACGGCGTCGAGGGAGGCAATGAGCCCTTCCGCAAGCTCGTAGTGATTGGCGTCGCAGCCGGTCGCCACGAGGACTTTTCGTTTCGGTGATGACGTCATTTCACCACTTCCAGGTTGTCGATCAGGCGCGTTCTGCCCAGCCATGCTGCGCCGAGGACGCGGGCCGGACCGTCAACAACTCCGTCGCGAAACGAAGACAGGTCCTCAGCGCGGCGAACGCTGACATAATCCACGCGCTCAAAACCAGCCCTTAGCAGTTCGGCGAAGGCCTCCCGTTCAACGGCGACAAGCGGCCGTCGCTCTGCCGCCTTGCGTGCAGCTCCGGCGAGGACGGCGTTCAGTTGGCGTGCGACCGTCAACTCCGCTTCCGTGAGATAGGCGTTGCGACTGGAAAGGGCGAGCCCGTGGGCGTCGCGCGCCGTCGGGCTGCCGATGATCTCGGTGGGGATGTCAAGGTCGCGGGCAAGCCGCCGCACGACCAGCAGCTGCTGGTAGTCCTTCTCTCCGAACACCGCCACGTCGGCCTGGACCTGGTTCAGCAGCTTGGCCACCACGACGGCCACCCCGCCGAAGAAGTGCGGCCGGAAGTCCGTCTCGAGCCCGGCCGACGGACCGCCGACCTCCACCCGTGTCGCGAAGCCGTTCGGGTACATGACGGCCGCGGTCGGAGCGAACAGCAGGTGGCAGCCGGCGTCAGCCAGCAGCTCGGCGTCACGCGCTTCCTGCCGCGGATAGCGGTCGAGATCCTCGTGCGGGGCGAACTGGGTCGGGTTGACGAAGACGCTGGCGACGACGCGGTCGGCGCGGGTCAGGGCGTCGCGCACCAGCCCGAGGTGTCCCTCGTGCAGCGCGCCCATGGTCGGCACGAAGCCGACCCGCAGGCCGGCAGCGCGCCAGTCACGGACCTGCTGGCGCAGCGGGGACACGTCCCGGGCGATCGGCAGTGGGCCGGACGTCTCGACCTCGGACATGGTGAACCCGTTAACCGTGCGACTTAAGCGTGTTCCTCAACGGGACCCTAAAGGCCCCGCGCTAGGTTGGCGCTTATGACCCCAGGCGTTCGACTTCGTAAAGCCGTGATCGTCCTTCCCCTGCTGGCGCTCGCCGGCTGCGGCGGCATGGAGCCGGAGCAGGGCCGGTTCGAGAGCTTGGCGCGCATGGTCGCGGCAGTCGAGGTGCCGGCGCGCGACGGCGCCGTTGCCCCGGTGCGCACTGCCGCCGAGGCCGGTTTGCGGCCGGCGGTGCGCGTCGAGGTGATGGAGCCCCACGAGCTGTGGGACGCCCGCGACGCCGGCCTGCGCGGCACGATCGACGCGGTCGCGCCGGCGGTCGTCGAGGCGGCCGCCCCGGCGGTTCAGGCCGCCGCGGTCGGGGCTGTGCAGCAGGCCTTGGACCAGACCCTGGGCCAATCGCGCGAGACAGCTCCGCCGCCCGCCGCCGCAGCCCCCGCACGGGCCGGGGTCACGCTCGCCACCATTCAGCTCGGCGCCTTCTCCAGCGCTGCGGCGGCCCAGGCCGCCTGGGCCGAGGTCGCGCGCGGGCCAGCCGCCAGCCTGGCGGCCGGGCTGGATCCGATCTATTCGACCGTGCAGGTCAATGACCGCTCCTTCACCCGACTGCGGGTCCGCCTGCCGGGCGATCAGGCGGCGCGGCTGTGCCGGCTGGCGGACGTGGCCGACCCCTGGTGCCGCAGCGCGGCCTGAGGTCGCCGGCCCGGGCCTTAACCTCTCGTTGACGAACGGCGGCGGCTCCCCGAGTCTGCCCTCCCATGCGCCCGGCTGAGTCGGACGCGTCCCGTTCGGAGAGGTCCATGGCCGAGCCCCTGGTCATCGTCATCGGCAACGAGAAGGGCGGGGCGGGCAAGTCCACCCTCGCCATCCATGTCGCCACCGGCTTCCTGCACGCCGGCCGGCGCGTGGCGATCATCGACCTCGACCTGCGCCAGCGTTCGCTCTCGCGCTTTTTCGCCAACCGCGCCGCCTGGACGGCGGCCAACGGCGTGCGCCTGCCCATGCCGTTCGAGGCGGACATCGGCGACGGGGCGGCCCTTGCCAAGGCCGAGCCGGAGCTCCAGCTGGCCGGCTTCGAGGCCGCCATGGCCGCCTCGCGCGACGCCGAGGTGATCCTGATCGACACGCCGGGCGGCGACACCCCGACCTCGCGGGCGGCCCACGCCCTCGCCGACCAGATCATCACCCCGATGAACGACAGCTTCGTCGACTTCGACCTGCTGGGCCAGGTTGACCCGGTGACGCTCGACCTGAAGGCGCCCTCCATCTACGCCCTCAGCGTCTGGGAGGCGCGCAAGGAGCGGGCCCTCAAGGCGGGGCGCCACGCGACCATCGACTGGCTGGTGGTGACCAATCGCCTGGCCGTGGCCGAGGCCCGCAACCGCCGCCGCCTCGAGGTCCGGATGGAGAAGCTGGCCAAGCGTGTCGGCTTCCGCATCGGCCCGGGCCTGCGCGATCGCGTGATCTATCGCGAGCTGTTCCCGTTCGGGCTGACGGTGGCCGACCTGTCGGCCGAGGTGCGCCCGGTGGCGGTGTCGCTGGCCCACGTCGCGGCCCGCCAGGAGCTGCGCAACCTCATGCAGGCCATGGGCGTCGACGGCCTCGACCTCGACAAGGCGGCGTGAGCGGCGGCCTTCTCCTGCTTCTGCTGCCGCTGGCGGCGCTGGGCGTCTGGGCGCTGGTTCGTCTGGGACGCCAGACAGAGCGTCCGCGCCGCGGCCAGTGGCGGGTCACGGCCACCCTGCTGGCGGCCGTCCTGATCGGCGGCGGCGTCCTGGCGTTGGCGCGCGGCGGGTTCATTCTCGGGCCGCTGCTGATCTCGGTCGGGCTTTATCTGGTGGTGCAGTCGCGTGATCGCCCCGCAGCCCCTCGGGATCACCGCATGTCGGTCGAGGAGGCCCGGGCGGTGCTCGGGGTCTCGGCGGATGCCGACGCGGCGACGATTCAGGCCGCGTGGCGTCGTCTGATGGCCCGGGCCCATCCCGACCAGGGCGGCAGCGAGGGGCTGGCTGCCCGCCTGAACGCCGCCCGCGACCGGCTGCTGCGGAATTAGTCAGCCGGCAGCGAAGGTCCCGCAGGCGACGCGATCGCCGGCCCCGCCGATCGGCTGGCTGGTGTGATCGTCGGGATTGGCGTGGATCACGAGGGCCGAGCCGTCCGCGTCCCACAGATACTGGCCCGGCCCGCTGGCGGCGATGCGGGCCCGCGTGGTGAAGACCTCGGCCCGAACCTGTCCATTCGCGTCAGCCCAGATGTTAGGCAGGTCGCCGTCGTCCGGTCCCTGCGGGTTCAGCAGCCCGTGGGGCGCGCCCGGGGCCCCGTGGTTGATGTGCGGACCGGCGGAGGTGAAGGTCTCCGGCGTGCAGGTTCCTACGGCGTGGATGTGAACCCCATGCCAGCCGGGCGTCAGCCCGTCGGCCTCGATGCGGATCAGCAGGCCCGTCGGCCCCTGGGTTGTGACGGCCCGACCGATCACCGCGCCGGCGCGGTTACGCAGCTGGGCCTCGCCGAAATCGCCGACGGGAGCCCGTGCGCCATGCCCGGGAGTCGATGCGTGCGCGTCGTGATCGTGCGGACCGGAGGCGCAGGCCGGCCCGGCGAGCGCGAGGGTCGAGAGCGCGGCGGCGACTGCGATCCGGGTCATGGGAAAACTCCTTGTCCTGACGGGGTTCAAACGGCCGCGGCGCTTGGCGCGCCGGGGCCCTGAATGCTAGAAAACCGAACCGCGGACCCCGTTCCGATTCCAGGCGCAGCAGAGCCCAGGTTCCCTTGACCGACAACACCCAGAATCCCGCCGGTGCGGGCGCTGACGGCGACGTTTCCGTCATCGCCATCGAAGACGAGCTGCGGCGCTCCTACCTCGACTACGCCATGAGCGTGATCGTCAGTCGCGCCTTGCCGGACGCGCGCGACGGGCTCAAGCCGGTGCATCGTCGCATCCTGTACTCGATGCACGACCTGAACATGACGCCGGACCGCGCCTATTCGAAGTGCGCGCGGGTGGTCGGCGACGTGCTGGGCCGGTTCCACCCGCACGGCGACGCCTCGGTCTATATGGCGCTGGTGCGCATGGCCCAGCCCTTTTCCATGGGGCTGATGCTGGTCGACGGCCAGGGCAACTTCGGTTCGGTCGACGGCGATATGCCGGCCTCGATGCGTTATACCGAGGCGCGCATGGCCGCCGCGGCGACCGCGCTGCTGGCCGACATCGACAAGGACACGGTCGACTTCCAGCCGAACTACGACGGCAAGGAGCTGGAGCCGGTCGTCCTTCCCAGCCGCATCCCGAACCTGCTGGTCAACGGGGCCGGCGGCATCGCCGTCGGCATGGCCACCAACATCCCGCCGCACAATCTGGGCGAGGTGATCGACGGCTGTGTCGCCCTGCTGGACGATCCGGAGATCGCCGAGGACGCCCTGCTCGAGCTGGTGCCCGGGCCGGACTTCCCGACCGGCGGCGAGATCATGGGCCGCACCGGCGCCCGCAACGCCCTGCGCGACGGCCGCGGCTCGGTCATCGTCCGCGGCAAGGCGGCGATCGAGGAGATCCGCAAGGACCGCGACGCCATCGTCATCACCGAACTGCCCTACCAGGTGAACAAGCAGCAGCTGATCGAGCGCATCGCCGAGATGGTGCGCGAGAAGCGGCTGGAGGGCATCGCCGACGTCCGCGACGAGTCCGACCGCCAGGGCATGCGCATCGTCATCGAGCTGAAGCGCGAGGCCTCCGGCGACGTCATCCTCAACCAGTTGTACCGCTTCACCGCGCTGCAGAGCTCGTTCGGCGTCAACATGCTGGCGCTGGACCGCGGCCGGCCGGAGCAGATGGGCCTGCGTCGCCTGCTTGAGGTGTTCCTCGAGCACCGCGAGGAAGTGGTCGTCCGGCGCATCAAGTTCGAGCTGAACAAGGCGCGCGACCGCGGCCATGTGTTGGTCGGCCTCGCCGTGGCCGTGGCCAACATCGACGAGGTGATCCACATCATCCGCTCCTCGGCCGATCCCGCCGAGGCCCGCGAGCGCCTGCAGGCCAAGCCGTGGCCGGTCGGCGACATGATGCCCCTGGTCGAGCTGATCGCCGACCCGCGCAGCGTGGTCGTTGAGGGGGACAAGATCCGTCTGACCGACGAGCAGGCGCGGGCCATCCTCGCCCTGACGCTGAGCCGCCTCACCGGCCTGGGCCGCGACGAGATCATGGGCGAGGCCCGCGATCTGGCCGGGGTGATCCAGGGCCACCTGACCCTGCTGTCCGACCGCGCAAACATCCTGGCGGTGATCCGCGAGGACCTGCTGGCGGTGAAGGCCGAGTTCGCTGTGCCGCGCCGGACCCTCATCGGCGAGGGCGACGCCGATATGGAGGACGAGGACCTGATCCCGCGCGAGGACATGGTCGTCACCGTCACCCACTCGGGCTACGTCAAGCGCACGGCGCTGGCCGCCTACCGGACCCAGCACCGCGGCGGCAAGGGCAAGTCCGGCATGTCGATGAAGGACGAGGACGCCGTGGTCGGCGTGTTCTCCGCCTCGACCCACACGCCGGTGCTGTTCTTCGCCACCAACGGCAAGGCCTACAAGCTCAAGACCTGGCGTCTGCCGCTCGGGGCGCCGACCTCGCGCGGCAAGGCGTTCGTCAACCTGCTGCCAATCGAGCCGGGCGACTCGATCATGAACGTCCTGCCGTTGCCGGAGGACGAGGCGACCTGGAGCGACTACGACATCATGTTCGCCACCCGCTCCGGCGACGTGCGGCGCAACAAGCTGAGCGACTTCGCCACGGTCAATCGCGCGGGCAAGATCGCCATGAAGCTGGAGGACGGCGACACCATGGTCGGCGTCGCCCTGTGCACCGGCGAGGATGACATCCTGCTGACCACGGCGCTGGGGCGGGCCATCCGCTTCAAGGCCGACGACGTGCGCGTGTTCAAGGGGCGCGACTCCACCGGCGTGCGCGGCATCCGCCTGCAGGACGGGGACGAGGTCATCTCCATGGCCGTGCTCGGCCGTGTCGACGCGACGCCGGACGAGCGGGCCGCCTATGTGCGCCACGCCAACGCCATGCGCCGCGCCGCCGGCGACGAGACCGACGAGACGCCGGTCGAGGCCGACGATGAGGCGACCGGCGACGCCGTCCTGTCGGTCGAGCGCATCGCCGAACTGGGCGCCGCCGAGCAGTTCATTCTGACCGTCACCGAGACGGGCTTCGGCAAGCGCTCCTCGGCCTATGAGTACCGCCGCACCGGCCGGGGCGGGCAGGGTCTGACGGCCCACGGCCTCGGTGGACGCGCCGGCACGCGCCTCGCCGCCGCTTTCCCGGTGGCGGACTCCGACGACCTGCTGCTGGTCACCTCCGGCGGCCAGATGATCCGCACCCCGGTCGATCAGGTCCGCGTCGTCGGACGCGCCAGCCAGGGTGTCACCATCTTCCGCACCGCCGACGGCGAGAAGGTCGTCTCCGTCGAGCGCCTGCCGGAAAGCGGCGGGGCGCATGAGGCCGAGGGTGGCGAGGAGGCTTAAGGTCCCCTGCCGCGCCTCTCTTCCCCACACAGGGGGTAGGGGGACCGCCGGAGGCGGTGGAGGGGCGTTCGCTAGGACCCTCGCCCCACCCTCTCGTCGCTGCGCGCCGAGCCACCTCCCCATTCGCTGCGCGAACAGGGAGGAGAGCGGCCGGTGACGCCTGACCTCTATATCGACGGCCAGCCCGCCACCCCGGACGACCTGGCGCACCTGGCGCTGGCCAACTACGGCGCCTACACCTCGTTCCGGGTCGAGGGCGGCGGCGTGCGGGGGCTGGACCACCACCTCGCCCGTCTGGCCCGGCAGGCCGAGGCGCTGTTCGGCGAAGCCCCGGCCGAGCCCCGGTTCCGGGAGTTGATGCAGCAGGCGCTCGGCGACCGGCGGGCCGCCTGGCTGCGCGTCAGCCTGTTCTCGCGCCACATCACCCATCGCGACGCCAGCTGGATCGGCGCCCCCAGCGTGATGATCGCCGTCGCCGAACCGCCGTCGCCGCTGGCGGGTCCCCTGCGCCTGCAGGTACAGACCTATGCCCGCGAGGCGCCCGAGCTGAAGCACACCGCCACCTTCGGCCTGATGCGCGCGCGCAGGGCGGCGAAGGCCGCCGGCTTCGACGACGCCGTGTTCGCGGACAGGGACGGGATCATTTCCGAGGGCAGCCTCTGGAACATCGGGTTCCTGTCCGGCGACACGGTGATCTGGCCGCAGGCGCCGATGCTGGCGGGCGTGGCCCAGGCGCTGGTGGACGCCGGGCTTGCGACGGTCGGCCTCAGGTCGGAGACCCGGCCGGTTCGCCTTGCCGACCTCGACCGCTTCGACGGCGCCTTCATCTGCAACAGCGCGACCCCGGCCTGCCCGGTGAGCGCGATCGACGCGACGGCCTATGCGACCGGCGCCGCCCGGATCGACCGGCTGGCGGCGGCCTACGCTGCCGCCGCCCCGCAGCCGATCCAGGCCCCCGGCTAGGCCCGCGGCGCCCCGAATGCTAAGCCGGGCTCAAGACGGGGAGGTCGCCGTGACACGTATCGGACTGTATCCGGGCACCTTCGACCCGGTCACCAACGGGCACATGGACATCATCGGCCGGGCGGTGAAGCTGGTCGACCGGCTGGTCATCGGCGTGGCGGAGAACGACGCCAAGGGGCCGCTGTTCACCACCGCCGAACGGGTCGAGATGCTGCAGGCGGAGGTGGCCGGACTGAACGCCGACATCGTGGTGCGGCCGTTCGACACCCTGCTGATGCACTTCGCCGAATCGCTCGCCGCCAATGTAATCGTGCGCGGCCTGCGCGCCGTGGCGGACTTCGAGTACGAGTTCCAGATGACGGCGATGAATCAGCGCCTCAATGACCGGATCGAGACGGTCTTCCTGATGGCTGATCCGCGGCATCAGGCCATCGCCAGCCGACTGGTCAAGGAGATCGCCCGGCTGGACGGCAGGATCGACAGTTTCGTCAGCCCGCCGATCGCGGCGCGGGTGCGGGAAAAGGTGGGAGTGACCAAATGAAGCTGAAGGCCCTTGCGGGAATGGCGGCGGCGGTCGTGACGGGTCTGGCGGCCGGCGGCGCGGTGGCCCGGGACGGCTGGCGCGAGCTGGCGCCCGAGAACGTCTGGGTGCTGGACACCAGCAAGGGCCGGGTCGTGGTGGCGCTGGCCCCCGAGGTCGCGCCGCGCCATGTGGAGCGCATCCGCACCCTGACCGCCCGCGGCTTCTATGACGGCCTCGGCTTCCACCGCGTCATCCCCGGCTTCATGG
The DNA here is from genome assembly GCA_964624025.1 of uncultured Brevundimonas sp. Classification (GTDB taxonomy): domain Bacteria; phylum Pseudomonadota; class Alphaproteobacteria; order Caulobacterales; family Caulobacteraceae; genus Brevundimonas. Next base: position 22,799 of record CAZUXK010000022.1, read on the forward strand.
CCCAGGGGGGCGACCCGGAGGGCACAGGGGCCGGCGGCAGCGACCTGCCCGACGTGCCCGGCGAGTTCAGCTTCCGGCGCGGCCGCGAGGCCGGCTTTACGCCGATGGAGCCGCGGCCGGGTCAGCCCCTGTCGGGCATCGTCGGCGTCATGCCGGTGGTCACCCAGCCGGACGCCCAGATGATGGTCACGGCCGACTTCCGGGTGCCCGCGACGGCGCGTTTCTGCCCCGGCGTGCTGGGCATGGCGCGCAACAACGACCCGAACAGCGCCAACAGCCAGTTCTTCCTGATGACCGCCGCCAATCCGGGGCTCGATGGCGAGTACACGGCGCTGGGCCGGGTGGTTCAGGGTCTTGAGGTGGTGACCGCGTTCAAGCCGGGCGATCCGGACCAGGACGGGGCCGTCACCGCCGATCCGGACCGGGTCGTCCGCGCCCGCATGGCCTCGGACATCCCCGCGGCCGAGCGGCCGGTCGTTCGCATCCCGGCGCCGGGGGCGCCGGCCCTCGTCGCGGCCGTGGCGGCGACCCGCGACGTCTGCAGCATCGTGGTGCCGGTCGAGGTCGCGGGAGGGGCGCAATGAGCCTGTCAGCGCTCCTGCTGGCGGCGACGCTGGGCCTTCAGACCCCGGCCCCGGCGACCCCGCCCGCCCCGGCCGGCGAGTGGCGTACGGTCAGCCCCGACAACCTGCTGGTCATCGACACCTCGCGCGGACGCATCCTTGTCGAGCTGGCCCCGGCCATCGCGCCGCTGCACGTCGATCGCATCCGCCTGCTGGCCGGTCGCGGCTTCTATGACGGCCTCAACTTCCACCGGGTGATCGAGGGCTTCATGGCCCAGACCGGCGACCCGCTCGGCACCGGCGACGGCCAGAGCCCGTTCCCCGACCTGACCGCCGAGTTCACCTTCCGCCGCGGCCCCGAGATGGACTTCGTCGCGGTCAGCGCGCCGCAGGGGCAGCAATACGGCTTCATCGGCAGCCTGCCGGTGGCGACCCAGCCGGATGCCCTGATGGGCCGCACCGCCGATGGCCGGGTGCACGGCTGGGGCGTCTATTGCCCGGGCGTGGCCGGCATGGCGCGCGGCGAGGCCAATGACAGCGCCAACAGCCAGTTCTTCCTGATGCGCGACGCCTATCCGTCGCTCGACAAGCGCTACACCGTCTGGGGGCGGGTCGTCTCGGGTCTGGAGGCCGTGCGCCAGATCAAGGTGGGGGAGGGGGCCGGCGGCATGGTCCCGGCTCCGGCCGACCAGATGCGGCGTGTCCGTGTGGCGAGCGAGTTGCCGGAGGGCGAGCGGCCGACCGTGCGGGTGGCGGACACCCGCGCGCCCGCCTTCCGGGCCCGACTGAACCAGGTGCGCGCGGCCCGGGGCGCCGACTTCTCGATCTGCGACCTGGAGTTGCCGGTTCAGGTCGAGGACTGAGGCCGCCGACGCCGGCGGCGGGACCGGCGCGGCCGCTTCATCGCTTCCAGCAGCAGCCCCTCGCGCAGGCCGCGGTCGGCGACGCGCACCCGCTCGCTGGGCCAGCCGCGCTGGACCGCATCGAGGATGGCCGCCCCGGCCAGCACCAGATCGGCCCGGTCGGGGCCGATGCAGGGATCGGCGGCCCGGCCGGCGCGCCCCATCTCCCGCAGCTTCAGCGTCGCCGCATCGCATTCGGCCCGCGTCATCCACAGCCCGTCGACCCGGTCGCGATTGTAGCGGGGCAGGCGCAGGTGGATGCCGGCGAGGCTGGTGATGGCGCCCGAGGTGCCGACCAGATGGGCGGCGCCGCGCTCGAACAGCGGCCGCAGCGCGGCGGCTTCCGGCGGGGCGGTCAGGGCTGCCGCCATCTCGTCGACCATGGCGGCGTACCAGGCGGCGGCGTCGCCCTCGTCCGGCTCGGGCAGCCGCTCCGCCAGGCTGACCACGCCGAGCGGGGCCGAGATCCAGGCGACGGTGGTGAAGCCCGGCGGCTCGCGCTTAAGCCACGACACCTCGGTGGAGCCGCCGCCGACGTCGATCACCACCACCGCCTCGGCCGTCGGGTCGAACAGGGTGGCGCAGCCAGTCACCGACAGGCGCGCCTCTTCCGCCGGGTCGATCACACGCAGCTTCAGCCCCGTGCCGGCGGCGACGCGGGCGACGAACTCCGGCCCGTTCTCGGCGGCGCGACAGGCCTGGGTGGCCACGGCGCTCAGGCGCTCGGCCGGGATCTGCCGCCGCGCCAGCCGCTCGGCGCAGATGGCGAGGGCGTCATAGGCCCGGTCCATGGCGGCGGCGTCGAGACGACCGGTGCGCGACAGCCCTTCGCCCAGCCGGACGATGCGGCTGAACGAATCGACCACGCGGAACCCGTCGCGGGCCGGTCGGGCCACCAGCAGGCGGCAGTTGTTGGTCCCCAGGTCGAGCGCGGCGTGCAGCGGCGGCGGCTCGCGGCCGGACGGGGACCTGACGTCGCGCCCGGCGGGCGCGCCGGGGCGCTCCGGCATTCGATGGTCTTTCTCGGGGGCGACCGTCGCGGCCGCCGTTCCCCGTCAGCCTAGAGCCCTCCCGGCCAGGTTCAAGCCCGTCCCGATGTCGCCGCCGCCGCGCGGGGGCGGCTCCGCCAGCGCAGCCCGAACAGGGGCCGTAAAGGCGGAACACGCCGGATGACCTCGTAGCCCAGAAAGGCGCCGCCAAAGGTCACCGCCACCAGCACCAGCGCCTCGACGCCGAGCGGCAGGCCGAGGCCCGGCAGGTAGTAGCCGGTCACGACGGTGATGGTCTGGTGCAGGATGTAGAGCGGGAACACCGCAGGGCTCAGGTAGCGCAGGACCGGGTGGTTGAAGGCCAGATGCCGGGCGCCGATGCCGAGGATCGCCGCCATGGCGCCCCACTGTATGGCGCCATAGACGAAGCGCATGGCGATGCGGAGCCATGACGGCGGGTGCTCGCCCAAAGGGGGCCAGAGCTGAATGTCACCAGGCAGGCCGGTCCATGTGAGGAGGTAGGCCCACCAGACCAGCCATGCCGTGACGGCAACGGCGAGGGCGGCCCAGCGGTGCGCGATCAGGGCCATGCGAATCCGCTCGGACCTCGCGATCAGGAAGCCGAACAGGAAGAGCGGCAGGTAGATGCTGTGCAGATACCAGTCGTCAACAAGGGCGTGGGTTGTTTCGAAGACCGGATAGAGCTGGCGCGCCAGTCCCAGGCCGAAGATCGGGACGATCAGCAGCAGGGACGTCGACAGGGGCCGCTCCAGCGCCCGGCCGAGCGCCTCCAGAGGGCGTCGGCCGACCGCCAGCATCGCCGCGAGCAGGAGGCTGTAGACCCAGAGATAGGCCACGAACCACAGGTGGTTCCAGGTCGGGGTGATGATGTCCCAGGCGTGCTCGCCGGACAGGTACAGGGCGTAGAACCGCGGCAGGCTCTCGGCCAGCTCGGGCGTGTAGTAGAGGACCTGGTAGAAGGTCTGCGGCGGGACGATCACCAGCATGCCGAACAGCAGCGGCACGAACAGGCGAAGTGTCCGGCTGGCGGCGAATCCCCCGGCGCTCCCAAGGCCCGGCGGGTCGCCGTCGACGAGGAACCGCGTCGCGAAGCCGGCGATGAGGAACAGCATCGCGAGCCGCCAGGGATTTGAGAGGCTCATGGCCATCTCAAGACCCTCGACCGACCGGGGACTTCTCGTGTGCCAGGCGCTCCCGGGCTCGTAGAACACACCGACATGGTAGAGGATGAGCAGGAAGAAGGCTCCGACGCGGATCCAGTCGAGGTCATGGCGGCGAGGCGCACGGGCGGCGGTCGCGGTTTCGGGGAGCGGGGTCGTGAGCATGGCGGACCAGGGGATCGGCAAGGAGGGGGCCTTCCTCCCGCATGGCCGACGCGGACGCCCAGTCCTGCGGGACCAGCGGCGTGAGCCCGGGGACGAGCGGCCCGGCTACATGCCGGGCAGCCGGCGGGAGTGGGCACGACTGGTCGGTCTGGTGGCGCTCGGCGTCACCCTGTTTGCTGTGGTCGGGGCGCTCACGACTCTCGCCGATCGGCCCGAGGTGGAGCCTTGGAAGGCGTGGACCTGGGCCCTGACCAGCGCCGCCACGGCGCTGCCCTGCACCTTCATCTGTCTGTATGCGGTGCGATATGCCTCGCTGGCGGAGTGGGGCTGGCCGCGCGCCGCGGGCCTGCATGCCATGGCCGCGCTCGTCTACACCCTGTTGCATGTCGGCGGCTTCGTCCTGCTGCGAAAGCTCGTCTACGCCGCCATGGGCGACAGCTACGGGGCCGGCCCGCTGCTGGAGGAGTTCCCCTACGAGCTGCGCAAGGACCTACTGACCTACGGCGCCCTCGTCATTCTGTTCTGGCTGGCGGGGGAGCGGCAGCGTCGCCTCCGGCCGCCTGCGCCGCCGGCGACGTTCGAGATTCGCGATGGGGCCCGCCGGCTCCGGGTGCCCGTCCGCGACATCGTCGCTGTGAGTTCGGCGGGCAATTACGTGGAGTTCCGGCTGGCGGATGGACGGCGGCCTTTGATGCGCGCCACGCTCGCCAGTGTCGAGGCGGCCCTTGGCGCCCACGGCCTGATCCGGGTGCACCGCGCCTGGGTGATCCATCCGGCCCGGGTGACAGCGTTGGCGCCGGACGGCTCCGGCGACTGGACGGTGCAGCTCGGCGATCTGGCCGTTCCCCTGTCGCGGCGCTTCCCGCAGGCGCTGGCGGCCCTTCGCGCCGGCTCCGTTCCGGAAGCAACCTGACCCGGAGCTGAACGCCGCAGGCGCCGTCCGCTTCAGGCTCGGCGACGTAGCTTGCAGCATGATCCAGACCCGATCCGCCCGCTTTGCGCTCGGCCAGGTCGTGCGGGCGCGCGACGAGGCCTTTATCGGCGTCGTCCTCGACGTCGATCCCCGCTACGACGGCCCGGCGATCGAGACCGGCGCCGTGCGCGCCGACCAGCCCTTCTATCGCGTCCTCACCGTCGGCCCGGACGGCAGCTTCATCGTCTATGCCGCCGAGGAGGCGCTCGAGGGCCATGAGGCCCGAGCCTTGTCGGCGGACGACGAGGCGCGCTGGTTCACGATCGACGCCGCTGGCCGGCACGCGCCGCGCGACCAGGTGATCCACTAGCTGCGCTTGGCCCCGGCCCTGCGGCTGCCTAGGATAGGGCGACAGGAGCAGGCCATGTCTGATTTCGAGCACGTCTTCGACAGCCCCCCGCCCGGCGCGGCGGCCGACTGGACCATTCCGCAGGACTGGCGGCTGTACACCGAGGTCGAGCACCGCACCTGGAACGCCCTCTATGCGCGGCAGATGGCGATCCTGCCGGGCCGGGCCTGCGACGCCTACATGCGCGGGCTCGACGCCCTGCCGCTGGATGGCGGCATTCCGGATCTTGGTCTGCTGAACGAGAAGCTTGGAGCCCTGACCGGCTGGTCCGTGGTGTGCGTGCCGGGGCTGGTGCCGGACGAGGTCTTCTTCGACCACCTGGCGAACCGCCGCTTCCCGTCGGGCCAGTTCATCCGCAAGCCGGACCAGCTGGACTACCTTCAGGAGCCGGACATCTTCCACGATGTCTTCGGCCATGTGCCGATGCTCACCGACCCGGACTTCGCCGCCTATATGGAGGCCTATGGCAAGGGCGGTCAGCGGGCGGCGGCGCTGGGCATGCTGCCCAACCTCGCCCGTCTCTACTGGTACACGGTCGAGTTCGGCCTGATGCAGGAGGCCGGGGGGCTGCGCATCTACGGCGCCGGCATTGTCTCCTCGGCGACCGAGAGCGTGTTCAGCCTCGACGACCCGTCGCCGAACCGGCTCGGCTTCGACCTCGAGCGGGTGATGAAGACCCTCTACCGTATCGACGATTTCCAGCAGGTCTATTTCGTCATCGACTCGCTGGAGCAGCTCAAGCGTGAGACGCTGCAGGACTTCGGGCCGATCTACGACCGGCTCAAGGGGGCGGAGACGATCGCCATCGACGCCATCCTGCCGCAGGACCGGGTCTTCACCCGCGGCACCCAGGCCTATGCGTTGAAGGGCGGCCGGCACGCCGCCTGAGGCGCGGCGGCCCGACCGTTGAACCGACATTCCGCCAAAGAAAGCGGGCGCGACCCTGAAGATCGCGCCCGTCGTCATGCCAGCCTGTCGGCCGCTTACTTCAGGAGGTCATAGCGGTCCAGGTTCATGACCTTGGTCCAGGCCTTGGCGAAGTCGCGGACGAACTTCTTCTGGG
>CAZUXK010000023.1:0-14664 GCA_964624025.1 uncultured Brevundimonas sp.
CCGCCTGTGGCAGGTAGGCTGTTCGAACCGCCGCGGCCCGTGCGCCACGGCCCCGCCCTTGGGATCGTCCGCGCCATAGACGACGCGGCCGATGCGGGCGTGGCTGATCGCGCCGGCGCACATGGCGCAGGGCTCCAGCGTGACATAGAGGGTCAGGCCGGTGAGGCGGTAGTTGCCGGTCGCGGCGCCTGCCGCGCGCAGCGCCACCACCTCGGCGTGGGCCGTCGGATCATGGTCGGCGATCGGGGCGTTGGCCCCGGTCGCGACCACCTCGCCGGTGGCCGGATCGACGATCACGGCGCCGATCGGGGCCTCTCCGGCGTCGGCCGCCGCTTGCGCGAGGTCGAGCGCCATGCGCATGAACCGCTGATCATGGTCCGTCATCCCTCCGACAACGACAAGAAGCCCCGCCCGCGTCAAGGCGGCCGCCCCGAATCCCGCGCCGACGGTCCCCGTCCGCCCCGTTCCGGCCCCCGCGCCGGCGGCACTGGCGACGACCGTCCGAGGGGGCCGCGCAAAGAGGGCTTTGATAAGGACGGCGGCGGCAAGGGGGGCTTCGCCAAGGGCCCCGGCAAGGGCGGTCCCCGCAAGGCCGGCGGCAAGTCCGATGACCCCTGGGGCAAGGCCGGCGTGCCCGGAAAGGGCCCGGCCAAGCCGGCCGCCAAGGGCGACGCCGCGCCGCTGCGTCAGGAGCGTATCGCCAAGGTCATGGCCCGCGCCGGCTACGCCTCGCGGCGTGAGGTCGAGCGGCTGATCGGCCTCGGCAAGGTGGCGCTTAACGGCCGGATTCTCGACACGCCCGCCACCTTGGTCACGCGCGAGGACAAGATCACGGTCGATGGCAAGCTGATCGGCCAGGCCCAGGCGACGCGCGTCTGGCGCTATCACAAGCCGGTCGGACTGCTGACCACGCACAACGACCCGCAGGGCCGGCCGACGGTGTTCGACGCCCTGCCCAGCACCCTGCCGCGCACCATTTCCGTGGGGCGCCTCGACATCAACTCCGAGGGCCTGCTGCTGCTGACCAACGACGGCGAGCTGAGCCGGGCGCTGGAGATGCCGACCACCGGCTGGGTGCGCCAGTACCGCGCCCGGGCCCGGGGCAAGATCACCCAGGAGCAGCTGGACCGGCTGAAGGACGGCGCCTTCGTCGACGGCGTCCGCTACGGCCCGATGGAGGCGACGCTCGACAAGGTGAAGACACCCTCGGGCGAGGATGAGAAGGCCGCCGCCAACCTGTGGGTCAGCGTCTCGATCGCCGAGGGCAAGAACCGCGAGGTGCGCAAGGTGCTGGAGTCGGTCGGCCTCAAGGTCAACCGGTTGATCCGTCTCGCCTACGGGCCCTTCCAGCTGGGCACCCTGCCCGTCGGGGCGGTCGAGGAGGTCGGGCCGCGCGTGATCCGCGAGCTGCTCGCCGATCATATCCGGCCGGAGAACATACCCACCGGCGATACGGTGGAAACGCCGGCGCCGATCCCGGGGCGCCGCCTCAGCACCCCGATCGTCAAGGGGCGCTCTGGCTCCGCGCTGTCCGATCCGTCACGCAAGCCCAGCCGTGTGCGCGCGGCCGCCGCGGCGGCCACCGAGGGCGCCGAGCGCGCCGAACGGCCGCAGAAGAAGCCCGGCTGGGCCAAGGCGGCCCCGCGGCCCGAGCGGCCTGGTCGGCCGGCGCGGCCCCGTCCGGAGCGGGCGGAGGGCGAACGCCCGGCCCGCACCTTCAAGCCGCGCGAGGGCGGCGACGCCCGGGTTGAGCGTTCCGAGGCCGGCGAGCGTCCGCGGCGCGCCTTCACGCCGCGGACGGCAGGGACCGGCGGGGAGCGATCCGACCGTCCGCGGTCTGACCGGCCGCGCGCGCCCCGTCCGCAGGGCGACCGGCCCCGGGGAGACCGTCCCGCCGGCGACCGGCCCGAGCGCCCTCAAAGGGAGCGCCCGGCGGGCGAGCGGTTCGAGAGCAATCGGCCGCGCGGCGAGGGCCGGAGCGGTGAAAGCCGTGGTCCGGGCGGTCCCCGTGGCGGACCGGGCGGGGCACGGTCAGGCCCGCGGTCAGGTCCCGGAAAGGGCGGGCCGCGCGGTCCCGGCGGGCCTCGCGGTCCGCGGCCGCCGCGCGCGGGCGGCTGACGCTCAGACGATCGTGGACGGGGCGGCCGGCGCCTGACGCCGCCCCCGCGCCAGCAGCTCCACCGCGGCGACGGCCACGGCGGCCGCGGCCAGCTGGGCGGCGATGGCGCTCACCGGCAGCTCGCGGCCGGTCTGCAGCGCCTCGCCGGCGGGGACCAGCAGGATCAGCAGCAGGTTGTTGCCGAAATGCAGGCCGACGGCGAACTCGACGCCGCCCAGCCTCAGGGTCGCCCAGCCCCAGGTCAGGCCCATGATCACCCGCATGCCGAAGGCCACGGGATCCGGGTCCCCGTGGACCGCGGAAAAGACGATCGCGGCCAGCACCAGGGCGGGCAGGGCCCGCCGGAACCAGGCGGCCAGCATCTGCAGCAGCACGCCGCGGAAGATCGCCTCCTCGCCGAGCGCCACCAGACCCATGCCGAGCACGGCCGCGCCGAGATAGGCCATGTCGCCCTGCAGCAGGGGCAGGTCGACGGCTCCGTCCGTATCGCCGAGCCCGAGATCCTGTCCGGTGACGAGGGCGAACAGCAGGCTGACCAGCAGGGAGGCCATGATCGCCGGCAAGGCCACCAGCAGGCCGCCGAGCAGGAGGCGGAGGCGGAAGCCCTGCGGCCACAGGAAACTGGCGAAGGGGCGGCCATAGGCCAGGCGGGCGGCCAGCAGGACGACCGCGCCGAGGCCGGCGAGCAGGGCGCCCACGAAGATCAGCGCCCCCGGGGAGCTGAGGTCCTGCGCCGCCTCCAGCCGCTCGGGCGACAGGCCCAGCGCCACGCCCGTGACGGCGAGGGCGATGAAGACGACGACAAGGGTCAGCAGGAAGATCCCCCCGCAGCCGGCGGCGCGCGCTAGATTGCGGTCGGAATCGCGCAGCGGCGTCAGGAACGGAAAGGTGAGGCCGGTCATGGCCTGACCTATGCCGGGTCCGTTGCCCCGGGAGCAAGGATCAGGATGCGGATCGTCAGCGGAAGCCTGAAGGGGCGCGCCATCGCCACGCCGGAGGGGCAGGGCACCCGCCCCACGAGCGACCGGGCCCGCCAGGCCATCTTCAATGTGCTGGAGCACGCGCCCTGGGCCGAGGGGCTGCAGGAGGCGCGGGTGATCGACCTCTATGCGGGCTCCGGGGCGCTGGGCTTCGAGGCCCTGAGCCGGGGCGCGGCCTTCTGCCTGTTCGTCGAAACCGACGACGGCGCGCGCGGGGCCATCCGCGAAAACATGGACGCCTACGGCCTGTTCGGCCGCTGTCGGGTGCACCGCCGCAGCGCCACCGACCTCGGCCCGCGGCCGGGCTCCGCCGGGGAGGCCTTCACCCTTGCCTTCCTCGACCCGCCCTATCGGCAAGGGCTCGGCGAACAGACGCTGGCCCGGTTGCTGGAGGGCGGCTGGCTGACGCCCGGAGCCGTTGTGGTGTTCGAGCGCGGCTCGGACGAGCCCGAGATCGATACGCCCGGCTATGTGCGGCTGGACGCCCGCGATTACGGCGCGGCGCGGGTGCTGTTTCTGAAGGCGGGCGACTAGCTCTTCAGCGCGCGGCCGGCGATCACGGCCGAGGCGCCGAACCGGGCGCGCAGGGCGTCGATGGCGGTCTCGGTCTTCAGCGCCCGCGCCTCGGCGGTGTCGAACAGGCCCGACGGCGCATCCTCGGCGTCGATCAGGTCCGCCATGCCCACGCCGATCAGGCGGTAGGGCCGGCCGAGCTCCGGCCCCAGAAGCCCGCGCGCGGCGGCGAACAGGCCGCGGGCTGTCTGCACCGGCTCCGGCGGGGTGCGGCGGCGGGTGACGATGCAGAAGTCGGTGCGCCTCAGTTTCAGCTGGACGGTGCGCGAGGCCAGGCCGGATCGCCGCGCCTTGGCCGCCAGCTTCTCGCACAGGGGCCAGAGCTCGGCCTCCAGCGCCTCGCGGTCGATGAGGTCGGCGTTGAAGGTGGTCTCGGCGCTCATGCCGCGTCGGTCCTGCTCGGGATTGACGGCCCGGGCGTCGCGCCCGTGCGCCAGCTCCGACAGGCGCAGGCCCCACTCGCCGTAGCGCTTCACGAGGTCGCGGGGCTCGGCCGCGGCCAGCTGGCCGACGGTGTCGAAGCCGTCGCTGCGCAGGGCCCTGGCGAACACGGGGCCGACGCCGGGCAGGATCGAGACCGGCCGCGGAGCGAGAAAGGCCTGCGCCTCCGCCGCGCCGATGACCGAGAATCCTCGCGGCTTGTCCAGTTCCGACGCCACCTTGGCGAGGAAGCGGTTGGGGGCCAGACCGATCGAGACCGTCAGGCCGACCTCGGTCTCGATGCGCCGCTGCAGCCGAACCAGCTGTAGCGCCGGCGGACCGCCATTGAGCCGCTCGGTGCCGGACAGGTCGGCCCAGGCCTCGTCCAGTGACAGGGGCTGGACCAGCGGCGTGAGCTCGCCGAGCGCGCCGAGGATGCGGCGGCTCTCGGCGGTGTACTTCGCAAAGTCCGGCTTGATGACCACCGCGTCGGGGCAGGCCTTCAACGCCTTGAACATCGGCTGGGCCGAGCCGACGCCGTACAGGCGGGCGATGTAGCAGGCGGTGGTGACGACGCCGCGGCGGCCGCCGCCGACAATCACCGGCCTGTCGCGCAGCTCGGGCCGGTCACGCTTCTCCACCGAGGCGTAGAAGGCGTCGCAGTCCATGTGCGCGATGCCGAGGCTGTCCAGCTCGTCGTGGACGACCAGGCGCGGCGAGCCGCAGGCCGGGCAGCGTGGCGGTCGGGGAGCCTGCGCTCCCTGCCACAGGCATTCGCGACAAAGGGCTTTCATGTCCGACGGTTCCGACTTCACGCCAACTTAAAGAATGCCGGTCCATGATGCGCCCCGAAAACAGATGGGGGCCTGCGACGTCGATCAGGTGGTCGGCGGCGCGGCAACGTCCGGGTGATGATGTCGAAGAAGGTCCTCATCGTCGAGGATAACGAGCTGAACATGAAGCTCTTTCATGATCTGCTCGATTCCCAGGGGTACGAGACCCTGCAGACCCGCGAGGGGTTGCAGGCGCTTGCCCTGGCGCGCCAGCACCGGCCTGACCTCATCCTCATGGACATCCAGCTGCCCGAGATTTCCGGCCTCGAGGTGACCCGCTGGCTGAAGGAGGATGAGGAGCTGTCGCACATCCCCGTGGTGGCGGTGACGGCCTTCGCCATGAAGGGTGACGAGGAGCGCATCCGCCAGGGCGGCTGCGAAGCCTATATCTCAAAGCCGATCTCGATCAGCGCCTTCCTCGACACAGTCCGGAAGCATCTGGGGTAGGTCATGACCGCGCGTATCCTTGTGGTCGACGACGTGCCGGCGAACATCCGCCTGCTCGAGGCGAAGCTGACGTTCGAATACTACGATGTGCTGACCGCCCCCGACGGGCCGACGGCGCTGGAGATCGCCGTGCGCGACGCGCCGGACATCATCCTGCTCGATGTCATGATGCCGGGCATGGACGGCTTCGAGGTCTGCCGCCGGCTCAAGGCCAATGCCGGGACCCGGCATATCCCGATCATCATGGTCACGGCGCTGGACGGGCGCGAGGAGCGCATCCGGGGCCTCGACGCCGGCGCGGACGACTTCATCACCAAGCCGATCGACGAAGTCATCCTCATGGCGCGGGTCCGCTCCCTGGCCCGGCTCAAGCTGGTCACGGACGAGCTGCGCGAGCGCGAGGAAAGCGGGCGCCGCCTCGGCCTGATCGAAGGCGTCGGGCGACTGCGCGCCTCGGGCGGCCGCATCATCGTCGTCGACGACGACGCGGCCCGCGCGGGACGCCTGATGACGGGCCTGGCCGACGAGCATCGCGTCAGCCACGAGGCCGATCCCGCTGTTGCCCTGGCGGCCAGCCGCACGCGGGTCGACCTGTTGATCATCAACGCCGCCGCCGACAGCTTCGACGGCCTGCGTCTCGCCGCCCAGGTGCGGTCGCAGGAGGGCTCGCGCAACCTGCCCATCCTCGCCATCGTCAACCCGGGCGACCGTGGCCGCATGGTCCGGGCGCTGGAGATCGGGGTCAACGACCTGCTGCCGCGGCCGGTGGACCCGGAAGAGCTGTCTGCCCGGGTGCGGACCCAGGTTAAGAGAAAGCGCTACGCCGACTTCCTGCGCGAGAAGCTGGACTTCAGCCTCGAGATGGCCGTCACCGACGCCCTGACCGGGCTGCATAACCGTCGCTACATGACCAGCCAGCTGCAGGCCCTGATCGGGCGGGCCAACCATGGCGGCGAGTCGGTCGCCGTGCTGCTGCTCGACATCGATCACTTCAAGGGCGTCAACGACCTGTTCGGCCATGACGCCGGCGACGAGGTGCTGCGCGAGTTCGGCGTGCGGCTGGCGACCAATGTCCGCGCGGTGGACCTGCCGTGCCGCATGGGCGGCGAGGAGTTCGTCGTGGTGATGCCGGGCACGCGGCTGGAAGACGCCCAGCGCATCGCCGAGCGCATCCGCATCAATGTCGAGGTCGCGCCGTTCCGGATCCTCGGCGGGCAGGAAAGCCTGCCGGTGACGGTCTCGATCGGCGTCGCCGCCACGCAGGGCAGCGACGAGACCCCGGAGAGCCTGCTGAAGCGGGCCGATGACGGGGTCTATGAGGCCAAGTCCAGCGGCCGCAACCGGGTTATCGCCCGCGCCGCCTGAACAGCCCGTCCACCTCCAACGCAAAACGCCCGGCCGAAGCCGGGCGTCCTGGTCAGATCAGCGATCGCGCCGCACGCGGCGCAGGACCGGCTTACTTGATCTTGCCTTCCTTGAACTCGACGTGCTTGCGCACGACGGGATCGTACTTCTTGACGACCATCTTCTCGGTCATGGTCCGGGCGTTCTTCTTGGTGACGTAGAAGAAGCCGGTGTCGGCGGTCGAGTTCAGACGGATCTTGATGGAAGCCGGTTTGGCCATCGGACATACCTCTGCGACGGCCTGAAGCCGCGGAAATGGGAGGCGCGGAACATACTCAGGCCCGCCGCGAAGTCAACGGCCCGATGCAAGGGGTGGCTCCGGCCCGTTTTCGGGGTCAGGATGCCGTCCATGATCCGCTCCTTCGCCCCCGCCGCCCTTGTTGTCCTCATGGCGCTCGGTGTGCCGGCCTGCGCCAGCACGCCCGTCCCGGACTCGCCCCAGGACACCTTCCTCGCGCGCCTCAACGCCCTGTGCGGTCAGCGCTTCGAGGGGCGGGTGGTGACCACCGATCCGGTCGACGACGACTTCCGCAACAGCCGGCTGGTCATGCATGTGCGCGACTGCTCGCCGGGCGAGGTTGGCATTCCCTTCGCCGTGGGTGACGACCGCTCCCGGCGCTGGGTCATCACCCGCACCGACGCCGGCCTGCGTCTGAAGCACGACCACCGCGATCCGCAGGGCGAGATCCATGGCTGGCACATGTATGGCGGCGACACGGTCGCGCCCGGCACCGCCGAGCGGCAGAGCTTTCCGGTGGACGCCGAATCGATCGCCATGTTCCGGGAAGGGGGCGCGGAGGCCTCCACCACCAATGTCTGGTCCGTGGATGTGCGCCCCGGCGACATCTTCGCCTACGAGCTGCGCCGGCCCTCAGGTCGCTTCCTGCGGGTGGAGTTCGACCTGACCCGGCCGCTGGCGGACTGATCAGTCGTAGTCCACGGCGTGGCGGCCATGCCGCCAGCGCACGAACGGCAGGGGGCGAGGGCCTTCCTCCAGCCTCCCGGCCACCTCGCCGAGCACGAAGCGGGTGATGGCGGGCAGGTCGAGGCCGCGGGCCTCGGGCAGCGGCAGCCACGCGACCTCGTCCAGCTCCCCGGAGGCGGCCCCATGGGCGAGCAGGGCCTTGCCGTCGGCCGTGAAGAAGCGGGCGTCGAAGCGGCGCGTGCGCCCCGGCGGGGTGATGGCCCGGGCCACATAGGTCAGGGCGGCGAGGTCGGGCAGGGCCCCGGACTGGCGGAAGGCGCGCCAGGGGCCGGCGACCGAGGCCGGTGGGGCTGGTCGCCCGAGGATCAGCCCGGTTTCCTCGAAGGTCTCGCGCACGGCGGCCAGGGCCAGCGCCCGGGCGCGCCGCGGCGGGGTCTCGCGCTCCAGCCGGGCGGCAACCTCGGCGGTGAGGGCAGTGGCGGAGGCCGCGCCGAAGTCCGCCCGCTCGATGCGGCCGCCGGGAAACACCCACTTCGAGGCCATGAACACATGGCCCGGCGCACGGCGGCCCATCAGGACTTCCGGGCCGCTTCGTGATCTCCGGACGAGGATCAGGGTGGCGGCGTCCTTCGGGCGCAGGCGCTGGCCGGTGGCCGGGCCGTCGGCCAGATCCTGCCGGGCGTCGAAGGGCGAGGGCGCGCGCATCGCCATCCACCTAGTCCTTGACGCCGTCGCCGGTCCACCCCTGAGTCCGCGCCCATGAGCCCGCTGCCGTCCCCCCGCCCCCTGCCGCGCCTGCGCGGTGTCGACCGCGCCCGCTTCGAGGCCGAGATCGTGCCCGCGGGCCGTCCGGTGGTGCTTGAGGGGCTGGCGGCGGACTGGCCGGCGGTCGCGGCCGGTCGTACACCGGCGGGCCTGCGCGACTACCTGGCGGGCTTCGACGTCGGCCGGCCGGTGCAGGTGTTCCGCGCTGCGCCGGAGGTGGGAGGCCGGTACAGCTATTCGGACGATCTGAAGGGCCGCAACCACGCGCCCGGCCAGATGGGCCTGACGGTCCTGCTCGACGAGATCCTGGCGCTGGCCGAGGCGTCGCAGCCTGCGTCCATCTACGCCGGCGGCGTGCCCGCTCCGCTGTGTCTGCCGGGACTCGCGGAGGCCAATCTGATGCCGCTGCTCGACCCCACGCGCGAGCGGCTGACGTCGCTCTGGGTCGGTAACCGGTCGACGACCGCCACCCACTGGGACCTGCCGCAGAACCTCGCCTGCGTCATCGCCGGCCGCCGCCGGTTTGTCCTGTTCCCGACCACCCAGGTGGCCAACCTCTATGTCGGGCCGCTCGACTTCACCCTGGCGGGCCAGCCGATCAGCCTGGTCGACATCGATGCGCCCGACCTTGAGCGCTTTCAGCGCTTCGCCGAGGCCTGGGCCGAGGCCGAGATGGCGGAGTTGCAGCCTGGCGACGCCATCTATGTGCCCAGCCTCTGGTTCCACAATGTGCGGTCGCTCGACCCCGTGGGCGCCATGGTGAACTTCTGGTGGCGCGACGGGCCGGATTGGCTGACCACGCCGATGTTCACCCTGTTCCACGCCCTGCTGACGTTGCGCGACCTGCCGCCGCGCGAGCGTGAGGCGTGGCGGGTCTTCTTCGACCACTACATCTTCCAGACCGGCGGCGAGCCGATGGCGCATATCCCCGAGGACGCGCGCGGCCTGTTCGGCCCGATGACGCCCGAGGCGCTCGCCCGACTGAAGGCCATGCTGGCCCGGCCGTTGACCCGATAGGACGCGCGACCGGTCAGGCCCGCTTCTTGGCGTGGGCCTCGGCGGCCTCGCGTGGAAGCACCTGCACGAAGCGCTTCTGCGACTCTGGCCAGCTTTCCAGGAGGCGGCGGGCCAACGGCGAACCGGTCTCGCGGGCGTGCCGCTCGACAAGCGCGCGCAGACGGGCGCCCGCCTCGCCGTGCACCGGCACCGCCATCACGCCCTCGGCGTTAAGGTGCGCCTCCAGATGCGCCTGGTCCTGCAGGATGAAGGCCTCGCCGCCGGACATGCCGGCCCCGAAGTTCCAGCCGACCCGGCCAAGCACCACGACGGCGCCGCCGGTCATGTATTCGCAGCCATGGGCGCCGACGCCCTCGACGACGGCCACGGCCCCGGAGTTGCGCACGGCGAAGCGCTCGCCGGCGACGCCCGCCGCCAGCAGGACGCCGGAGGTAGCGCCGTAGAGCGCGGTGTTGCCGACGATCGCCTGACCCGGCCGCCAGGTGGTCGGGCGGATGATCAGATGCGCGCCCGAAAGACCCTTGCCGACATAGTCGTTGGCCTCGCCGTCCAGCTCGATGCGCAGCCCCTTCATGCCCCAGGCGGCCATGGACTGGCCGGCCGAGCCGCGCAGGGCCAGGGTCAGCTGGCCGTCCGGCAGCCGCTCGCCGAAGCGGCGGACGATGTGCGACGACGTGCGCGTGCCGATGGCCCTCTGGGTGTTCCGCACTGAATAGGTCAGCTGCATCTTCTCGCCACGCTCCAGAAGGGGGGCGGCGTCCCGGACGATCAGGGCGTCGAGCGTGTCCGGCACCGGGTTGCGGGCGGTCTCGGGGCCACGCTGCGGGTTCAGCTGGCCGTTGACCCGCACCAGCAGCGGGTTGAGATCGAGGTCGTCGAGGTGGGAGGAGCCGCGCGAGACCTGCCGCAGCAAGTCCGTCCGGCCGACCGCCTCATCGAGCGAGCGCAGGCCCAGAGAGGCCAGTACTTCCCGCGTCTCCTCGGCGATGAAGGTGAACAGGTTGACGACCTTGTCCGGGGTGCCGGTGAAGAGGGCGCGCAGGCGCTCGTCCTGGACGCAGACCCCGACCGGACAGGTGTTGGAGTGGCACTGGCGCACCATCAGGCAGCCGACCGCGATCAGGCTGGCGGTGCCGATGCCGAACTCCTCGGCGCCGAGCAGGGCGGCGATGACCACGTCGCGGCCGGTGCGGATGCCGCCGTCGGTGCGCAGCCGCACATGATTGCGCAGCCCGTTCAGGCTGAGCACCTGGTGCGCCTCGGCGAGGCCCATCTCCCACGGCATGCCGGCGTGCTTGATCGAGCCCATGGCCGAGGCCCCGGTGCCGCCGTTGTGGCCCGAGATCAGGATCACGTCGGCCTTGGCCTTGGCCACGCCCGCCGCGACCGCTCCGATGCCGGAGGAGGCGACCAGCTTGACCGTCACCCGGGCGTCCGGATTGATCTGCTTCAGGTCATAGATGAGCTGGGCCAGATCCTCGATCGAGTAGATGTCATGGTGCGGCGGCGGGCTGATCAGGCCGACGCCGGGGGTGGCGTGGCGCATCCGGGCGATGAACTCGGTCACCTTGAAGCCGGGCAGCTGGCCGCCCTCGCCGGGCTTGGCCCCCTGGGCCACCTTGATCTCGATCTCGCGGCACTGGTTCAGGTACTCGGCGGTGACGCCGAAGCGGCCGGAGGCCACCTGCTTGACCGCGCTGTTCGGGTTGTCACCGTTGGGGCGGGTGACGTAGCGCTCGGGATCCTCGCCGCCCTCGCCGGAGACCGAGCGGGCCCCGATCCGGTTCATGGCGATGTTCAGCGTCTCATGCGCCTCCGGGCTCAAGGCGCCGAGGCTCATGCCCGGGGTGACGAAGCGCTTGCGCACCTCATTGACGCTCTCGACCTCGTCGATCTGGACCGTCTGGGCCGGCTCACGGAAGTCCAGCAGGTCGCGCAGGGAGGTCGCCGGCTGTTCCCGCACCCGGCGCGAATAGGCCTTGAAGCGCTTGTAATCGTTGCGGGTCGTGGCGTCCTGCAGACGGTGGATGGTCTCCGCGTCCCAGGCGTGGCTCTCCTGGCCGGCGCGGATCCGGTGGGCCCCGCCGATGGGCAGGCGCACCCGGTCGGTGTCGTGCGCGGCCGCGTTCTGCCGCACCGCCTTCTGCTCCAGCCCGGCCAGGCCGATGCCGGAGATGCGCGAGGTCATGCCGGGGAAGAACTCCGCCGCCAGCGAGCGCGACAGGCCGAGAGCCTCGAACTCGTAGCCGCCGCGGTAGGCGGAGATGACCGAAATGCCCTTCTTGGCGAGGATCTTCATCAGACCCGCCTCGATGGCCCGCTTGTAGTTCAGGCAGACGTCGCGCAGCGTCAGGCCGGGGTAGCGCCCGGCCTCCAGCCGCGCCTGGAAGGTCTCCTGAGCCAGCCAGGCGTTCACCGCCGTCGCTCCGCAGCCGACCATCACGGCAAAGCCGTGCGAGTCGAGCGTCTCCGAGGTGCGGACCACCAGCGACACGAACGAGCGCAGCCCTTCCTCGACGAGGCGGGAGTGGACCGCGGCCACCGCGAGGATCATCGGGATCATCGGCCGGTCGGGGCCAGTATGCTCGTCGGTCAGGACCAGCAGGGCGGCTCCGCCGCGCGCCTGTTCAGCGGCCTCGACACGGATGCGCTCCAGCGCCGAGGCGAGGGTCGCACCCGAGGCCGCATCGGCCGGCGGCGTGTCGAAAGTGCAGTCGATCACGGCCGTCGCCCCGGCCCCGACCTCGTCCAGCATGCGCGCGTACATCCCGGTGGTGAGGACCGGGCTGTCGAGGACGAATACCCGGGTCTGGGTCTCGTCCTGGGCGAGGATGTTGCCGAGGTTCTTGAACCGGGTCTTCAAGCTCATGGCCCCGGCCTCGCGCAGCGAGTCGATCGGCGGGTTGGTGACCTGGGCGAACGCCTGGCGGAAATAATGGCTGAACGGGCGGTCGATCTCGGACAGCACCGTCGGCGGGGCGTCGTCGCCCATGGAGCCGACGGCTTCCTTGCCCGAACCCGCCATGGGATCGAGCAGGGCCTCGATGTCCTCTTCAGTCCAGCTGACCGCCAGCTGGGCCCGCACCAGCGCCTCGCCCGACAGGCGGCGCGGCTCGTCGCCGGGGCCGACCCGGCTCTCCAGCTCGACCATGTTGCCGAGCCACTCGCGGTACGGATGGTCCTCGGCGAGGCGGTCGACCAGCTCGGCCTCGTCGTAGAAGCGGCCGGACTCCAGATCGACGGCGACCATGCGGCCGGGGCCGATGTGCAGGCGTTGCTCGATCCGGTCCTCTGCCACGCCCGTCATGCCGGCCTCGGAGCCGCAGATCAGCAGGCCGTCGGTGGTGCGGGCGAGGCGCAGGGGTCGAAGACCGTTGCGGTCCTTGCCGGCGACAACCCAGCGCCCGTCTGTGGCGCAGACGGCGGCGGGGCCGTCCCACGGCTCCATGACGGCGTTGCAGTATTCGAACAGCGCCTGGTGCTCCGGCTTCATTACCCCCTCAACGCGCGCCTCGGGGATCAGCAGGGCCTTGACCATGGGGGCCGGACGCCCGGCGTGCACCAGCACCTCGAAGACGTTGTCCAGCGCCGCGGAGTCCGAGCCGGACGCCTGGATCACCGGCTTCACCGCCGCCTGGTCGTCGCCGAAGGCGTCCGCGGCCATGCGGATCTCGTGGCTCCGCATCCAGTTGGCGTTGCCCCGCAGGGTGTTGATCTCGCCGTTGTGCGCCAGCATCCGGAACGGCTGGGCCAGCCGCCATTCCGGGAAGGTGTTGGTCGAGTAGCGCTGGTGGAACAGGGCGACGTTGGCGGTGACCCGCGGGTCCAGCAGGTCCGGGTAATAGTCGTCCAGCGCCTCGGCCAGCATCATGCCCTTGTAGATGACCGAGCGGGCCGACAGGGAGCAGATGTAGAAGTCCGACAGCCCCTTGGCCTGGGCGCGCTTCTCGATGCGGCGGCGCACGAGGTAGAGTTGTCGCTCAAGCGCCTCGCCGGTCAGGCCCTCGGGCGCGGCCAGCATGACCTGTTCGACCTCGGGGCGGGTGGCCGCGGCGCGGGCGCCCAGCGCCTCGATCCGATGGGGCACTTGGCGCCAGCCGTAGAGATAGAAGCCGGCCTTCAGCACCTCGCCCTCGACGATGGTGCGGGCGCGCTCCTGGGCTCCCAGATCGAGACGCGGCAGGAACACCATGCCGACGCAGATCGGCGTCTCCCGCGGCTCGTGCCCGGTGTCGCGGACCTGGGCGGCGAAGAAGTCCTGGGGCAGCCCGATCAGGATGCCGGCCCCGTCTCCGGAGCGTCCGTCGGCGTCCACGGCGCCGCGGTGGAAGATGGCCTTGAGCGCCTTCAGCGCCAACTCGACCACCTCCCGCCGGGGCTGGCCGTCGATGGCCGCGACGAGACCCACGCCGCAGGCGTCGTGCTCGGAGGCGGGATCATAGGCATGCGCCGTGGCCAGCGCATCCCGCGCGGCGCGGTAGGCGGCCGGGTCGAAGTCCTGGTCCGTCGGGCAGGCGATCGCAGACGGGGCGGGGAGGCGGGTCATGCCGCGGCCCTTTCAGACAAACGGGACTTCAGCCAGGCGTCGATTTCGGCGGCGGCGTCCTGGCCGTCGCGGACGGCCCAGACCACCAGCGAGGCGCCGCGCACGATGTCACCCGCGGCGAACACGCCCTCCAGCGTGGTGGCCTTGGTGCGCCGCGCCGTGCGCACCGTGCCCCAGTCGGTCACAGCGAGGTCGGGCGCTTCGAACAGGGCCGGAAGATCCTCCGGTTCGAAGCCGAGAGCTTCGATGACCAGATCGGCCGGAATCTCGAAGTCGCCCCCTGCCACCTCCTCGACGGTCCAGCGCCCCTCGCTGTCCTGACTGGCCAAGGCCATTCGGGCGGCGCGAACGCCGGTCACGCCCTCGGCCCCGCCGAGGATGGCGCGCGGCGCCGCGAGCCACTCGAAGCGGACGCCTTCCTCCTCTGCATTGCCCACCTCACGGGCGCTGCCGGGCATGTTGGCGCGGTCACGCCGGTACAGACAGGTGACGGAGGTCGCGCCCTGGCGGATCGCCGTGCGCACGCAGTCCATGGCCGTATCGCCGCCGCCGATCACCACGACGCGCTTTCCGGCGGCATTGAGGTCGCCGCTGTCGAAGGCCGGCACGGCGTCGCCGAAGCCCTTGCGGTTGGA
>CAZUXK010000023.1:14764-26217 GCA_964624025.1 uncultured Brevundimonas sp.
TGAGGTCGCCGCTGTCGAAGGCCGGCACGGCGTCGCCGAAGCCCTTGCGGTTGGAGGCGATCAGATAGTCCAGCGCCGCGATCACGCCGCGCGAGCCGCAGCCCGGCGCCGTCAGGCGGCGGGCCTGATAGACCCCGGTGGCGACCAGCACGGCATCGTGCGCGGCGCGGAGGTCCTCGAACGAAAGGTCGCGGCCGATCTCGACGCCGAGCCGGAACACCACCCCGCCCTCGATCAGCCGATCGACACGGCGGGTCACGACGTGCTTCTCCAGCTTGAAGCCGGGAATGCCGTAGGTCAGCAGGCCGCCGGCGCGGTCATGTCGGTCGTAGACCGTGACGGCGTAGCCGGCCGAGCGCAGTCGGTCGGCTGCAGCGAGACCGGCGGGGCCGGCGCCGATGATGCCCACGGACTGACCCCGCTCCACCCGGGGGCGGACCGGTGTGACCCAGCCGTTCTCGAACGCCATGTCTCCGAGCCAGCGCTCAACGGACCCGATCGTGACTGTGCTCCAGCCAGAGCGCTCGAGGGTGCAGGCGCCCTCGCACAGGCGGTCCTGCGGGCAGACCCGGCCGCAGATTTCGGGCATGGCGCTGGTCGCCTCGGCCTGGGCCCAGGCTTCTTCCGGGCGTCCCTCAGCCGCGAGACGCAGCCAGTCGGGGATGTTGTTCTCGAGCGGGCAGGCCGACTGGCAGAAGGGCACGCCGCACTGGGCGCACCGGCTGGCCTGGTCGCGGCCCGCCGAATCCATGAAGCCGGCATAGATTTCCGCAAAGTCCTGCACGCGCAGGGCCGCGCCGGTTTTCGCCGGCGCGGCGTGCGGAATGATGACGAACTTCTGGTTGGCGTCGGCCACGGCGGCGCCCCCTCTTCTGACCACAGATGAAACGCGGGACAAAGACCTTAGGCTCTTCGCAGGCGCGGCGCAACAAACTTGCGTCCGTGACGAGCGTCTTGAGTGTCAGAGCATGAAAAATGCGCAGAAAACGTCACCGCCCCTTGCGCGTCGTGAAAATACGGTAAACATTTCGCATCTGCGAGATAGCAAGGGGGATACTGGCATGTCGCAAATCCTGAGTCGTCTACCGGGCGCGCTTGCGCTCTGTCTTTTGACCCTGGCCCTGTTCTGGGCCGGGGGAGCGTTCGGGCAGGAGCCCGCGCCGGTGACACCGGTTGTCGCCGAAGCCGCCGCCGCTCCGGCGGATGCCGCTCCGGTCGAGGCTGCGCCTGAAGCTGCTACCGAGACTGAACCGGCCGAGGCTCCGACCTTGCTGGCGCACCAGGCGGTTGCGGAGATCGACGGGGCCGCCAGCTCCTGGATCCTGACCTCGACCGCGCTGGTCCTGCTGATGACCCTGCCGGGGCTGGCGCTGTTCTACGGCGGTATGGTGCGCCGCAAGAACGTCATCGCCACCATCACCCAGTCGCTGGGGGTAGCCTCGGTTGTGACCCTTTGCTGGTTCGCAGTCGGCTACAGCCTGTCTTTTGGCGTCGGCCAACCGGCATTCGGGTTCTCGGGTGACGAGGTTCAGTCTGTCATCGGCGGCCTCGAGGCGGCGTTCCTCAATGGCGTGACCATGGAGACGGCCTATTCGGCGGCCCCGGGCCTGCCCGAGTTCCTCTGGATCGCCTTCCAGCTGACCTTCGCCATCATCACCCCGGCGCTGGTGACCGGCGCCTTCGCCGAGCGCATCAAGTACTCGGCCCTGCTGCTGTTCACGGCGCTGTGGACCATCTTCGTCTATGCGCCGATCTGCCACTGGGTCTGGGGCGGCGGCTTCCTTGGCGCGGCCGGGGTGCTGGACTTCGCCGGCGGCGCGGTGGTGCACGTCAACTCGGGCGTGGCCGGGCTGGTCTGCGCCATCTTCCTCGGGGCCCGCAAGGGCTACGGCCAGTCGCCCATCATCGCGCACAATCCGGTGCTGACCATGATCGGGGCCTCGCTGCTGCTGGTCGGCTGGATCGGCTTCAACGCCGGCTCCGCCTGGGCGGCCGACGCCCTCGCGGGCGTGGCGCTGCTCAACACCCTGCTGGCCGCCATGGCCGCTTCGCTGACCTGGAAGATCGTCGAGGTCGTCGAGAAGCGGAAGCCGTCACTGATCGGCGTTCTGTCGGGCCTTGTCGCGGGTCTGGTGGCCATCACCCCGGCTGCGGGCTTCGTTGATCCGAAGGGCGCCGTGATCATCGGCGCGGCTGCCGGTCCGTTCTGCTACGCTGCTTCGGTGTGGATCAAGAAGCTGCTGCGCTACGACGACAGCCTGGACGCCTTCGGCATCCACGGCGCCGGCGGCCTGCTCGGGGCCCTGCTGACGGGCGTGTTCGCCTCCACGGCCATCAATGGCCTGTCGGAAGGCGCGAACGTCGCCAACCAGGCAATGGGTCTCGCCTTCACGGTCGCCTGGAGCGCGGTGGCCACCTTCGTGATCCTGCTGATCTGCAAGTTCACGACCGGGCTACGCGTGACCGAGGCCCAGGAAGAAGATGGGCTCGACTCGCACCTGCACGGCGAGGCGCTCGACCACGTCTGATCGAATTGTCGCCGGCGTCCCTTCCGGGGTGCCGGCGGCTCAACAGCTCCGCCGCCTCACCGGCGCGGACACTCCAGAGGGGATAAGTCATGAAGTTCATCAAGTCCGCGGCCTTCGCCGCGACCGCCGCTGCGGCGGTGCTGGCAGCCGGCGCCGCCTCGGCCCAGGAGCCGGAAGTGGCGTTCAACATCGGGGTCACCTCCGACTATGTCTTCCGCGGCTTCACCCAGACCAGCGAGGATCCGGCGATCCAGGGTGGTGTGGATGTGACGCTGGGGTCGTTCTATGTCGGTGCCTGGGCGTCGAAGGTCGATTTCGGGGACGACACCGATGGCGAGATTGATCTGTACGGCGGCTACCGTACCGAGGCCTATGGCTACGCTTTCGACTTCGGCGTCGTCGGCTACTTCTACCCTGGCGAGCCAGGCGCGGCCGACTACACCTACTATGAGCTCAAGGCGGCCGCCTCTCGCGCCGTGGGCCCGGCTACGGTCGGTGCCGTGGTGTTCTACTCGCCCGACTTCTTCGGTGCCGCCGATGAGGAAGCGGTTTACTACGAAGGCAATGTCGCCTTCGCCCTGTCTGACAAGTGGTCTGTTTCGGCGGCCCTGGGCTACCAGACCCTAGATGTCTCCGACGACTACACCACCTGGAACATCGGTGCAGGTTACGCCCTCGCCGACGGCGTCGGTCTCGATCTGCGGTACCACGACACCGACATCGATACGCCGTTCAGCGAGGAGCGGTTCGTGGCGAGCATCAAGCTGGCTTTCTGATCCGTTGCTTTCCGCAACGTGATCTTGGCGCCGTCCGGCGGCCGGGTTAGGCCTTCCGTCCCAACTTCCTCCCAAGGAGAGACGCGAATGGCCGACCTGGCTTCCGTGACCGACCACATCCGCAGCGCCGTGGGCGAAAGCTCGGGCCTCGGCAAGACCGTGAAGCTCGACCTCGGCGACGCCGGGAAGATCTTCATCGACGGCGCCTCGTCGCCGAACACGGTCACCAACGAGGACAAGCCGGCGGACGCCACGGTGCGGATCAGCTGGGACGATTTCATCGCCCTGTCCGAGGGCAAGCTCGATCCGATGATGGCCTTCATGCAGGGCAAGCTGAAGATCGACGGCGACATGATGATCGCCCAGAAGCTCGCGCCGCTCCTGAAGCGCTGAGCCTTGGCCACACAGTGATCTTGCGAGCGGCGCGGTCCCCCGGGGCCGCGCCGTTTCGCGTCGAGGAGGACGTCCCATGCATTTCCAGCCCAGCGAACGCGCCGAGCACTGGCGCGAGCGGGTTTCCCGCTTTCTGAACGAGCGGGTCATTCCGGCCGAGGAGACCTATCGCGCCGAGGTGGCCGAGGCGCCGCGCCGGCAGCCCCCGACGATGGAGCGGCTCAAGGCCGAGGCCCGCGAGGCCGGCCTGTGGAACATGTTCCTGCCCGGCGAGCATGGGGCGGGCCTGACCAATCTCGAGTATGCGCCCCTCGCCGAGCTGATGGGCCGCCACATGTGGTCCGCCGAGGTGTTCAACTGCAACGCCCCGGACACTGGCAATATGGAGGTCCTCCATATGTACGGGAACGCGGAGCAGCAGGCGCGCTGGCTCAAGCCGCTGATGGCCGGCGAGATCCGCTCGGCCTTCCTGATGACCGAACCGGCCGTGGCCAGCTCGGACGCCACCAACATCGAAACCCGTATCGAGCGCGACGGCGATCACTACGTCATCAACGGGCGCAAGTGGTGGTCGACCAACATGGCGCACCCGAACGTCGCCGTGACCATCGTCATGGGCAAGACCGACCCGGGGGCCGCCACCCACCAGCAGCAAAGCCAGATCATCGTCCCGGTCGATACGTCCGGCTTCCGCGTCGAGCGGATGCTGAAGGTGTTCGGCTATGACGAACTGCCGATCGGCCACGCCGAGGTGGTGCTCGAGAATGTCCGGGTGCCGGTCGAGAACCTGATCGCCGGCGAGGGGCGGGGCTTCGAGATCGCCCAGGGCCGTCTCGGGCCGGGGCGTATCCACCATTGTATGCGGGTCATCGGCTGCGCCGAGCGCGCGCTGGAGCTGATGTGCGAGCGGCTGCTCAGCCGCACCGCCTTCCGCAAGGCCATCGCCGAGCACTCGGTGTGGGAGCAACGGGTCGCCGAGGCGCGTATCAACATCGAGATGTGCCGCCTGCTGGTGCTCAAGGCGGCGTGGATGATGGATGAGGTCGGGGCCAAGGGGGCCAAGTCCGAGATCGCGCAGATCAAGGTCGCAGCCCCGCGCATGGCGCTGCAGGTCATCGACGACGCCATCCAGGCCTTTGGCGGGGCGGGCGTTTCGCCCGACACGCCCCTGGCCGAGCTCTACGCCACGGTGCGGACCCTGCGCATCGCCGACGGCCCGGACGAGGTGCACAACCGGACCATCGCCCGGCTGGAATACGCGAAGCACGGCGGCCGCCCGGTTCGCTGAGCCGCGACGCAACGCGGGCGCCCCGACCGCCAGGTCCGGGCGCCCGCCGATCTTCCGGGTTCAGGCGTCGATCGTTCCGCCACGCGGCATGTCGAGGGCGCGGGCCAAACGGTTGCGGGCGCGGTTGACCCGGCTCTTGATCGTGCCAAGGGCGCAACCGGAGATTTCCGCCGCTTCCTCGCAGGACAGCCCGGCGGCCCCCACCATGATGATGGCCTCGCGGTGCTGCGGCGGCAGTTGGTCCAGCGCCGCCTTCAGCGAGCTCAACTCACACCGCCATTCCTGGTTGGGGGCGGCGGTCAGGGTGTCGGCGAAGTGACCCTCCTCTTCGGGCACCTCCCGGCGGCGTTTGCCGACGGTCGTGTACCAGGTGTTCCGCAGGATGGTGAAAAGCCAGGCCCTGAGGTTGGTGCCGGGGGTGAATTTGTCGCGGTTGCCCCAGGCCTTGATCAGCGTTTCCTGCACGAGGTCGTCCGCGTCCGCGCCGTTGCCGGCGAGGGACCAGGCGAAGGCGCGCAAGGAGGGCAGCAGGGCGATCAGGTCCTGACGCCACTGCCGCTCGGATAGTCGTGGCGGCCGGTTGGCAACGGGAGCCAGGACGGACGTCTCGGGCATGGAACCATACATGGGGACTCGCAGGACTGGGGTTCGGGTCGCAGGACCTCCCGGGGCGAACGTGACCCGGCGCGGGGGCGTTCCTAAATCCGGCCCCCGACACAGCGGGGAGCGACAGCGACGAAACCCGCGGGCCTTTCACGCGTATGGTGATACGGTAACGGCGCGGGCCGTGCGGGGAGCGACGCATGAACCAGACGGCGAGGATCGAGGTGCTGGCCGGGCCGGAGGTGCGGCGCTACGACGAGGTGCGGGCGGTCATGCCGCGCCTGGCGAAGGGGCTGTCCGCCGAGGACCTCGCGGCCCAGGCCATCCCCGATGCGAGTCCGGGCAAATGGCACCTCGGCCATACCAGCTGGTTCTTCGAGGCCATGATCCTCGCCCGTCAGCCGGCCTATGCGCCGGTCGATGAGCGTCTGCAGCAGGTGTTCAATTCCTACTACGACTCGGTCGGCAGACGGGTCGCGCGCGGCGCGCGGGGGCTGATGACGCGCCCCTCGCTGGCCGAGGTGCTCGCCTATCGCGCCGAGATCGACCGGCGCATGCGCGATCGTCTCGAAGCGGGTCTTGACGGCCCCCTGGAAGCCTATCTGCTGGAGTTGGGCCTGCACCACGACCAGCAGCATCAGGAGCTCTTCCTCTCGGACCTGCTGGCCCTCATGGCGGCGTCGCCGCTGGACCCGGCCGCCTATCCGGCGGAGCCGCGGCTCGCGGCCCCGGCATCCGCGACGGCCTCCTCCGGCTGGACGGTGTTCGAGGGGGGCAGGGCCGACGTCGGCGCCGCGCCGGGCGCGGGCTTCGCCTTCGACAATGAGGGGCCGCGTCACACCGTCTGGATCCAGCCCTACGAACTGGCGCGCGGACTGGTGACCAATGGTGACTGGCTCGCCTTCATCGAGGACGGCGGTTACGGCCGCGTCGAGCTGTGGCTGGCCGACGGCTGGGCGGCGGCGCAGGCCGGCGACTGGCAGGCCCCGCTCTACTGGCGCGCCGAGGGCGAGGGCGACTGGAGCGTCATGACCCTCGCCGGGCGTCGGCCGGTAGATCTGGCCGCGCCGGTCCGTCACATCAGCTTCTACGAGGCCGAGGCCTTCGCCCGCTGGGCCGGCGCCCGCCTGCCGACGGAAGCCGAGTGGGAGCATGCCGCGATGACGGAGGGCGACGCGCTGTCCGGCCTGTTTGGCGAGGTCTGGCAGTGGACGGCGTCCGCCTACGCGCCGTATCCCGGCTTCCGCCCGACCCCTGGCACCGCCGCCGAGTACAACGGCAAGTTCATGGCCAACCAGATGGTGTTACGCGGCTCGGCCTTTGCCACGCCCGGAAGCCACGCCCGAGCCACTTATCGGAACTTCTACTATCCCCATCAGCGCTGGGCGTTCAGCGGCCTGCGTCTGGCGCGCGATGCGGGGGCAGAAGCCGGCGCGTTCGCCCGTGCGCTCGGAGCCGGCTTCGCGCGGACACCGAAGCAGGTGTCGCCGAAGTGGTTCTATGACGCCGCCGGCTCGGCGCTGTTCGAGAAGATCACGGTCCTGCCGGAGTACTATCCGACCCGGCAGGAGCTGGGCCTGTTGCGCGAGACCGCGCCGGAAATCGCCGCGGGCTTCGGCGACGGCGCAGTCCTGGTGGAGTACGGCTCGGGCGCGAGCGAGAAGACCCGGCTGCTGCTGGAGGCGTCCCCCGATCTCGCCGCCTATGTGCCGATCGACATCAGTGTAGCGGCGCTGGACGGTGCTGTCGCGCGGCTCCGCGAGGCCTATCCGGCGTTGAAGGTCCTGCCGCTCGAAGCAGATTTCCTGTCAGCGGTGCGGCTCCCGGCCGGGACCCCGGCGGGCCGACGCATCGGCTTCTTCCCGGGATCGACCATCGGCAATCTCGGGCCGGGAGAGCAGCGGCGCTTTCTGGCGGCGGCGCGGCGCCTGCTGGGCGATGACGCCCTGTTCATCCTCGGGGTGGACCTGATCAAGGACGAGGCGACCCTCGTGGCCGCCTACGATGACGCCGCCGGGGTCACCGCGGCCTTCAACCGCAATCTCGTCGCCCGTGCCGCCCGCGAGCTCGGGGCGTCAGTCTCGCCGGACGACTTCGAACACCGGGCGATCTGGAACGCTGACGCGCGGCGGATCGAGATGCATCTCCTGGCGCGCCGGCCGCTGCGCTTCCTCGTCGGGGATCACGAGGTGGTTTTCGCGGCGGGGGAGACGGTTCACACCGAGAGCGCCCACAAGTTCGATCGGACCATGGTGGACGACCTCGCCCGGCGCAGCGGCTGGCGTCTGGACGCCTTTCACGAGAGCGAGGCGCCGCA
Organism: uncultured Brevundimonas sp.; assembly: GCA_964624025.1. Taxonomy (GTDB): domain Bacteria; phylum Pseudomonadota; class Alphaproteobacteria; order Caulobacterales; family Caulobacteraceae; genus Brevundimonas. Next base: position 22,670 of record CAZUXK010000023.1, read on the forward strand.
GGTCGCTCTGGCCCTGCTCTCGGCGGTCTGATCCGCGCTCGCCCGGCCCCGATCTCCTACGGAGACGCAGAAGGGGTGGCCCCGGGTGGCGCCGCCCCTCTGAAGGGGTCGTCAGGACCGAGGCGTCAGTCGCGCGGTCCCGGTTGATCGCCTTCGGTCCGGTTGCGGCCACCGTGTGAGGCCTCGCCGCCCTTGCGGCCGGCCTGGGCGGCGAGGGTGCGGTCCTGTGAGAAGCTGCGCTTCTCGCTGGGCACGCTGGCGCCGCCCTTGCGCGCGATCTCGCGCTGGCGCTCCGGATCCATCGAGGCGAAGCCTCGTTTGGAGACCCCGGACGCGCGGGGCGTTGAGCTGTCGGCCATTGCTGGCTCCTTCCCTGGGCTGGTGTCGGGTGTTGAGCAAACCCCTTGAAACGGCCCCGGTTCCGCGGCGCACAACGTTCGCCCAGCCGGTCGCGACCCGCCTGCCGAAGCCCTCAGCCCGGGTCTTGCGGTGAGCGGATCGGCGAGGTCGGCGATGGCGGCGGCGGCGGCGTCTCGTCAGGGGCCGCCGGCGCCTCGATTTCCGGCAGGTCAACCGCCGGCGGTCCCGTTTCCGGGTCAGGCAAGGGCGGGGCGAAGGGGTCGGTGTGGGTCATGTCGGGCTCCTGTCGACAGGGATCGTTTCGACAGGGAACGGTCGCGTCCCTGCAAATGTTCACCTCCGGTCCCCAACCGATGGAGCGCTCCATGACCGACGCCACCACCCCGATCCACGACCGCGACGACATGGTCCCCCTCGCGGAAGGCCCCCCGGGCCAGGCGGCGGCGACGCCCCCCGCGCCAGCTTTCGACCTCGACAGCGACGGCCCCGGTGAGGACGCCGCGGCTCCTGAAGCGCGTTCGCTCCGCGCCGCCGTCCGCGAGGATCTGCGCAAGGGCCTCTACTGGGCCGATGGCCGCATCGAGGCTGCGCGCGACCATATCCGGCAGACGCCGACGCGGGCGCTCGCCTACGGCCTCGGGGCCGGCGTCATCGTCGGACTGATGCTGCGGCGCTAGGTCCTGTTCGCCAGGACGCGGTCGGCGACGAAGGCGTTGTCGCGCCGCTCCTGGCCGAAGGTCGAAACCGGTCCGTGACCGGGCACGAAGGTGACGTCGTCCCCGAGCGGCCACAGCTTGTCGACGATCGAGCGGATCAGCGCCTGCGGATCGCTCTGCGGAAAGTCCGTGCGGCCCACGGACCCCCGGAACAGCACATCGCCGACCTGGGCGAAGCGCGCTTCGGGGCAATGAAAGATCACGTGGCCGGGCGTGTGGCCCGGAGTGTGGAACACCTGCCAGTGAGTCTGGCCGAGGGTCAGCGTATCGCCGTCGCCCAGCCAGCGCGTCGGCGTAAAGCTCCGCGCCTCGGGCACGCCGTACATCTGGCCCTGGGCGGCGATGCCATCGATCCAGAACTGATCCGCCGGATGGGGGCCGATGATCTCTACGCCCGTCTTCTCCTGCATCTCGGCGGCGCCGCCGGCGTGGTCCAGGTGGCCGTGCGTGATCCAGATCGCCTCGACCCTCAGGCCGCGACGGACCACCTCGCCGAGGACGGCGTCGACGGCCCCGCCGGGATCGATGACGGCGCAGCTGTTGGTGGCCCTGCACCAGACGACGGTGCAATTCTGCTGCAGCGGGGTGACCGGCGTGACGAACACGCCCAAGGGGGCAGGGGAGGCGCTCATGGCCCACCGATAGCGACTGATCCGCCTAGACGGAACCTCGCGTTGACCTTCGCGGCCGTTCTCGACATAAGGCGGGCTTCGAGGCGCCGCCTCCCGACAGGGGGCGGCCCTTGCGTTTCCTGCAATCCGCGCGCCGCCGTCAGGCCGCCCCAGAGCGTCAGACCCACCCATGCAAGTCGTCGAAAAGTCGAACGAAGGCCTGAGCCGCGTGATCGCGGTCACCATCCCCGCCGCCGAGCTGACCGCCAAGCTCGATGCGCGCCTGAAGGAAGTGGCCCCGCAGGTCCGCCTCAAGGGCTTCCGTCCGGGCAAGGTGCCGGTCTCGCACGTGAAGAAGACCTTCGGTCGCGACCTGATGGGCGAGATCGTCAACACCGAGCTGAACCAGTCGAGCCAGAAGGCGCTCGACGAGGCCAAGCTGCGCCCGGCCGCCCCGGCCGAAATGACCATGGTCAGCGACATCGAGAAGGTCGTCGCCGGCGAGGCCGACCTGTCCTACGAGATGTCGCTGGAGGTGATGCCCGACTTCACGCCGGGCGATCCCAAGGCCCTGAAGCTGTCGCGTCCGGTCTACGAGGCCTCCGACGAGGACCTCGACGAGGCCCTCAAGGAGCTGGCCGGCCAGGCGAAGAGCTATGAGGACAAGGGCGGCAAGGCCCCCAAGGCCGCCGATGGCGACCAGGTCATCATCGATTTCGTCGGCAAGATCGACGGCGAGGCCTTCGAGGGCGGCACGGCCGAGGACGCCGCCGTCGTCATCGGCTCGAACACGTTCATTCCGGGCTTCGAGGAGCAGCTGAAGGGCGTCAAGGTCGGCGAGGAGAAGATCCTTGAGGTGACCTTCCCGGAGGCCTACCAGGCCGCGCACCTGGCCGGCAAGCCAGCCACCTTCGATGTCAAGGTCAAGGCCGTGAAGGCCGCGAAGGACGCCGAAATCAACGACGAGTTCGCCACCCGGCTGGGTCTGGAGTCGCTGGACAAGCTGAAGGACCTGCTGCGGCAGAACCTTAACCAGCAGTACGCCGGCGCTGCCCGCTTCAAGCTGAAGCGCGCCCTGCTGGACCAGCTGGACTCCGCCCACGACTTCCCGCTGCCGCCGAAGATGGTGGAAGCCGAGTTCGACGGCATCTGGCGCCAGGTCGAGGCCGACAAGGCGGCCGGCCGCCTGCCGGAAGAGGACGCGAAGAAGTCCGACGACGACCTCAAGGCCGAGTACCGCAAGATCGCCGAACGTCGCGTGCGTCTTGGTCTTGTGCTGGCCGAGATCGGCCGCGCCAACAACGTCACCGTTTCGGATCAGGAGCTGAACCAGGCGATCCTGGCCGAGGCCCGCAACTACCCGGGCCAGGAGCGCGCGGTGCTCGACTTCTATCGCCAGAACCCGGGCGCGGCCGCACAGATGCGCGCGCCGATCTACGAGGAGAAGGTGTGCGAGCTGATCTTCGGCCTGGCCGAGGTCACCGATGCGCCGATCTCCAAGGAAGAGCTGCTCAAGGACGAGGACGAGGCGTAAACCGGTCGCAGGTTGCGCCGCGGCCTTCGGGACGCGATATCTGGAGCAAGCGGGGCGGCGTTGAGTCGTCCCGCACTTTTCCGCACTCCGAGAAGGCCTTCATGCGCGATCCGATCGACAACCTCACCATGAACCTGGTGCCGATGGTGGTGGAGCAATCCAGCCGCGGCGAACGGGCCTTCGACATCTTCTCGCGCCTGCTGCGCGAGCGGATCATCTTCCTGACCGGGCCGGTCGAGGACGGCATGGCGTCGCTGATCTGCGCCCAGCTGCTGTTCCTGGAAGCGGAGAACCCGAAGAAGGAAATCTCCATGTATATCAACAGCC
>CAZUXK010000024.1:0-10653 GCA_964624025.1 uncultured Brevundimonas sp.
GTGTCGGCGGAGAGCCTGCGCGACGCCATCGCCCTGGCCTACCGCACCAATCCGACCATCCAGGCCCAGCGGGCGCTGCAGCGGTCGCTGGACGAGACGGTGGTGCAGGCCCGCGCCGGCCTGCGGCCCGAGCTGAACGCCACGGTGACGGCCAGCTACAGCCGCACGGACGTGCAGGGCGGCGCCGTGACCGAAACCGACAGCGGGACGGTCTCTATGGGCCTCAGTCAGACCCTCTATTCGGGCGGCCGCGTCGCCCGCAACATCAGCGCCGCCGAGGCCGGCGTGATGGAGGGGCGCGAGACCCTGCGCGACACCGAGCAGCAGCTCGTGGTCGCCGTGGTCCAGTCCTATGTCGACGTCCTGCGCGACCTCGAGATCCTGCGCGTGCGGCAGGAGAACCTGCAGGTGCTGCGCCGCCAGCTGGAAGAGTCCAACGCCCGCTTCGAGGTCGGGGAGATCACCCGCACCGACGTGGCCCAGTCCGAGGCCCGCCTCGCCCAGTCCGAGGCCGATCTGGCGTCGGCCCAGGCCCAGCTGTCGACCTCCCGCGCCGCCTATGCCGCTGTGGTGGGCCAGAGCCCGTCCGACCTGAGCGCCCCGGCGCCGCTGGCCGGATTGCCGGCCGATTTCGACGCCGCCCTCGATGTGGCGCTGCAACGCAATCCCGGCTTCCTCGCCGCCACCTACAACCTGCGCCAGGCCGAAGCCAATGTCGCGGTGGCCCGCTCCGCCCACCGGCCGACCGCCGGCCTGACCGCCTCCTACGGCGGCAGCGACGAGCTGCAAGGATTTGATCCGGGCCGCTCCACCCGCTTCAGCGCCGGGGCCACGGTGTCGGTGCCCCTGTTCACCGGCGGTCTGAACCGCTCGCGCGTCGCCCAGGCGCTGGAGCAGGCCAACGCCGCCCAGGCCCAGGTCGCGGCGGAACGTCGCTCGGTGCTGCAGTCGGTCAGCTCGGCCTACGCCAACCTGATCTCCTCGCGCGCCGGGGTGACCGCCAATGAGGAGGGCGTGCGCGCCGCGCGGGTCGCCGCCGAGGGCGTACGCCAGGAGCAGCAGGTCGGGCTGCGCACCACGCTGGATGTGCTGAACGCCGAGCTGGAACTGCGCGCGGCGGAGATCAACCTGGCGATCGCCCGCCGCAACGACTACGTCGCCCAGGCCCAGCTGCTGGCCGCCATGGGCGTGCTGGAGGCCGCCAGCCTCGCCGAGGTCGAGACCTACGACCCGACGTCCAACTACGAGCGGGTCCGCAACCGCGGCGGCCTGCCGTGGGACTTCGTGGTCGAGACGCTGGACCGCATGGCCGCCCCGGCGATCCGCGCCACCCCGGCCGCCGAGTCGGCGCCGATCGACCGTGACCTGAGCGCCGAGGTCGTCCGCACTGCGCCCTGAGGTCGCGGCCTGGCCGCTCCGAAATTAACCCTACGGGCGAAAAACCGGCGTTGATTCCCGACGCCTATGATGCGACGACGGGACAGGGGCGGGCGTGCGCCGCGCCCTCGGCAATCTTCATCCGCGAGAGCGTCATCGGGGCCGCTACATGACTGAACCGTCGTCCCAGGAACCCACGATGGAGGAAATCCTCGCCTCCATCCGCCGGATCATATCCGAGGACGATGCGGCGGCCGAGGCGCCGGCGGCGGCGCCGGAGCCGGCGCCCGAGCCGACACCGGAGCCTGAGCCCGAGCCGTTCCCCGAGACGCCCGTCGAGGCGGAGGACGAGGTCCTCGAGCTGACCGAGCGCTACGAGCCGGCCCCCGAGGTGGAGACCATCGGCGATCTCGACGTGGCGCCGGCGCCGGCCGCCGCGGCCATTCCGATGTCCGACGAGCCGCTGGTTGACGACGGCGCCGCGGCCACCGCCGCCTCGGCCTTCGCCGGCCTAGCCGCCAGCCTGCGCCGTCCCGAGCCGGCGACGGACCTGCCGGCGGGCTCCGGCACCTCGCTGGAGGCCCTGGTCGGCTCGCTGCTGCGCCCGATGCTGAAGGACTGGCTCGACGCCAACCTGCCCGGCATCGTCGAGGAGCAGGTACGCAAGGAAGTGGAACGAATCGCCCGCAGCGCCGGCTGAGCCTCCGCGACCTTCGCGAACCCTTCAGGGGCGGCTCCCGGCGGGGGCCGCCCTTTTCCGTTGCGCGTGCTGGACAGACGCGCCGCCATGACCGAGACGACCACCATGCTCGACAAGACCTTCGATCCGACCGCCGCCGAACCGCGCCTCTACGCCGCCTGGGAGGCCAGCGGCGGCTTCGCCCCGCGCACCGAGGGGGCCGCCGACGCCTATTCGATCGTCATCCCGCCGCCGAACGTCACCGGCAGCCTGCACATCGGCCATGCGCTGAACAACACCCTGCAGGACATCCTCGCCCGCTATCACCGCATGAAGGGCAAGGCGGTGCTGTGGCTGCCCGGCACCGACCACGCCGGCATCGCCACCCAGATGGTGGTCGAGCGGCAGCTGGCCGCCGCGGGCAATGTCGGCCGCCGCGACATGGGCCGCGAGGCCTTCGTCGAGACGGTGTGGAAGTGGAAGGCCGAGAGCGGCGGCACGATCGTGCGCCAGCTGCGCCGGCTGGGCGCCAGCTGTGACTGGAGCCGCGAGCGCTTCACCCTCGACGAGGGCCTGTCGGCGGCGGTGCGCAAGGTGTTCGTGCAGCTCTACAGGGACGGACTGATCTACCGCGACAAGCGGCTGGTGAACTGGGACCCGCACTTCCAGACGGCGATCTCGGACCTCGAGGTCGAGCAGAAGGAGGTCGACGGCGCCTACTGGCACTTCGCCTATCCGCTGGCGGATGGCGTCACCTATGAGCACCCGGTCGCCATCGACGACGAGGGCCGGCCGACCGAATGGGAGACGCGCGACCATATCGTCGTCGCCACGACGCGGCCGGAGACCATGCTGGGCGACACCGGCGTGGCGGTGCACCCGGAGGATGATCGCTACAAGGGGCTGGTCGGGAAGTCGGTGATCCTGCCGATCACCGGCCGCCGCATCCCGATCGTCGCCGATGACTACGCTGACCCGACCAAGGGGTCGGGGGCGGTGAAGATCACCCCGGCGCACGACTTCAACGACTTCGGCGTCGGCAAGCGGGCCGGGCTCGCGGCCCTGAACGTGATGGACGCCTTCGGCCGCATCACCGCCGCCGACACGCCGGACGTGCCGGCCGACTATGTCGGCATGGACCGCTTCGTCGCGCGCAAGGCCATCGTCGCCCGCGCCGAGGAAGAGGGTTGGCTGAAGGAAATCGAGAAGACCCGCCATATGGTGCCGCACGGCGACCGTTCGGGCGTGGTCATCGAGCCGTGGCTGACGGACCAGTGGTATGTCGACGCCGCCGTGCTGGCGCGGCCGGCCCTGAAGGCGGTCGAGGACGGCGCCACCGTGTTCGAGCCGAAGAGCTACGAGAAGATCTATTTCGAGTGGCTGCGCAATATCGAGCCCTGGTGCATCAGCCGCCAGCTGTGGTGGGGGCATCGCATCCCGGCCTGGTACGGGCCGAATGGCGAGATCTTCGTCGCCGAAACCGAGGCCGAGGCGCGGGCCCAGGCCGGCGACCTGCCGCTGACCCAGGACGAGGACGTCCTCGACACCTGGTTCAGCTCGGCCCTGTGGCCGTTCTCGACCATGGGCTGGCCGGAGAAGACCGAGGACCTGGCGCGCTTCTATCCGACCAGCGACCTGGTCACCGGCTTCGACATCATCTTCTTCTGGGTCGCCCGGATGATGATGATGGGCCTGCACTTTACCGGTGAAGTCCCGTTCCGGCGGGTGATCATCAATGGCCTCGTCCGCGACGAGAAGGGCCAGAAGATGTCGAAGTCCAAGGGCAACGTCATCGACCCGCTGGAGATCATCGACGCGCTCGGGGCCGACCCACTGCGCTTCACCATGGCCATCCTGTCGGGCACGCGCGACATCAAGCTGAGCCGCCAGCGCATCGAGGGCTACCGCAACTTCGGCACCAAGCTGTGGAACGCCGCCCGCTTCAGCCAGATGAACGGCTGCGAACGCGTGGCCGGGTTCGACCCGGCGGCGGTCGACGGGGCGCTGAACCGCTGGATCCGCGGCGAGCTGACCCGCACCGAGCGGGCGGTGTCGGCGGCGCTGGAGGCCGGGCGCTTCGACGAGGCGGCCCAGGCCCTCTACCGCTTCATCTGGAACGTGTTCTGCGACTGGTACCTGGAGCTGGCCAAGCCGGTGTTCAACGGCGCGGACGAGGCGGCCAGGGCCGAGACCCGGGCCATGACCGCCTGGACGCTGGACCAGACGCTGAAGTTGCTGAACCCCATCATGCCCTTCATCACCGAGGAGCTGTGGGGCGCGCTGGGCAAGGTCGGGGCGCCGCGCGAGGAAGGCCTGCTGCTGACCGCCGCCTGGCCGGACCTGCCGGACAGCTTCATCGACGCGGCGGCGGAGGCGGAGATCACCTGGCTGGTGGATCTGGTCACCGACGTGCGGGCCCTGCGCGGGGAGATGAACGTGCCGCCGTCGGCGAAGCCGGCGCTGACCTTCGTCCAGCCCGATGCGGCGACCGCGGCCCTGGCTGACCGGCACCGCGACCTCATCCTGACCCTGGCCCGGGTCAGCGGCGCCGACAGCGCCCCGGCGGCCCCGGCGGGGGCGGTGACGATCGTGTCCGGCGCCACGACGGCGGCCCTGACCCTGGCCGGGATCATCGACCTGTCGGCCGAGCGGGCCCGGCTGGAGAAGGAGATCGCCGCCTTCGACAGCGACATCGGCCACGTCATGAAGAAGCTGGGCAACCCCAACTTCGTCGCCCGGGCCGCGCCCGAGGTGGTCGAGGAGCAGCGCGCCAAGCTGGCCGAGGCCGAGGGTGGCAAGGCCCGTCTGGCCCAGGCGCTGGAGCGACTGAAGGCCATGGGCTGAGGCCATGACCGCCCGGCTGGACGTCCTGCTGGTCGCGCGCGGCCTGGTCCGCAGCCGGGCGCAGGCGCGGGCGGCGATCGAGGGCGGCGGTGTCACCGTCGACGGGCAGGTCGAGACCTCGGCGTCGCGCAAGGTCGCCGACGACGCCGTCCTGACGGTCGAGGCCGCCCATGACTACGTCGGCCGCGGAGCGCTGAAGCTGGCCCATGCGCTTGAGCTTTGGGACGTGCCGGTCGCCGGCCGGATCGTGCTGGACGTCGGCGCCTCGACCGGTGGCTTCAGCGAGGTCTGCCTGCGGCGCGGCGCGGCGCGGGTCTACGCCGTCGATGTCGGCCACAGCCAGCTGCATCCGCGCGTCGCCGCCGATCCGCGGGTGGTCAGTCTGGAGCGGACCGACGCGCGGGCGCTGGACGCCCGGCTGATCCCCGAAGCGCCGGGGCTGATCGTCTGCGACGCCAGCTTCATCAGCCTCGCCAAGGTGCTGCCGGCGGCCCTCGCGCTCGCCGCGCCGGACGCGGACCTCGTGACCCTCGTCAAGCCACAGTTCGAGATGGAGTCACGCGCGGACGTGGGGCGCGGCGGGGTGGTGCGGGACGAGGCCGCGCGCGCCGCGGCGCTGGCCCGGGTGGTGGCCTGGCTGGAGGGCGAGGGCTGGCGGGTGCTCGCCACCGCCGACAGCCCCGTCGCCGGCGGCGACGGCAACCGCGAATACCTGCTGCACGCCAGGCGGTGAGGGGAGGCCTTCCTCCCCCGCAGGGGGAGGGGGACCATGCTCAGCATGGTGGAGCGGGGCAGGGCGCCGCCGTGGCGAGCAGCCCCCCTCCGTCTCGCCGGCTGCGCCGGCGAGCCACCTCCCCCTGTGGGGGAGGAACCTGGCGGCGCAGCTTGCAGGAGGCCGTTGTGGCCGCTGTGGCCTTCGTTGTGTTCGTTGTGATCCCTTGCTCGGCACAGGGCATCCATCAGCGCTGGCGCCCCTCATCCGAGCCGCTCCGCGGCCCACCTTCTCCCGCAAGGGGAGAAGGAACCGGGACCCTGTAATGGAAAAACCGCCGGCGGATGGCTCCGCCGACGGTTCCTCACGCATCGTCGATCGACAGGGGGGCTGAAGATTAATCGACGACGCGATAGCGGCCCGAGGCGTCGGGGCAGGTGCGCACGTAGCGCACGTCCTGACGCCCGTCGGGAAGGGTGATGCGGCTCTCGGCCAGGCGGCAGCCGTCGGCCGCGCCATAGTCGGTGGTCGAGGTCGGGTAGCCGCGCGAACGGTCGTCACGGTAGCCGTAGTCGTCGTCCCGGTCCGGTCGCGAGCGGTCGTAACGGTCATCGTAACGGTTGTACCGGTCGTCGTAGCGGTCGCGGCTGTTGCTGTAGCCATAGGCGTCGCGACCATAGTCGGCGGCCGGGTAGGGCTGGACCGATCCCGGACGGCAGGCGGCCTGGCCGCCGCCGACGCCGGCGCCGATGGCGGCCCCGACCACGCCGCCCAGGACGCTGCCCTCGGTGCGGTTGCCGCGGGCGGCGATCTGCGAGCCGGCGATGGCGCCGATGGCTGCGCCGATCAGCCCGCCGGCGGTCTGGCGCTGGCGCTGGTCGCGGACGCAGGGGTCGTAGTAGGCCGGCCCGGCGCGGTAGTCCTGACGGTCGTAGCCGTGCGCCGTGTACGGATAGGGGCCATAGCTCTGGCCATAGCTTTGGGCCGAGGCGAGGGTCGGGGCCGACACGGCGGCCAGGGCGGCCAGTCCGGCGACGGCGAAGCTGAGACGGCGATGGGCGGCCATGATCCTGTTTCCCTCTGTCGCGGAGGCCGCCGGTCCGTCGGCGTCGCTCCGTGATGTCAGGTGTAGGGCGGCCAAGCTGAACGGGTTTTGAGCGCGCCGTTCATCTTCGTTCATGTTTCGCCGCGGGTTCCGGCCGGAGCCGGGGCGCTCTATGGAGCCGGGATGCGGCAGTCTCTGACGATTACCCGGCTCGGGGCCCAGGGCGACGGCGTGGCGGAGACGTCGGCCGGACCGGTGTTCGCACCCCTGACCCTGCCCGGCGAGGTGATCGAGGCCGAGGTGCGCGACGGCCGCGCCGAGGATATCCGCCGCCTGACGGACAGCCCCGAGCGCATCGCCCCGGCCTCGCCCCACTATGGCGACTGCGGCGGGTGTTCGCTGCAGCACTGGGCCACAGCGCCCTATCTGGCGTGGAAGCGCGAGCAGGTGCGGCTGGCCCTGGCCCGCGAAGGGCTGGAGACGGAGATCGCCGACACGGTGGCCACGGCCCCGGGCACCCGCCGCCGGCTGGCATTGCACGCCCGGCGTGGCCCCAACGGCCGGACCCTGCTGGGGTTCAAGGCGCGGCGCTCGTGGCGGCTTGTGGCCGTCAGCGCCTGCCCAGTGGCCGACCCGCGGCTGGTGCGCGCCTTCCCGGCCCTCGCAGAGGTGGCGACGCCCTTCCTCGAGCATCCGAAGTCGGCCCCGACCCTGCATGTGACCTGGACCCTGACCGGGCTGGATGTGGATGTGACCGGGGTGGAGCGGCGTTCCGGCGGCCTGTCGCGCGACGCGCAGATGCGGGCCATCGAGGCCGCCGGCCGGGCCGATCTGGCGCGGCTCAGCCTCGCCGGGGAGACGCTGGCCATGGCCCGGCCGCCGCGCATCGCCTTCGGTCCGGCCACGGTGGCCCTGCCGCCGGGCGCCTTCCTGCAGGCCTCGCCCGAGGCCGAGGCGGCCATGGTCGAGCGGGCCGTGGCGGCGGTGGCGGGGGCTCGGCGCATCGCCGACCTGTTCTGCGGCGTGGGCACCTTCACCCTGCCGCTGGCGGCGGTGGCCCCGGTGATCGCCGCCGACGCCTCGGCCGACGGCATCGCCGCCCTCAAGGCGGGCGCCGCCGCTCCGGGGCTGAAGCCGGTCACGGCCGAGGCGCGCGACCTGTTCCGCCGGCCGCTGTCGCCGCAGGACCTGAAGGGCGTCGAGGCGGTGGTGTTCGACCCGCCGCGCGCCGGAGCGCTGGAGCAGACCCGGCAGATCGCCGCCAGCGGCGCGTCGGTGGTGGTCGGGGTGTCGTGCAATCCGGCCACCTTCGCCCGCGACGCCCGGGTGCTGGTCGACGCCGGCTTCCGGCTGGAGCAGGTGACGCCGGTCGACCAGTTCCTGTGGTCGGCCCACATCGAGCTGGTCGCCGTGTTCCGGCGCTAGGTTGCGCGCCCCAGCCCTGAATCCGAGGCGACATCGCGCTTGATGTCAGATTGTCGTCACCCCCGGGCTTGTCCCGGGGGCCCATCGTTCCGCCGGGCGCGATCCATGGATGCTGCTGGCGGAACGTGAAAGCTGCGCGCGGCTCCGCGTGAACCCACCATGGACCCTCGGGACAAGCCCGAGGGTGACGGGTTCATGGGTCACGACATGGGGGTTAAAGCGCCTGCAGCAGTTCTGCAGCGAAGGTCGACAGGGTGTCGTCGCGGGCGCCCATGACGACGATGCGGTCGCCGGGCTGGGCGAGGGCCAGCAGGCGCTCGCCGCAGGCGGCCCGGTCGGGCAGGGCCTCGGCCTTGACCCCGCGCGCCACAAGGCCGTCGACGATGTCGCCGGACGAGACGCTGCGGTCGGTGGTGCCGCCGTAATAGACCGGCTCGGGCATCAGCAGCACGTCGTCGGGCCGCAGCAGGCCGGCGAAGCCGTCGATGAACTCCTGCCGCATCAGCTTCAGCGGGCCGAAGCCGTGCGGCTGGAACAGCACCAGCAGCCGTCCGTCGAAGGCGTGCAGGGTCTTCAGCGTGGCGGCGATCTTGTCCGGGTTGTGGGCGAAGTCGTCGATGACGGTGACGCCGTTGCGGCTGCCCACCAGCTCCAGCCGGCGGCGGATGCCGGCGAAGCGCGCCAGGGCCGCGGCCCCGTCGGCCAACGGCACGCCCAGCGCCTCGGCCGCCAGCAGGGCGGCCAGGGCGTTGGCGACATTGTGCGCGCCCGGCTGGGTCAGGCGCACCGGCAGGTCCAGCCCGCCCGGGCTGCGCAGGGTGAAGGCGATGCCGTCGGCCAGCGGCTGCAGGTCGTGCGCCGAGAGGTCGGCCGTGGCGTCCCCGAGCGAGAAGGTGCGCACCGCGGCCGCGCCGCCCGCCGCCCCCTGGGCCAGCGCCGCCGTGCCCGGATTGTCGAGGTTCAGCACCGCGGTCCCGGCGCGGCCCACGAAGCCGCCGAACAGGGCCTCCAGCTCCTCCATCGACTTGTGGTCGAGAGAGATGTTGGAGACCACGGCCACACTCGGGGTGTAGCGGGCGATCGAGCCGTCGGACTCGTCGACCTCGGACACGAACAGGTCCGGCCGGCCGAGCCGCGCGCTGGCGAAGGGGTGGTCGGCGTCGGCGTAATTCTTCATCACCGCGCCGTTCATGACCGTGGGGTCGAGTCCGGCCTGGTCGAGGATCCAGGCCAGCATGCCGGTGATGGTCGACTTGCCGCTGGTGCCGGCCACGCCGATCGAGACGGCGGCGGCGTTGAACAGGTCGCTGAGCAGTTCGGGGCGGGTGCGCACGCTTGCCCCGACGCGGCGGGCGGCGGCGATGTCCGGCACCGTGTCCTCGACCGCCCCGGTGGCGATGACCAGCTGGTCCGGCCGGGTCACGCCGGAGCCGTCCTGCGGGTGCAGGCGAATCCCTTGCGCCTCCAGCCAGGCGAACTTCTCCGGCGAGCGGCCCTGGTCGCGGGCGCGGTCCGAGCCCTCGACCGACGCCCCGCCGGCCCTGACGATCATGGCCAGGGGCAGCATGCCGGAGCCGCCGACGCCGCAGAAGAAGTAGGCCTTGGGCTGCGTCATCGACTTGATCCGGAAGGGCGAAACGGCGAAGGCTGGAGCCGCCTGACTAGCGGGCCGTCCGGGGCCTGACCAGAGCGTATCCGGCGCAGGGGAGAGCGGCGTGTTCAAGATCGGTGTGGTCGCCGCCAGTTCCCGCGTTTCGGTCGAAACCGTCGAGGCCGTCGAGGCCTGGATGGCCGAGCATGCGCCCGGCGGCGATCCGGCGCTGGTGTTTCATCCCTCCCTTCACGCCAAGCACGGCCACTTCGCCGGCGACGACACGACCCGGGCGCGGGCCTTCGTCGAGTTCGCCAATGATCCCCGGATCGACGCCATCTGGTTCGCCCGGGGCGGCTATGGCTCGTGCCGGATCGCCGAGGCCGTGATCCCGCAGCTGGGGCCCGAGGCGCGGCGCAAGCGCTACCTCGGCTACTCCGACGCCGGCAGCCTGCTGGCGGCCATGTACAGGGCGGGATTCGAGCACCTCGCCCACGGGCCGATGGCCGCCGATGTGCGGCGCTCGGTGGAGACCGGCCGCCGCGCCCTGGCCTGGCTGACGCAGGGCGATCCGGCCGGGTTCGAGCCGTCGCTGACGACCGACCCGCGCCCGGCGGCGGCCTTCAACATCACCATCCTCAGCCAGCTGCTGGGCACGCCGCTGGAGCCGGACATGACGGGCCATGTGCTGATGCTGGAGGAGGTGTCCGAGGCGGCCTACCGCATCGACCGGGCCATGTTCCACATCACCTCCCAGCCGTCGATCCGGCGGGTCGCCGGGATCCGCATGGGCCGGGCCTCGGATGTGACGCCGAACGAGCCGGACTTCGGCATGACCGCCGAGGAGATCGTGCGCTTCTGGTGCGCCCGCTCCGGCATCCCCTACCTCGGCCCGGCCGACATCGGCCACGACGCCGACAACCGCATCGTGCCGTTCGGGGCGCGTTAGGCATGGCGGTCTTCACGCCGGTCACGCCGGA
>CAZUXK010000024.1:10753-25708 GCA_964624025.1 uncultured Brevundimonas sp.
CCGGACAATGTGCTGTTCGACCAGGGCCGGGTCTCGGGGGTGATCGACTTCTACTTCGCCTGCACCGGGGCCTGGGCGTACGATCTCGCCATCGCCCTGGCGGCCTGGGCCTTCGATACAGAGGGCGGCCTGCGCGCCGAGGCCTTCGCCGCCTTCCTCGCCGGCTATGAGGCGGTGCGTCCGCTGTCGGCCGCGGAGCGGGCGCAGCTGCCGGCGCTGGGCCGGGCGGCGGCGACCCGCTTCACCCTGACCCGTCTGCACGACCGGCTGTTCCACGACCCGGCGGCGCTGGTCACACCGAAGGATCCCGCGCCCTTCTTCCGCCGGCTGGAGACCTGGCCGGCCTGAGCGCGGCTTCAGTGCCCCGCTTCAGAGCGCCGCCTCAGAGCGCCGCGAGCACCGCGGCCAGCTCGGGCTGCACCCGCGTCAGCCGCTCCGGCTTGCCGGCCAGCCCCTCCAGCACCCAGGCCGGGGGCGGGTCGCGGTGGGTCGAGTCGCGCACCGCCTCGGCGAACTTGGCCGGGTGGGCGGTGGCGAGGGCCACGATCGGACCCTGGGTGTCGAGCCGCCGCGCCGCCGCCAGGGCCACGGCCGTGTGCGGGCAGACGATCAGGCCGGTTTCGGCCAGGGTGCGGCGCATCTCCTGCGCCGTCTCGGCCTCGCCCACCGACTGGGCCCCGACCTCCGTTCGCAGCCGCGCCAGCAGATCGTCGTCGAGCTGCACCTCGCCCTCGCGGGCGAAGGTCTCGAACACGGCGCGGGTGCGTTCCGGATCGCGGCCGGTCGCCTCGAACACCAGCCGCTCGAAGTTGGAGGGCGCCTGCACGTCCATGCTGACGCTCATGGTCGCCTGGGCGGCGGCGCGGGCGTAGACGCCGGTCTCCAGCGCCCGGGCCAGGGCGTCGTTGCGGTTGACCGCAGCCACCAGACCGCCGACCGGCGCCCCCATGCGCCCGGCCGCCCAGCCGGCGAAGGCGTCGCCGAAGTTGCCGGTCGGCACGACATAGGTCGCGGCCTCGGTCACGCCGCGCGACTGCAGGGCGTGGGCGGCGACGGCGTAGTAGGGGATCTGCCCCGCCAGCCGCGCCCAGTTGATCGAGTTGACCGAGCTGACCCGGCCGGCCTCGCGCAGCGGCGCATGGGCCAGCAGCTGCTTCACCAGGCGCTGGCAGTCGTCGAAGTCGCCCTCGGCGGCCAGGTTCAGGACGTTGTCCGCGAGGCAGGTGGTCATCTGGCGCCGCTGCACCGGGGAGACCCGGTCGAGCGGATGCAGGACCACAAGGCGGACGTGGTTCATGCCCTCGAAGGCGCGCACCGCGGCGGCGCCGGTGTCGCCGCTGGTGGCCACGAACAGGGTCAGCTGCTCGCCGGAGCGGGTCAGGGCCGCCTCGGTCAGGCTGGCCGCCAGCTGCATGGCCAGGTCCTTGAAGGCGGCGGTCGGGCCGTGGTGCAGCTCCAGCAGGCCGAGCCGGTCGGACAGGCGCACCAGCGGCGTCACCTCGATGGCGTCGAAGCCGGCCACGAGACGGCTCACAGCGCGGTCGATGGCGTCGGCCGGCAGGGCGTCGCCGGCGAAGGCGCGCATCACCTCGCGGGCGGTCACCGCATACTCGCCGCCGAGCGCCTCGGGCGACAGGGCCGGCCAGGTCTCGGGCATGTAGAGCCCGCCGTCGGGCGCCAGACCGTTCAGCAGGGCGTCGGTGAAATCCGCCTCGGGATGGCCGGAACGGGTGCTCAGGTAACGCATTCCCTGCTCTTAGCGGGGCGCGTGGCCGCCGTCCAAGCCTCAGGACACCGGGATCATGGCCGAGGCTCGCGCTTCGGGCGGGTTCGGCCTATGTGACCGGCCATGGCTCCGCCGCCCGCCCACGCCTTTTCCGTCGCGCCGATGATGGACTGGACCGACCGCCACTGTCGGGCCTTCCATCGCGTGCTGAGCCGGCGCGCCCTGCTGTACACCGAGATGGTGACCGCCCCGGCGGTGATCCACGGCGACCGCGACCGGCTGCTGGGCTTCGACGCCGTCGAGCATCCCGTGGCGCTGCAGCTGGGCGGCTCGGAGCCGGCGCAGCTGGCCGAGGCGGCGCGCATCGGCGCGGACTACGGCTACGACGAGATCAATCTGAACGTCGGCTGCCCGTCGGACCGGGTGCAGTCGGGCCGCTTCGGCGCCTGCCTGATGCGCGAGCCGGCGCTGGTGGCCGAGTGCATGGCGGCGATCCGGGCGGCGGTGTCGATCCCGGCCACGGTCAAGTGCCGCATCGGCGTCGACGACCAGGATCCGGTCGAGAGCCTGTTCGGCCTGGTCGACGCCTGCGCCGCCGCCGGCGTCCGCCACTTCGTCGTCCACGCCCGCAAGGCCTGGCTTCAGGGCCTGTCGCCCAAGGAGAACCGGGACATCCCGCCGCTCGACTATCCGCTGGTGCACCGGCTGAAGGCGGAGCGCCCGGAGCTGGAGATCGTATTGAACGGCGGGCTCGAGACGCTGGACAAGGCGCTGGAGGCCGGCCGCGGGCTGGACGGCGTCATGCTGGGCCGCGCCGCCTACCATACGCCCGCCCTGCTGGGGGAGGTCGACCGACGGGTGTTCGGCGCGGCCACGCCCGACATCGACGCTCACGCGGCGCTGGAGGCCTACCGGCCCTATCTGGCCGCCCGGCTGGCCGAGGGCGTGCCGCTGGCGGCCATGACGCGGCACATGCTGGGCCTGATGCACGGCCGCCCCGGGGCGCGGGCCTTCCGCCGCATCCTGACGGTCGAGAGCATCCGTCCCGGAGCCGGGCTGGAGGTGCTCGACGCCGCCGCCGCGGCGGTGCGCGAGGCCGAGGCGCGCCGGACCGAGGCGGCGTGATCCCGCCCCTCGGCGACCTGGCGCTGCTGGTGGCCGCCCTGGCCGGGGCGGGCGTGCTCGCCGGGCTGGTGGCCGGCCTGTTCGGGGTCGGCGGCGGCACGGTGATCGTGCCGGCCCTGTTCTACGCCTTCGCCGTCCTGGGTCTTGGCGGCGAGGCCAATCTGCATGTGGCGGTGGGCAGCTCGCTGGCGGTGATCATCGCCACCTCCTGGCGCTCGCTGCGGGCGCACCGGACCCACGGGGCGGTGGACGAGCGTGTGCTGCGCCGATGGACGCCGTGGGTGGCGGGCGGGGCGCTGCTGGGCGCAGGCCTGGCGGGGATCGCCTCGCAGGCGGCGCTGGGCCTGATCTACGGGATCAGCCTCGCCGTGGTGGCGGTGCAGATGGGCCTGCTGCCCCAGCGTTTCACCCTCGCCCGCGACCTGCCGGACGGCTGGGGTCGGCGAGGTCTCGGCACGGCGATCGGGGGGCTGTCGGCCATGATGGGGGTCGGCGGCGGGTCGCTGGGCGGCATGGTCATGACCCTGTGCGGCCGGCCGATCCATCAGGCGGTGGCGACGGCCTCCGGCTTCGGCCTCGCCATCGGCGTGCCTGCGGCGCTGGGCTTCGTCGTCGCCGGCTGGAGCGCGGAAGGGCGGCCGCCGCTGTCGCTGGGCTATGTCAATGTGCCGGCCGTGCTGCTGATGGGGGCTCTGACGACGGCCGTGGCCCCGTGGGGCGCCCGGCTGGCCCACCGGCTGCCCAGGCGGACCCTGCGCCGCGCCTTCGCCCTGTTCCTCGCCCTCACGGCCCTCTCGGTGGCGCTCAAGGCGCTCTGACCCGGGACCGGATCAGGGGCGCAGGATCAGCGCGTCCTGCCGCGCCTCGAAGGCGGTCAGCCGGCCGAGGTAGCTCATCCCCAGCAGGGAGTGCGGCAGGCCATCGGCGACGACCAGGGCCTCGACATCCTCCAGCACCACCGGCCCGATGGCGACGCGCGCCAGCTGGACGGGGGCCGCCAGGGTCTCGCCGCTGGCGGTGCGCAGGCGCTGGACATAGGCCTCGGGGGCGGGGGCGACGCCCAGACGGGCCGCGTCGGCGGCGGTCAGGGCGACGAGGCTGGCCCCGGTGTCGACCATCAGCCGCAGCGGGCGCCCGTCGATGCTGGCGTCGGCCCAGAAGTGGCCGTCAGCCGCCTTGGGCGCGGCGGCGACCGTTGCGGCGGCCGCCGGGGCCGTGTCGAGCTGCTGCATCCAGCCGGCGCTGAGCAGGGCGACGGCGGTCGCGACCCCGAGGACGATGAGCGACTGGCGGCGAACCGGCATGGGGCCTCACGCGGACACGACCGCGCTTCTGCGGCCGTCGCCTTCCTAGCCGAGGGGCCGTTCGCGTCCGGTCAACGGGGATGGTCAACGGCTGTGGTTAGCGCCGCTTAACGGCGGGAGATCAGCGGAACGCCTCCGGCAGCTGCGTCCGGCGGCCCGGCAGCTCGGCCATGATGCGCGCGCGTATCGCCTCATCCAGCTTCGCCCAGCCGGCGATCTCGCCGAGGGTGCGCAGGCAGCCGAGGCACAGCCCGGACGTCCCGTCGACGGTGCAGACCTTGATGCAGGGCGTGGCGATCGACGGAATTTGTGACATATCGAACAAATACCCTCCGAAAACGGATCAAAAACTTGCAACTTTTCTACTCCGGCGCCATTCTACCCTCGGACGCGAAACGACTAAGAGGGTGAAAACCCCTGCAAGCACGCCGTGTCTCCTCTCAATCTTCCAGACAGGAGACGCTTATGGACGACCGTGAAAAGAGACTGCAGCACGCGATGGTGTCTTTCGCCATGCTGGGCGGGCTGCTCGTGCGATCCCCCTATCCCCAGTCGAGCCCCTCGCGGCATTTCGAGCCGCTGAAGCCGCCCAGTCCCCGCAAGGACTGAGGCGCCGCCGGGGAGCCTGCGACCTGCTGTCCGCGGTCATCAAGCGTTAACCGCGGCGCAACCGACCTCGGTCAAGGTCGCGGCGACATGTCGGCTCCCCGCTCCAGACCGCGCGTGCTGAAAGCCGCCGTCGCCCTGACGGCGGCGGGGG
The DNA here is from genome assembly GCA_964624025.1 of uncultured Brevundimonas sp. Classification (GTDB taxonomy): domain Bacteria; phylum Pseudomonadota; class Alphaproteobacteria; order Caulobacterales; family Caulobacteraceae; genus Brevundimonas. The sequence continues at coordinate 15,669 of CAZUXK010000024.1, forward strand.
CCGCCGCCTTCGCGCCGCTGGCTCCGATGCCGGCGGCGCTGGCCCAGGCAGCCGACGAGCCCGCTCTCGAGCCCCTGGCCATCCGCATCGGTCAGACCGACGCCTTCGCCCGCCTCGAGTTCGCCGGCGTTGTGGGCGCCCGCGCCCGGGTGCGGCGCGAGGGCAGCACCGTCGTGGTCCGCGTCGGCACGACAGCCGCGCCCGACCTGTCCCGCCTTCGCCTCGATCCGCCGCCGGCGATCGAGGAGGTCCAGACCCGTTCCGTCAGCGGCGGCACCGAGATCGTCATGACCCTGAAGCCGGGCGCCGATGTGCGCACCGGCAGCGCCGACGGCGCCGTGTGGCTGAACCTCTATGCGCCCGGACAGGCTCCGGCGCCGGCCGAGGGCGAGGCCCCCGCGGTCGCCGCGGCCGTGGTGCGGGCCGAGGTCGACGGCGACCGGCTGGACATCGGCTTCGGCTTCGGCAGTGCGGTGCCGGCGGCGGTCTTCCGCCGGGGCGAGGCCGTCTGGGTGGTGTTCGACTCCCCCGGCCGGCTGGAGGTGCCGCGGGATCTCGATCTCGGTCCGGCGACCGACCTGCGCTGGGCCGCGGGCCCCGACTATGTCGTGGTGCGCATCGCCGCGCCGGCCGACCTGCCGGTGTCGGCGCGCGACGAGGGCAGCGGCTGGGTCGTCTCCATCGGCGGCCTGCCGACCGGTCGCGGCGGCGTGGTCGTCGGCCGTGACGACGACTCCGGACCGGCCGAGCTGGTGGCCCAGATGTCCGGGGCCACGCGCGCGATCTGGCTGACCGATCCGCTGGTCGGCGACCGCTTCGCCGTCATCCCCGCGCGCGGCCCGGCCAAGGGGCTGGACGCCTCGCGCCGCACCCGCGAGCTGACCCTGCCGGTCACGGCCCAGGGGCTGGCTATCGAGACCGCCGTCGACGACCTGACGCTGCAGGCCGAGGGCGATCTGGTCCGCATCGGCCGGCCCGGCGGCCTGGTGCTGTCGCCGCCGTCGGCCGCCCTGGAGACAGCCGAGGCCACGGACGCGAGCGCGCCGCGCCGGGCGGACTATCCGGCCCTGATCCTCGAACAGTGGGCCGAGGTCGGCGAGGACGGCTTTGTCGCCCGTCACCGCGCCCTGCAGACCGCCGCTCTCGGCGAGGAGATGGCCTCGACCGAGAACGGTCGGACCCCGATCGAGGCGCGTCTGGCCTTCGCCCGCTTCCTGCTGGCCAAGGATCTCGGCTTCGAGGCGATCGGGGTGCTCAACGCCCTGGCGTCGAAGCCCGGCCTGTCCGGCGAGCCGGAGCTGCGCGGCCTGCGCGGCGCGGCCAAGGCCTCGGTGGGGCGGCTGGAGGAGGCGAGCGCGGACTTCGCCGCCGGGGGCCTGGCGAGCGATCCGTCGGCCCGGGTCTGGCGCGGCTATATCGCCGCCAACCAGGGGGACTGGGCGACCGCCCGACGGGAATTCGCCGCCGGCGCCGCGACCATCGACGCCTTCCCGCCGATCTGGCGCGCCCGTTTCGCCGCCGCCCACGCCCTGGCCGCGGTCGAGACCGGCGATCTCGAGGGCGCCCGGGCCCTGCTGTCCTATGTCTTCGCCCAGGAGATCCCGCCCGAAGAGCAGCTGGCGGCGCGGCTGATCCAGGCCAAGTGGTTCGAGCTCAAGGGCGAGAGCGCCCGGGCCCTGGCGGTCTACAAGGCCGTGGGACGGGCGCCGCTGGACGGCCTGTCGACGCCGGCGAAGCTGGCGGCCGTGCGCATGGAGCTGGCCAAGGGCGAGATCGACGCGATCGAGGCGGCCCGGCGGCTGGAGCCGCTGAAGTGGCGCTGGCGCGGCGACGCGACCGAGCTGCAGCTGATCCGGACGCTGGGCCAGATCTACCTGTCGCAGGGGCTCTATCGCGAGGGCATGGCGACGCTGAAGGCCGGAACCGGACGGCTGACCAGTCTGCCCGAGGCGGCGGCGGTGCAGCAGGACCTGGCCACGGCCTTCCGCACCCTGTTCATCGAGGGCGCGGCCGACGGTTTGCAGCCGATCCAGGCGCTGGCCCTGTTCTACGATTTCCGCGAACTGACTCCGGTCGGGGCCGAGGGCGACGACATGGTCCGGCGCCTGTCGCGGCGTCTGGTGTCCGTTGATCTGCTGGGGCCCGCGGCGGAGCTGCTGCAGTACCAGGTCGACCAGCGGCTCGAGGGCGTGGCCAAGGCCCAGGTCGCGACCGATCTGGCCACCATCTACCTGATGAACCGCGAGGCGGAGAAGGCGCTGCAGTCGGTCTGGGCCTCGCGCACGACCCTGTTGCCGAGCGCCCTGAACGCCGAGCGGCGCGCGGTCGAGGCCCGGGCGCTGATGAGCCTGGGGCGCTACGATCACGCCCTGGAGGTGCTGGGCGACGCTCGCGATCCGGCGGCCGACGACGTGCGCGGCGACATCCTGTGGAAGCAGGAGAAGTACGCCGAGGCGGCGAGCCTGTACGAGCGCCGGCTGGGCGATCGCTGGCGCGCCGGCGGGCGTCTGGATGCGGCGGACGAGAGTCGGCTGCTGCGGGCGGGCATCGGCTATTCGCTGGGCGGCGACGCTGCCGGCCTGCGCCGGATGTCGACCAACTACGGCCCGTTCGTCGAGGGGGCGCGCAACCCGGCGGCGCTGCGCGTGGCGCTTTCGCTCGGGGACGAGCCCATCCCCGCGGGCGATTTCGCGGCCATTGCGGCGCGGCTGGACACCTTCACCGGCTGGGTCAACGAGATGAAGACCCGCTTCCGCCAGCAGCAGGCGGCTGCCCAGGGCGGCGCGGCGGCGCCGGCCGCCGGAACGCAAACCGGGGCCGGCGCTGCGGCGCCGACCCCGGCTCGTCAGGCCGCCGCGGCGGGCGCCTGAGGGTCGTCAGGCGGGACGCAGGGCGTCCCGCGCAGGATCAGCCGTTGACGGCGTCCTTGAGCGGCTTCGAAACGCGGAAGCGTACGGCCTTCGAGGCCGGGATCTTGATCGTCGCGCCGGTGGCCGGGTTGCGGCCTTCGCGGGCGGCGCGGGCGGCGGTGTCGAACACGCCGAGGTTCGAGATGCGAACTTCGCCGCCCGACTTCAGGCTCTTGTGGATGTTGTCGACGATCGCGGCCAGCACGCGGCCGGCGTCGGCCTGCGACACGCCGGCTTCCTTGGCGACGGCGGCGATCAGTTCAGCTTGAGTGGTCATGGGGTCGTTTCCGTTTCTGGTCGCCCGAATCCGGGCGAAGACCGGGCGATCAACACGCGTTTCCCCCGGCTTGGCAAGCTGCAGCGCCGAAGACGGCCCCGCGGGCTGGGGATTCAGCCGCTCCCGGAGGCCGCCTGGAAGCTATCGACGAGGCTGCCGGCGACCAGTCGCCAGCCGTCCACGAGCACGAAGAAGATCAGCTTGAACGGCAGCGAAATGATCACCGGCGGCAGCATCATCATGCCCATCGACATGAGCACGCTGGCGACCACCAGATCGATCACAAGGAACGGAACGAAAAGAAGAAATCCGATGGTAAAGGCCCGCTTCAACTCGCTGATCATGAAGGCGGGAATGACGGTCCTCAGGGGCAGGTCCTGAACGTTCTCCGGAGCCTCGATGCGGCTCAGCCGGACGAACAGTTCCAGGTCGCCGCGCTCCACCTGCGACAGCATGAAGGTTTTCACAGGTTCCGATGCCGCATCGAAGGCCTGGGGTAGCTCCATCTGCTGGTCCAGCAGGGGGCGGATGCCCGAATCATAGGCGTCCTGCCACGTCGGAGCCATGACGATGGCCGACAGGAACAGGGCCAGCGACACCAGCACGGCGTTCGGCGGCGACTGCTGCAGGCCCAGCGCCGTGCGCAGCAGCGACAGCACCACAATGATGCGCACGAAGCTGGTGGTCATGATGACGATCGACGGCGCCAGCGACAGGACGGTGATCAGCCCGATCAACTGCACCACGCGCTCGGTCAGGCCGGCGCCGGTGCCGAGGTCGATGTTCAGGGCGGTACCGCTGCCGCCGGCGGCCTGGGCCACGGCGGCGATCGGCCAGACCAGGCACAGGGCGGTGACGATGAGCGACAACAGGGCCGCGCGCTTCAGCTCGGCCCGGGTGGGGAGGGCGAACAGCTTCGGCCGGGCGGTCTGCAGGCGCGTGGCGGGGCTGGCGGTCATTTGCCCGGACCCCGCGGCTCGATCAGTTCCCGCCCTTCGCCCAGCAGCAGCAACCGCTCCTCGGAGTCGACCCGCACCAGCACGAGCCGCCGGGCCGGATCCAGCACGAGGGTCTCGATCACCTGCAGCCGGCGCTCGCCGCGCGGCGCCTGCAGGCGCGCCAGCAGCTGGGGTGCGTAGCGACGGGCGCCCCAGGCCGCCAGCCCGATCAGCCCGAGGGTGAAGGCGAGGCCGAAGGCGGCGCGGATGAAATCGAGTAGCTGCATCGGGCGGCCCGGAAGGTGAGAGCCCGAGTGTTAACGGGGACGGTTAACGCGGCGTTGAGATAACCGGGCGTTAACCATGGCCCCGGCATGTTCTGCCCAGACCTGCATCGGGCAGGATGCGGGAGGACCGCGGGATGAGCGTCAACGATCTGCCGCTGATGCAGGCGCTCCGGGGCCGGCTGTCGTGGCTGGACCAGCGCCAGCGCGTGATCGCCGAGAACGTCGCCAACGCCGACACGCCCGGCTACGCCGCGCGCGACCTGCGCGCGCCGACCGACTTCGCCCGGGCGCTGCAGACCGCGGGCGGCCTGCAGATGGCCCGGACGACCTCGACCCATCTGACCCCGCCCAACCGGGGCCCGGGGCGCTTCGAGGCGCGCACGACCCCGGACTCCGAAACCACCCTCGACGGCAACTCCGTGGTGGTCGAGGAGCAGATGCTGAAGATGGCCGAGAGCCGCATGGCCTATGACGCGGCGATCGGCTTCTACCAGAAGTCCATGCAGATGGTCCGGCTGGCCGCGCGCCCGCCGGGCCGCTGATCCCGGCGCAGGAGAGACCTGAATGAGCGATCCCGTCGGCCCCCAGAACCCGGCCATGGCCGCCGCCGCGACGGCGCTGCGGGCGCAGCAGTCGCGCATGCGGATCATCGCCGAGAACATCGCCAACGCCGAGTCGACGGCGCTGCAGCCCGGCGGCGAGCCCTACCGCCGGCGGGTGCCGGTGTTCCAGGCGCGCGAGCTGGACGGGGCCACGGGCGTGGCCCTGACCCAGGTGCGCGACGATCCGAGCGACTTCCGCCTCGAGTACGACCCCCAGCACCCGGCGGCCAACGCCGAGGGCTATGTCCTGCGGCCCAACGTCAACACCCTGATCGAGAGCATGGACATGCGCGAGGCCCAGCGGGCCTACGAGGCCAATCTGAACGTCATCGAGACGGCGCGCGCCATGGAGCAGCGCACCCTCGACCTGCTGAAGCGCTGAGGAACTGAGCGATGAGCCCGATGGCGGCGATCAAGGCCTATCAGGCGGCCGCGACCGGGGCGGCAGGTCCGGCCGGCGGCCCCGGCGCGGTGCAGGGCGGTCCGGGCTTCGCCGAGCTGCTGGACGGGGTCATGACCAATGCGGTCAACCAGTCCCGCCAGGCCGAGCAGCAGATGACCATGGCCGTGCAGGGCCGCGCCGAGCTGATCGACGTGGTGACCGCCGTGGCCTCCGCCGAGGCCTCGCTGGAGACCGTGATGGCGGTGCGTGACCAGGTGATCCAGGCCTACCAGGAAATCATGCGCATGCCGATCTGACGGCGGCGCGGCTCATCCTTCCAGCGACACGACCGGCTGCTCGGCCGACGCGCCGCGGCGTTGGCGGCGCTGCGCCAGCCGGGCCTTGATCCAGGTCTGCAGCGGCTGGTCCACCAGGGCGTTGAAGGCGAAGGCGAAGACGAAGGCCGCCAGCACTCCGGCGCCCCACAGGCCCCACTGCACCGTCTCGGACAGGCCGAACCGGGCGATGGCGACATTGGCCGCGCCGAACCAGGCGATCCGCACCACCTCATTGCTGATGAACAGGGCGAAGGAGACGACCGCCGCCCGCTCGACCAGCTTCGAGGGGCGGGTCGCCGGAATGGCCCCTGCGGCCAGCAGGATCAGGCTGATGAACACCAGCGACAGCAAAGCGTGCTTGTCGAAGGCCTGCACGGTCGCCAGGCCGATGGCCGCGGACAGCAGGGCGATGCGCGCCACGCGGGGCGCGATGAACACCCGCTCGGACACCACCGCCAGCGCCATGCCCAGCACGAACAGGGGCAGGGCGCGGATCAGGCCGTAGGCGAGGGGCATCTGGTAGACCGGATAGCCCAGCAGCGCCCAGGTCACGGCGTTGGCCAGCAGATAGAGGGCCACGACGCCCAGCAGGGCCGTCCAGGGGCCCAGCCGGCGCAGGATCTGCAGCAGCCACGGGAATATCAGGTAACAGCCGATCAGGGCCGAGATCGACCAGGAGGGGGCGTTCCACCCCAGTCCGCCGGGCACGCCCAGCGACTGGGTCAGGGTCAGCTGCGCCGGCAGTTGGTCCCAGCGGAACCACTCCGGATTGCGGGGCGCGAAGCCCACGGCGCCGCCGACCACGACCAGGGCGACGAGCGTCAGGCCCATCATCAGGTGGGCCGGGAACACCCGCAGCACGCGCTTGAGGAAGAAATCGAGGCCGGTCATCCGCCCCGCGGCCAGCTGACCGCCGTACACCCGCATCAGCACATAGCCGGAATCGATCAGGAAGAAGTTGGTCAGCAGGAAGCCGCCGCGCTCGAACACCGGATGGACCGTCTCGGCGAGGGCGTGCGGGCCGGCCGCCTGGAAGTGGTGCAGCACGATCAGGCTGGCGACGATGAAGCGCAGGGCGTCCAGCCAGCCGCCGCGCACGATCGGCGGCGGCGTGTCATTACGGGTCGAAATCGCGGTCCAGGCCATGGCGTGCGGCTCCTTCGCGCCTCGCGCCGCAAGGGCCGGGCCAGCCCCGGTTAGGACCCTGTTAACCACGGCCCCGGCATTTTCTGCCCGGTGGCGACGGCGTCGCCGCCCGGGGTTGGGAGTAAGTCATGAGCGGCGCGGAGGTTCTGGACGTCGGGCGCGATGCGCTCTGGCTCACCATCCAGCTGTGCGCGCCGGTGCTGCTGGTCGGCCTGGTCGTCGGCGTGGTGATCGGCCTGTTCCAGGCCCTGACCCAGATCCAGGAACAGACCCTGATCTATGCGCCCAAGATCCTGGCCATCTTCGTCTCGATCCTGCTGTTCCTGCCGCTGATGGGAGCGCTGCTCGGGAGCTTCATGCGCGAGATCGCGGCCCGCATTTCGGGCATGTAGGGCGTGGACGCCTTCGCCACCGCCGATCAGGTCTGGGCCGGGGCGCTGATCTTCGCCCGCATCGGGGCCATCCTGATGCTGCTGCCGGGCTTCGGCGAGGCCTACGTCTCCCCGCGCATCCGCCTGTCGCTGGCCCTGGTCCTGTCCCTCGCCCTGTGGCCGCTGGTCGCCGGCAGCCTGCCGCCCCTGCCGGCCAGTCTCGGCAGCATGGTGGGCTGGCTGATCCGCGAGGTCACCACCGGGCTGATGATCGGCTTCCTGCTGCGGCTGCTGATGGCGGCCCTGTCCACGGCGGGTGAGGTGGTGTCGCTGCAGACCACGCTCAGCTTCGCCCAGACCGCCAATCCGCTGCAGGCCCAGCCGGCCACGACCCTGGCGGCCTTCCTGACCCTGTTCGGGGTGGCGATGATCTTCGCCACCAACACCCACCACCTGTTCATCGCCGGCCTGCTGGGGTCGTATGACGTCGTGCGGCCGGTGGCGCCGCTGGTGGTCGAGGACTTCGTCACCCTCGCCATCCGCACCGTGTCCGGCAGCTTCCTGCTGGGGGTGCAGCTGGCCGCGCCGGTGATCGTCTTCTCGATCATCTTCAACCTGGCGACCGGCCTCGTGGGCCGGATCATGCCGCAGTTCCAGGTCTTCTTCGTCTCGACGCCGCTGAACGTGCTGTTCGGCCTGTCGATCTTCGCCCTGAGTCTCGGGGTGATCGGGACCGTCTTCATCGACCGCTACCGCACCATGGCGGGGCTGTTCGCGGGAGGCGCCGGTGGCTGAGGACACCGATCCCGAGTCCAAAACAGAAGAAGCCACCCCACGAAAACTCGAGGAGGCCCGTCGCAAGGGGGACGTGGCCAAGTCGCAGGATGTCGGCTCGACCCTGGCCCTGCTCGGCGGGGCGGCGGTGCTGTTCAGCCTCGGCGGCTGGTTCTCCGGCCGCATGGCCGAGCAGATGGTCGTTTTCATCGAGAGCCCGCACGAGCTGATGGGCGGCTTCGACGCCGGGGCCGGGATCGAGATCGCCAACAAGGGCATCTGGATCGCCGCCCCGATCATGGCCGCCGTCATGGTCGCCACCATGATCGGCGGGGCCGGCGGTCACCTGATCCAGTCGGGCCTGATCTTCAGCGGCGAGAAGCTCAAGCCCAAGCTGGAGAAGATCAATCCGATCGAGGGCTTCAAGCGCATCTTCGGCCCCGACGGCATCGTCCAGTTCCTCAAGACCTTCCTCAAGCTGATCGCCATCGCCGTGGTCTGCTGGTTCGTGCTGCGGCCCCACATCCGCGAGCTGGAGAACCTGGCGGCGATGAGCCCGGCGGCCATTCTGCCGCTGGTTCGCGACTTGGCGCTGGGGCTTCTGGCGGCGACGCTGGTGTTCCTCGCTCTCGCCTCGGGCGCCGACTACCTCTGGCAGAAGATGCGTTTCGCCAAGCGCATGCGGATGACGACCCATGAGCTGAAGGAGGAGTTCAAGCAGACCGAGGGTGATCCGCATCTGAAGGCGAAGCTGCGCCAGATCCGCATCCAGCGTGGTCGCCGGCGCATGATGCAGGCGGTGCCGACGGCGACGGTGGTGGTCACCAACCCGACCCACTATTCGGTGGCGCTGCGCTACGATCCGGAGCTGGGCGACGGGGCCCCGGTGTGCGTGGCCAAGGGGGTCGACGCCCTGGCCCTGAAGATCCGCGAGGTCGCCCGGGAGCACAATGTCGAGATCGTCGAGAACGTCCCGCTGGCGCGGGCCCTCTACGCCTCGGTCGAGATCGACGACGTCATCCCCAAGGTCCACTTCGAGGCGGTCGCCAAGGTGATCGGCTTCGTGCTGCAGAAGCGCGCGCGCCGCCGATAGGTGCTAGACTGGCCGCGCCCCTGAAGGAGGAGAGCCATGACCCGTTCCCGCCTGACCATCCTCGCCATCCTGCCGCTGCTCGCGGTCTCGCTGGTCGCCTGCGCGACGGTTCGCGAAACCAGCCGCTACCAGCAGGAGCTGGGCGCCTATACCGCCGAGTGCCGCGAGCGCGGCGGCATCCTTCAGCCCATCCCCGGCGCCGCGACGGGGCAGGCCCGGGCTGATTACGCGTGCATCATCCGCGGCGGCGCGACCCGTCTGAACTGAGCCCCTTCACGTCCGCGGCCCCCACGGCCCCATCGGCGGGGGCGGCGGCGGCCGCGGCAGGAACAGCGGCCCGAGCAGCAGGCCGAACAGGAAGCCGCCGAGGTGCGCCTCCCAGGCGATGCCGCCGCTGCCGCCCGTCGCCGCGATCGGGCCGTTGATCAGCAGGGCCAGGATCAGGTTGCTGAGGGCGAAGCCCTGGATCACGCCGCGCGCGTGGCGCGACCAGATCGCCGGGTCCGGTCCGCCAGCCGGGTCCAGCCGCGCCACCAGGCCCCAGAAGGCGCAGATCGCCCCCGAGGCGCCCAGCATCGGCGTCGTCTCTCCCGGATTGAGGGCGAGGAACAGGCCGGCGGCGCAGAGCCCCCCGATCAGGAACAGCCCGGCGTAGCGCAGCAGCATCGGGCTGCGCGCCGGCCCGCGCCGCAGCGCCCGCACCACCGGCGGGCTGAGCGTCAGCAGGGCCAGGGTGTTGAACCCCAGATGCAGCAGGCCCGCATGGCTGACCATGTGGGTCAGCAGGGTGTCGTACCGGCCCTCGGCCAGGGTCTGGGCCGACAGGGCCCAGGGGATCGGCCCGGCCCCGGTCTGGATCTGCCACCCGGCCACGGCGGCGAACACGGCCGCCAGCAGAAGGCCCGGCCAGGCCCCGTCGCCGG